>NZ_CAXAPA010000006.1:0-343412 GCF_963970835.1 Pseudomonas sp. EA_15y_Pfl1_P101 | reverse complement strand
GAGCGGTTGCCGCATGCATCCACGGCAGAAGACTACGAAGCGTTGTTACCGTGGAACTGCTCACCGGAAATGCCACGGTAAACGGAAACCGTACCTGATTGTAGGTGTGCTTGGTGGATCGCTTACGATACTCTTGAATGGCTTCGGCACTCATCGGGCCTTTAACAAACTGCTCGATCAGTTCTTGGGGGATCGAGGGTAATTCCCTCGCTGCTGCATTGGCGGGCTTCTTTTTTGTCGGCATACATGCACCTCTAGCTACATGTTATGCCCGAACACAAAATTTCTGACAGTCTCACGGTTGGTGCCGACGATCACCCGATAAATCTTCGCACAGAATCGCAAATTGAAGTCGCGGGCGGTGCCTGGAATATCCAACCACTTTCCTAATGACCATCGATAATATCAAGGTCCGCAGCAAACTCGGCGGCCCCGGCATTACCGATGGACAGTAGGCGGAACAAAGAGGCCCATGCAGTAGCACCGCACACTTCATATCACAGGGTTTGTTTTTTCCGAGTAGGCAACCGTGGGGGCGTTGGTCTGCTCCACTCGTTTCTTGCGCATAAACCTTTTCTCTACATGAACAAAAGTAATGGTCGATAAGGCGACGATGATTGGAATGGTCACGAAATTTGCCACCCAAAAAGTTAATTTATCAAGAGCAGCAAGATCAAAAAATACAGACAGGAGCTTGAAGGTTAAAAACAATACCGGCAAGTGGAGCAGGTAAACACTGTAGCTGATATCACTGAGCCTGTTCAGGAACTGGTAATGCAAGAAGTACGGATTTGAAATTGTAATGCATATGAAGAATATTGTTGCCAGAGCGAATCTCAACGCTCCGTAGCCGGGGACATCAACCAGCCCGCACACCCAAACAAATATACCCACTGCAATTAACATGGAAAAGAATTTAACCGGTTTATTCGTGATATTTTTTTTATGAACAACCGCTGCCACCATGCCTGACAGAAAGTAGGCCCAACACACCACGGCAGAGGTGCCCAGGTCAATGGCAGCAATCAGTATCGCCACCGTCATAATAATGGACCTATAGCGCGACCTGTAAAAAATTGCCACCATTGGCAGCACTGCATAAAAACGCCATTCATGAACCAACGTCCATGTCACGGAACTCAGAGGCACAAGCGATACGCCGCCAATTTTCATTGGGTTATCTATGAAATTAAACGTTACCAGACCAGCGATAGCGGTAATAGACTCTTTATCCAGGAAATCAAACCCTGCAAAAGAAGTTGCAATAATAAATACCAAGAACGATGCCAGATAGTAAAGCGGAGCCACTCTCCTGATTCTGGCTACAAAAAAATCACCCCAATCTATATGCTTGCTCTTCATGACTTTGTCAAAAAAAAGAAAACCCGTTATGCAGAAAAAAATCTGCACACCAAAAGATCCAAGGTTCGGGTAAATTTGTCCCCACGCAGAAAAAACTGTATTTTTCACACCCAAATTTATTAGTACAAACGGCGCATGATTAATAAAAACAAATATAGCCGCAAGACCACGCAGGCCATTGATGAATTTATATTCATGCTGAACTTCTGCACTTTCTATTTTCGAACTGAATATCGACGAAAAAGTAATAAACATCAATATTATCAATAGTGTAAGTGTAATTACTTCAAGTGAATATTCGGTTTTCATTTAGAAAAATCACTCATGCAATGCCATCCTGCTTTGGGCTATGTTGAAAAAGCTTCATGGGTGATCAAGCCGCGGGCTCTGCCCGGCGGCTTATCACGAGGCAGCGCCCAATGAAAATGTCATCGTGCAGCGACCCAAGCGGATTGTATTCCGTAAGCGGTGTGCAGGGGAAGAAAATGTAAAGCGCGAACGCTCCGTAAAAAGGGGGAGGTTATGCCAAAAAACGCTCTAAATGCACGTCGTTACAGACAATGAAGCTGATAGCTGAGTATTTCAACGTGTCGGCAAACAAAGCCTTCTGATCAATAGATGTTGATTGACGTGAGTGCGCTGTAATTAATTAAATTATTTAACAGACCGAACGTTTTTAAAGCATAGATAACAGCACCGGCGTACTGTTATCTTCCTCCAAGACCTTACATTATGGCTCCAGCCGCCTTTGTTGATAAGACCAGTCTACAATTTCACCATCGGGGGCATAGCCGCTAACAGTTTCGCGCAACAATTGACGCACTTTACTGTAGTCATGGCTTTCAATAGCATATAACAACTCGGACAACCTCGGTTTCAATACGCTCCACGATAAATAATCTTCGTTTGCACTCATGATCATTGGATGTTGTGTGGCATCGACATTATCACCGATGAGTAATTCCTCGTAGAGTTTTTCCCCGGGCCGAAGCCCTGTAAACTCGATGGCGATATCGCCCAGCGGTTTTTTATCTGAACGAACACTCAGGCCAGACAGATGAATCATTTTCTCTGCCAATTCCGTGATTTTAACTGGCTCCCCCATATCCAATACAAAAACATCTCCTCCCTGGCCCATTGAGCCTGCCTGGATAACAAGTTGAGCTGCCTCAGGGATGGTCATGAAATATCGAGTGATTTTCGGGTGGGTCACTGTTATCGGCCCACCTGATTTGATCTGCTTGTGAAATAGAGGAATGACGGAACCAGAAGAACCCAGAACATTTCCAAACCGAACCATTGTGAAGCGTGTGCGATTTTGAGGGGTAGCTGCACCGTTGAAGAGAGCAGGTTCTAGCTCACGGCTGAGCGCCTGCAACGTCATCTCAGCGAGCCGCTTGGTGCTTCCCATTACATTGGTAGGGCGAACCGCCTTATCAGTCGAAATAAGTACGAAATTAGCAACATTCGAAATAATGGCCGCTTGAGCGGTATTTAACGTACCAATAACATTATTCAGAAAACCTTCCGCAATATTATGCTCTACCATCGGCACATGCTTATAAGCGGCCGCATGATAGACGGTATTTACATGCCAGGTTTTCATCACATCAACCAATTTATCCTGGTGACGTATTGAGCCCAGGATCGGCAGCAATTTTACCGCCAATGAATCCCTGAGTATGCGTGCCTCCAATTCGGACATAATGCTGTATAAATTGTACTCACTGTGCTCAAAGAGAATCAGGGTGGTAGGTTGCAATTCAAGGATCTGGCGACACAGTTCAGATCCAATCGACCCACCAGCGCCGGTAACCAACACCACATGGCCCTGTATGCAATGCTCCAACAGATCTTCTTGGGCGGGTACAGGATCGCGCCCCAACAGGTCGGCAATATCCACTTCTTGAATATCATCAACTTTGACACGCCCGCTGGCCAAGTCCATGAAGCCCGGCACACTACGCACATGTAAAGGAAAACCTTCCAGAAATCCGAGTATTTCCCGACGACGCCCGCGCGTCGATGAAGGTATCGCCAATAAAATTTCTTGAGCCCCTGTGGCATCGATCATACGCTGGATATGTTTGGGCTTATAAACCTGCAGCCCCGAGATTACCCGATCAGAAATAGTGGAATCATCGTCAATGAACGCAACGGGTCTCATCAAGCGGCCCATGCGTAATGCCGCGACTAGCTGATTTCCAGCAGACCCGGCACCGTAGATAGCTACACGCGGCAAACCATCGTCACGGTTGGTGAAAGGCACATGTTGAGCAGCGGTAAACCAATCGCCCAGGAAGAATTGGCGCAGCGCTAATCTCAAGCCCCCAATCATGATCAGGCTGAGCCACCAATAGTTAAAGATGATAGAACGCGGAATTACATTCTGGTGATTACTGTAACAATAAACGACCACACCAATAATTAGCGAAGACAGGCTGACGGCTTTGACGATAGCAATTAACGCATCATTTCCGAAATAGCGCAAAACCGCCCGATACATACCAAAATGTATAAACAGCGGAATAGTCACGATCGGCGCGGTCAAAAAAAGCCAGGTGTGCAGCATAAACGGATTTGTCATTTCATCGAGACCTATCCGCACGACAAAAGCCAACCAAAGCGCAAACCAAACTAAGAAGACGTCAGTAATCACCTGCAAAATACGTTTATACCTGCGCGGGAGGCTTAATAAGCGCGATCTTAGTGAGTTCATATATTTCTAAACCTCTCGCAGTTCTAACAATCTAAAATCTAAATAGACGTACATCACGATTACGCTCTCGCCACTCCGAACCCTAACAACATCACTCTTTAACCCCGGCCTTGAATTTCAGAGCCAGGACAACGAGTGGAACATAGGCGATCAACATACCGACAGCACCATCAATTCTGTCAAATGCAACAAACCATGCAATCGGTGCGAGCCAAATTAGGTTTATCAAGATTACGCACAGTGTGACAGGGACGTGGGCATTAAAACGCCGTGAGGCGTATTGATAAGCGTGACTGCGATGTGCCTCATACACTTTTTCGCCGCGTAGTAGCCTGCGCATCAAGGTAAATGTCGCGTCAACGATAAATAGTCCTAATAAGATCAGCCAGACCCATAGCAGGGTAGAGGAAAAATAAGCCGCTTTTAGAGAAATAATGGCCAGCGTGATTCCCAGGAATCCGCTGCCCGCGTCGCCCATGAAAATTCGTGCTTTTGGAAAATTCCAGTAGAAAAAGCCTACCGTTGCCAACGCTAAATAAATAGGCGGCCATAACAACTCCTCATACCCCAACATCCAATAGATGAGAGCGGCAGAAGAGCACGCACAGATGGCTTCAGCACTTGCCAAGCCGTCAATACCATCCATGAAGTTATAAAGATTCAACATCCACACCGCATACAAAACGGCTAACGCCCCGCCAATCCAGCCTAGGTTGACGTGTAATCCAAAAATCGTGACAGACGGTAGCCCGCCGATCCAATACACCGCCCATATCGCAGAGAGAAAATGTCCTAACAGGCGCCAGCGTGCAGGAATATGCCCGTGGTCATCCATGAAACCTAACGCGGCTACCGTTATACCCGCCAGGAACGATGCAAGGAAAAAGGCGTTATCGATCAAATCAAAGGAACGCATCAACCCCAGGGATATCAGAAATCCCAGCACAATTGCCAGTCCACCACCACGAGGGGTCGGTACAGAGTGTGAACTTCTGTTGTTAGGAATATCCAATACATTGCGCTGGAGCGCATACCGACGCAATAATCCTGTGAAAAAAATGGAACTCGCTATTGAAATAATCGCTATCCAGAACGCCATCTGCCTATCCCTACCTGCAATAATTTCGAAGTGAATCACTTTAATAAACGGAACTTTCGGCCTGTTTCGACCAAAGCATTACTGGCTTCTTTCGCAGGAACCCAATTCAATAATGTTTGAGCTTTGGCAGCATCCACAACCAATGATCTACACAACTGCGTATATAACGATCGCTTCCCGAGTGCGCTGGCGACCGAACGTATTAAAGTGTCAGGAAGGCTGAACAATTTTTCTTTTCGCTCCATGCCCGAGGCGAGAAGTTTGATAATTTCACCAATGGAAAAATCATCTCCGTCAGAAATTAAAAATAGTTCGTTTGCAGCCAAAGGGTGCTCAATACACAGCTCAACGAAATCCACCAGATTATCCAGCGCTATCATGCTGCGCTTATTTTTCACGGCGGCGAAGGGTAACGGCAATCCAGACGCTATCAGCTTCAGGAGACGATTAAAATTACCTGGCGCTTCAGCGGCATACACTAAAGGAGGCCGGATAACTGTCAACTCCATTGCCTCTGCAGCAAGTAACTCTGCTAGCTTTTGCTCTGCTTTTAATTTCGAGCCGGCATATTCTGCATGCGGCCGGGGCTCACAGCTCTCAGTAAAACCACACTTATCCGTCTCCGCACCATTTACTCCAATAGAGCTAATGAATATAAACCGACGGACACCTGCTTTTATCGATTGCTTTGCTAAATTAACGGCACCTTCGACATTTATTCGTTCAAACTCCGTAACTGGATCTTCGCTCCCCGCATTCAACACGTGCGCGCGCGCGGCCAGATGGATAACGGTATCAACGCCTTGCAGGGCACGATCCCAGTCAGTATTACCGTCTACCTCACCGGTCGAAAACATCTGGATATCAGATGGCACATCAGTAGAGGGCCTGCGGTAAGAGCCGACAACTGAGTATTTGGCTAAACTGACGAGGTGCCCGGATAACGCCCGCCCAATAAAGCCATTCGCACCAGTAATAAGGATTTTCATTTAGTCCTGTCTAACACTTTCTGGTAAATTTTCAGAATTTTATCCAACATAATATCGAAAGTAAAATTTGTGCGATATCTGTATTGACCTGAAATGCCTTGTTTTTTTCGAAGCTCAGCGGATTTAATCAATTGCGTCAATGCGTCGATCAACCCTTGCTGATCCCCACGTTCTACCACGAAACCGTTATCACCATTCGCAACCAGCTCGGACACCCCTCCGACGTTAGAGGCGATGACTGCAAGTCCACTGCGCATAGCTTCCAATATAGTCAGCGGCAGTCCTTCCCAGTCAGAAATCAAGACGAAAATGTCAGATCGTGAAAGCCTGATCGGAACGTCATCACAAGCCCCGGAAAACACCACCTTCTCGCCAATTCCCAGCTGTGCTGCCAACTTCCGGGCGTTCGCAAGTGAAGGGCCGTCGCCCACCAATTCAAGCACCCAGTTTTTGGCTTCCACTTTTGCAAGCGCTTCCAATAGGAATTTTTGGTTTTTGGGTACTTCGAACCTTGCAACCATAATCAAGCGTATTTGATCAGACTCGGTAAAGCCGACGCTATTGGAACAGACCTCGGGCATACCATTGTGGATGGTCAGAACAGTATCTCCGTCGCCAACTTTGGCCTTCAAGGCAAGTTGCCTGTCAAACTCGGAAACCGTAAGGATCTGGTCTGAGAAACGAGCCATTACCCTCTCAATATTACGGTACACGAAACGGCGCTTTTCAGACACGCCCTCCGTAAAAGCCCAACCATGTGCGGTAAAGATCGCTGGTAAACCAAGACTCTTAGCGGCCAGCCTGCCGAGGATTCCAGCCTTGGAGGAGTGCAAGTGGACGAGATCGGGTTTTAGCTTGGAAAGCATTGCTCTCAACTCAAAGAAGGCGCGAATATCCTTTCTAGGACTGATTTCACGAACGAGATATTTCAATGAATAGCACGAGAGCCCCAGATCCCGCGCTCGAGAGTTAAAGATGCCCTCGCCACCCACGAGGATATCAACGCTATGACCTGCTTTAGATGAGCCCAGCGCCAAATCAAGGAGATGCACACTGGCGCCACCTATAACATCCGAACGAGTTATAACATAAACAATTTTCACACTACGCACCTTTTCAAATAACTTACCCAAGCCCAACTTACCGAGTCCAGAGATTGGCTATTTCTCATCGAGATGATCAAACTAAAAACCGCTCGAGAATTGCTGACAAACAAGATCCTCAGGCCTTGGGCTGGGCATATAACTCCTCCCACCTACAAATCACGGACTCCATGGAAAAGTTATCAAGTACTCTTGATCTTGCCGAAGTGACGATTGAGTTTTTTTGCTCTGGAAGTAGATCAAGTGCCGAGTTGATAGCTTGACGTAGCGCCTCAGGATTGAATGGTTCAACAAGATAGCCGCTACCCCCCAGCACCTCCTTCACCCCTCCGCAGTCTGTGGCAACCACTAACGTTTCGCATGACATAGCTTCAGCAACGACTAGCCCAAAGCCTTCCCATGCAGAAGACAAAATATAGACATCTGCAGCACTGTAGAATGACGGAACATCGTCGCGCCGCCCGAAAAAAATTATCTTTTCGCTCAGGTTCGCTTTGTTAGCGTGTAGCGCGAGATCAGCAGCCAAAGGGCCGTCGCCTACTATCCACAGACGTACATTGTTGTGATCTTGTGAAACCAGCGTGAATGCATCTAATAGACAGGGATAGTTTTTGGCTTCAACCAGGCGGCCGACTGCCAAGAGAACTTTAATAGAAGGATCCACAGACTCTCTGGCACGAACTTGATTCCGCACCGACTCATCAAATACAAAACGTTCAGTATCTATACCATTGGGTACAAATACCATACGCCCGACAGGCGAAGCGCCTTTTGCAATAAGTATATCAACCGCTTCCTGGCTTACATTCGTTGTGATATCCGCCAAAAAATCAGTCAGACGGTAAGCCAGCATTTTCAGCTTACCTCCTTCATTTGAACTATGTGCCGTACAAATCAGCCTGGAAATTCTTACAACTGAACGAACCATTCTGGCTATTAAATTCGCATGCACCATGTGGCTGTGCAATACATCTGGTTTAAATCGCTTAATTAATTTGACCAGATTATTAATTGCACGCGCCATCCCGAAGATGGTTTTATTACCGTTTAGAGCCACCACCGTTACATCGGACTTCTCTGGAAGCACATCCGCGTCGCCCGTCAAATAAGCAATCACGACGTTATGTCCTCGTGCGCTCATCCGGTCAGCCAGATTTACGACTTGCTTCTCGGCCCCACCCATACCCAACCCAGTGATAAAATATAATATATTCATCGAGGCCGCCCTAGAAGCATATACAAAAGGCACTGCACGGACCTGATTAAATTCTTCAACTTATAATATACTGTTTTTTCACGCAAAAATTGCGACCAGTAATAAGTAAAGAACCCTTTGGGATTAGCTCTTAAATGGCGTGAAAAGTTACGACTGTATCCATCTTCCAGGTAATCGCAGAGGTAAATTATTCTTCGTGTAAAAAAGATGATATCGCCCGCATCCCCCAACTTATTCCAGATATATAGTTCTGGAACAAATTTTTCGTTCTTGAATATGGGAAACGGAAAAGCTGATATCACGTCAGTTCTAAATATGTAAGCCAAGTCACCCTTGAATAACTTGCCAGCTTCCGTCGGCGTCGAGACAAAGCTCTGCTCGACCGTGCTCAAGTCATTACCAAGCAGCTCACCGCTGAAATACGCCTTTCGATAGCACAAGCCCACTGTTTTATCAGTCGCCGTTGCGATTGAGGTATTTATCGTTTCAACGGCGTCAGGCACCAGTGCATCATCGCTGTCGACTATAAAGATCCAGTTCGTTTTCGCAGCTGCTACCCCGCTATTGATAGCTGCGTGCTTTCCAGCATTACTTTGCCGTACCGCTGTCAGCGTGAAGCCTAGGTCTTTCTTTTTTAACTCATCAATGAAGTTCTGAGTTCCATCTGAGCTGCCGTCATCTATCAGCACCCACTCAAACTCTTTTGAGCTTTGTTCAAGCAAGCTCTTGAGCAGCCGAGGTAGAGTACTGTAACGATTATATGTCGCTGTTAAAATTGTTATCACTCAGTGCGCCCCTCAAGATAAGTGACCGGCTTATATCGGTAAGACAATACAAGAAACGTCACGCACAACATGACTTCCGCCAAAATAAACCCAAGCACGATACCATTGACGTAATAGCTAATCGACAACAGACTTGCCAGAAGTATCGACACTACCGAGAACAAAAGCATTGCAGAGCTCGCAACTTTGTCCATACCGCGAGGTATAAGCATGCACAAACCCAATGCTTGATTAGTCATTCTAAAGGGGATTATCCATACAAAAACCTGCAAAGTCATCGTCGCCTGCTCGAAATCAGCCCCCAATAGTTTGTTTATCAGGAACCCACCAGCTACGGAAATGGAAAGTGCACTTGCGCACCCCAGCAAGAACATCAATCCGACAATGATCCAGGATAGCCTTGATGCTGATTTTGCAGAGGAAAGGTACTGTCTATTCAAATACGGAAAAAAACCAATGAGGACTGGATTTATAAAACCCACAAATCCTCTTATGATTTTTTCAGCAGGGACATATCCTGAAACGGCGATTTTTCCGCAGAGCAGTCCTACAAGAGCAGGCCCAGCGCTAAGCAGAATATTGTTTGAGCTCTTATAGATGAAAACGTGAAACCCTTTGCAAATCTGAAGCCATCCACCTGAGAAGCTGAACCGTACGCGGCACCCATTTCGGTAGCACAAATAATTCCCGAGCAATGTATTTGCCAATGCAAATGTGGCTAAAATCGATAACGCCACCAAAGCGTCACCTGGGTCGTGAACAAAAATAAATAAGCATATAAGGCTTGCGACCCGCAGACCTACTTCTAAAAAGACCACAAGCGCAATTTTCTCAAGCCCTTGAAAAAACCAAAACGGGCTAAACCCAAACGCTATAAAGTACAAAACACCCAAGCCGATTACTTCAAGCTCGAAGGCCTGTGAATTGATAAACATATAAAAACATAATGCCGCGATACTGATAACCGATGAAATTATCAGCTTTGCAGACAGCACTTCACCAAAGACCCTAGACAGTACCGTCACATCAGTCTTCGCCAAAGAGACTTGCCTAGCAGCACTCAAAGAAAAACCGTATTCAACAACAAGTGAAGAGAGTAAGGCAATTGATTGGACCAGTACCACCTTGCCGTATTCCTGTACACCCAATGAGCGCGCCAGTACCGGAATCTCCAGAATAGGCACCAAATAACCAAAGAGCTGTACAACAAAAAGCAGGCTCATATTTTTAAATACGGTAAACACGTTATCGCCCTATCTGCCTGTCATACATAATATTCACCACCCCGGCATTGTCATACCTATAAATACGAGACAACCAGGACACCATCAGAATCCAATAGCCCCACTCTGACATCTCAGTACTCAGCGGATGAAAGAGCATAATAAAAATATAACAAAGAACGCCCAACATTGCGGCAAACTTAATGAATATATTATTATTTAAATCAGAAGCATCCACCAGCGACAACAAGAAAAACACAAACGGCATTAGCATTAAAAATAAAAGTGCCAACTCACCCAGTACGCCCACATCACCCAGCATGCCCAAATACACATTATGGATAACAATATTTTCCCCATCCACCACGCTAAATGAACTGCCGAATCCGCACCCGAATGGAAAGCATTTTTGGACGTTTGATATTCCATCCTGTATCATAGCCGACCTGACTGGATCGCCCTCAAACAAACGATTCAAGACCAACAATGAATCATGATTCGTCAGGTCAATATTTGAAGAGAGCAGCACACAACCCCCAGCGATCAAGCAAAGTATTGCGAGCAGTAGCGTTCTGATAGGGAAAATAAAAAAGCGCAGAAGAAAAAAGGAACATACAACGATCGCAAACCATAGAAAACCGGTGCGACTGGAGTCCGCCAACAATATATACACCGACGCCATTAAAATGAGGCCAGCAAAAAGTGCATTTTTAATACGAGTCGTGAGTAACATCGCAATAATGTAGGGTGCAAAGAAAGCACACACCTTCCACATCACCCCTGGGTAGGCAAATTCACTACCTTGCCGACCGTCCCCCAATTGAATATAGAGGTCGGTAAAAAAGAACTTCGATAACATAAATACAACAAGACTCACCACAATCGAAATCGAAGCAATTTTATAAAAGTCGTTTAACTCCAGCAAACCCGAACAGCTATATATCACTAAAAACAATATATAAATAGCTATGAATTTGACACCTTGGTAAGCGGTATAGATATCCGAATTAATTACTCCGGAGATCATAAAAGCTAGTGTCATCAACGTAAAACCTAGGGTAATAGAGCTTACTTCTGGCGACAACTTCACTCTGCCGCCGCTACCATAAATCCCAAATACTAGTACTCCACCCCACAGCAACCAGTAGTTAAGCGAACCAATAATATTCCTAGTGTCACCCAAGGTCACGAGTACGCTGGCTGCCAGCACGGCCAGGAAGGCGTAACGCTTATTAGTTTTCATATTGACCTCAGAATACGCTCAGTTGAAGCATGCGCCGGTTGCCAATCGAGCCATTCTCAGAAACCGATTAGATGAAGGGGACCACTAGAGCAAGCCATAGGCCCGACAGCGAGTAAAAACAATTTTACACTGCAATCGAGGCTTCTATCTAGGATCTTCTGCTGGATCAAGGCTCAGAAAACCAACACTACAACCAGTGGCAATTTGCCTCCAGGATAAGGTGTCGCGTTTTTTACGCTTGCCCCTGATCGAAACCCACCCATACAAACAACTGCCTATATTGTATAATTGAAAAATTTGCTAAAGATCCGGCTCGCGCAATGCGTGCTTTATTATCCTGAAGAAAGCGATTGCAAACCCAACAACAAGACCAAGCAGTAATCCACAGATTATCAGCAAGGGACCATTCGGGCTTATCGGGGAAGTTGGCTCTAGTGCTTCTTTATCAATGGCCACAAGCTTAAGATTACTCATATCCTTATTCACACTCAGCAATCGTGCTTTCTCTGCGCGTAATGGCTGCACATCTGTCAGAAACAATTCATCCTTCACGCGACTCGTCAACACCTCAATCTCTCTATTGGACTCCAAAAACTTTAATTCTTTGGCAACTTGAGAGATCCGTCGCTCAGTGAAGTCATTAGACTTTCGCTGTAGCAAGACTGCGCGCTCAGCTTCAAGCACATTGACACCCATAAAATACAGTGGGATCTGCTGATTGTTAATTTCCGTTCTCATGCTGACAGAACCGGAATGTGCATCATCACCCACGGAGGTAGCTGAAGCAGGCATCATAATATTCAATTTCTTGGCAATTGTTATTGCCTCATTAAACTCGGCAATTCGATTCGAATTTAAGCTATGAAGCTGCGTCCGCAGCCCTTGAAGCTCGTCTTGTAGCTGAGCTCGGCGAATTCTATCTAACTCGGAAAGGGATGCAATTCGTGCTTCTTTCCACGTGTCACAGTTTGAGCGGGCTGCGGCCAACCTGCCGTCGACCTCCTTTAAACGGTTATTGATAATAACCGTCAAGTCGGCCGATATATAATCACGCTCATTCGCTATTGCATACTCTACAAAACCATTGAGTATTGAAACGCCATTAATTCCCTTTGGGTAGGTCAACTCAAATTTCAGACAAGAACTAAGCGAATCAGCTTTATCTTTATCGGACAATATCAAACTTATAGATTTTTTATTGAACTCTTCGAACGTCTGCTGAAGATTACGTTCAGGCCGCACAAACCTCTCAAAGAGCTTTTGATTGGATCTAAAAAAACCTATGCGAATCTCGTATGACTCTAAAGCCATACCTACCCTTACAAATGCTTCACCAGGAGGTAAAACGTAAACTTCCGAGCGGTTAAGCGCATCCAATTCATTAATCGCAGCAGGCCTAAGCGCACTGCTCACCTTGTATTCTGGCGTGACCGAAAATGCATAAATCGCAAAAACTGAAGAAATAAGTGCGCCAACTGAAAAAATAATGATCTTTTGACGCCAGAGACTTGTTACAAGCGCTAGCGAGTCAAATTTTTTATGCTGGGGATGAGAACGGAGCGTAAGCTACTACTCACAACAAAAACCTGCCTTCAAAGAGAAACTGCGGGCTCGTTATGCAAAACAGATTGTGTATTTTCTTATTCTAATTGCATTATAGTAAAACCCTGCGTCTCCGCCGAATTTCGAGAGCACAAAATGCCTGTTATCGACAACAGATTCCATTTTGCCATCTCTCAGGCATTTTACAAGTCTTGACATGTATGTAGGGCGACTCTGAGTTTGCCAAGGAACTGTCGCAATCTACGGGGTTGCGCCAATAGGCACCCGCAGCCATTCATAATCCTTGATCGGCATGAGATTTCTGACAAGCGGTCACGATCACCGCTTATCCAATCCCCGCCTAAGACAATCAAGCAATCGGCTTATTCTGACGCCTACGCACAAACACTCCCAACACTGGCCCAATCAACATCCCAACAATCAAAGCCACCACCACAAACACCGCCACCGGCATCTGCGCAGTACTCCAACCCAGGAACGACAGCGCAACACCCTGCTGATTCTCAAGCACAAATGCCAAAACCACCAACGCTGCCAGCACTGCAATCAATACCGCAACAAGGCGCTTAACCCCACGCATAACCTTCTCCTACCCCAAAAACACTCAGACGCCTTCTTCCTCTTCTTCGTTCACCCGATCCCGCAACTCCTTCCCAGGCTTGAAATGAGGTACGAACTTGCCATCAAGGCTAACCGACTGCCCTGTCTTCGGGTTCCGCCCCACGCGCGGCGCGCGGTAGTGCAGCGAAAAACTCCCAAACCCACGGATCTCAATCCGATCCCCGGTCGCCAGGCACTGCGACATTTGTTCGAGCATGGTCTTGATAGCCAGCTCGACATCCTTGGATGAGAGCAGCCCTTGATGGGTGACAATTCGTTCGATCAACTCCGACTTCGTCATATTTTTCCCTTCTTTTTCAAGCAGCTAGGAAAAGCGCTTCGAAGGTTTTAGCATGACTTGATGAATTTGAACAGCCCATGCATAAACTTATCTGTGGACTGAATAAACACCTGTTGCGGATGGACCTCGCACTCAATTGCAGATCACCAACATCGTCCGCGTTACCGCGCCGGCGGGGTTCCAGCCGAATGGATAGTCGCCCTCTTCGTCCGTGGCGTCACTGGACTTGGTGATGACCTTGTAACCCTGCATCTTGCACTCTCTAGCCGCGCGTTTGTCGCACTTGCTCCAGTTGTTGCCCAGGCCCGAGCAATCGATCTCGATGCCGCTGACACCTCGCTTGGCGTGGGTCTTGGCGCTGGTGGTGGAGCAGCCTGCAAGTACCAGCACTGCGGTTAGTACGATAAGCCTGTTCATTCAAATCCTTATTGAAGCAACAACGCGAGAACTGTTTTTTTAAGACTATAGTCAGTTCTGACACTGAGCTGTGCATCTTGGTTCTCGGTGTTGATTCAACGAATTTCAGGCGCAAAAAAGGGCGACCGAAGTCGCCCTTTTTCTAGGGTCTGACAGAACTTAGTTCTGTTTTTCCATTTGTGCACGCAACAGGTCGCCCAGAGTGGTAGGACCAGCAGCGATGCTATCCGAAGGCTTGTCTTTCAAGCTTTGGATGGCTTCTTTCTCTTCAGCATCGTCTTTCGACTTGATGGAGAGCTGGATTACGCGGCTCTTGCGGTCAACGCTGATGATCTTGGCTTCTACTTCCTGGCCTTCTTTCAGAACGTTGCGCGCGTCTTCAACGCGGTCACGGCTGATTTCGGAGGCTTTCAGAGTCGCTTCGATATCGTCGGCCAGAGTGATGATGGCGCCTTTAGCGTCAACTTCTTTCACGATGCCTTTAACGATTGCGCCTTTGTCGTTGTCCTGAACGTATTCAGAGAACGGGTCGCTTTCCAGTTGCTTGATGCCCAGGGAGATGCGCTCACGCTCTGGGTCAACCGACAGGATAACGGTGTCCAGCTCGTCGCCCTTCTTGAAACGACGAACAGCTTCTTCGCCCACTTCGTTCCAGGAGATGTCGGACAGGTGAACCAAGCCGTCGATGCCGCCGTCCAGACCAATGAAGATACCGAAATCGGTGATCGACTTGATGGTGCCGGAGATTTTATCGCCCTTGTTGAACTGGCCAGAGAAATCTTCCCATGGGTTAGATTTGCACTGCTTGATGCCGAGGGAGATACGACGACGCTCTTCGTCGATGTCCAGAACCATAACTTCCACTTCGTCGCCGACTTGTACGACTTTCGAAGGGTGGATGTTTTTGTTGGTCCAGTCCATTTCGGAAACGTGCACCAGGCCTTCCACGCCTTCTTCCAGCTCAGCGAAGCAGCCGTAGTCGGTCAGGTTGGTAACACGCGCGGTAACGCGAGTGCTTTCTGGGTAACGGGCTTTGATAGCGACCCATGGATCTTCACCCAGTTGCTTCAGGCCCAGGGAAACACGGTTGCGTTCGCGATCGTATTTCAGAACCTTGACATCGATCTCGTCGCCAACGTTGACGATTTCGGAAGGATGCTTGATACGCTTCCAAGCCATGTCGGTAATGTGCAGCAGGCCATCGACGCCACCCAGATCGACGAATGCGCCGTAATCGGTGAGGTTCTTGACGATACCTTTGACTTGTTGGCCTTCCTGCAGGGATTCCAGCAGAGCTTCACGCTCGGCGGAGTTCTCTGCTTCCAGGACGCTGCGACGGGAAACGACAACGTTGTTGCGTTTCTGGTCGAGTTTGATGACCTTGAATTCGAGTTCTTTGCCTTCCAGGTGCGTGGTGTCGCGCACAGGACGAACGTCGACCAAAGAACCTGGCAGGAACGCACGGATGCCGTTAACGTCGACAGTGAAGCCGCCTTTAACCTTACCGTTGATAACGCCCTTGACCACTTCTTCAGCTGCGAAGGCTGCTTCGAGAACAATCCAGCATTCAGCGCGCTTGGCTTTTTCACGGGACAGCTTGGTTTCACCGAAACCGTCTTCAACCGAGTCCAGAGCAACGTGAACTTCGTCACCGACATTGATTGTCAGATCGCCAGCATCGTTGTAGAACTGTTCCAGCGGGATCAGAGCTTCAGACTTCAGACCAGCGTGAACGGTTACCCAGCGAGCTTGGTAATCGATATCAACGATAACACCGGTGATGATGGAGCCTGCCTGAAGGTTCAGGGTTTTTAGGCTTTCTTCAAAGAGTTCCGCAAAGCTTTCGCTCATTTTAATTCCTGTTGATAAGGGCGAAGAATACGCCCATCTCCACACCCCAGACGGTGTGGGTCAGTTTCAATTAAAAGAAGCACCACAGGACTATGACTGGTCCCCTGCGGCCTTCTTGGTCACCCGGCGATATCGCGAATAGCGATCTCGCTCATGATGCGTTCCAGCACCTGCTCGATGGACAACTCCGTGGAATCCAGCTGTATGGCATCAGCCGCCGGCTTTAGCGGGGCTACTGCGCGCTGGGTATCACGCTCATCGCGTGCACGGATCTCATCTAGCAGACTCGACAGACTAACACCATCGACTTTGCCCTTCAACTGCAAGTAACGGCGGCGAGCCCGCTCCTCGGCACTGGCGGTCAGGAAAATCTTTAACGGCGCCTCTGGAAATACCACGGTGCCCATGTCGCGGCCATCGGCCACCAGGCCCGGCGGTTCCTGAAACGCCCGCTGACGCTGCAGCAGAGCGTCACGCACCGCAGGCAGCGCGGCGACCTGGGACGCCCAGGAGCCGACTTGTTCGTTGCGCAGATCATCGGTCACATCATCGCCTTCGAGGATGATGCGCTGGGGATGACCTTCCGTCGCGCCGACGAACTGCACATCCAAATGTGCGGCCAGCAGCTTCAGGGATTCTTCGTTGGTCAGGTCGACGCCATGGTTGCGAGCGGCAAACGCCAACAGGCGGTAAAGCGCGCCGGAATCCAGCAGGCACCAACCCAGGCGCTTGGCCAGGATGCCGGCTATCGTGCCTTTGCCCGAACCGCTTGGCCCGTCGATGGTAATCACCGGTGCTTTGATATTCACAATTGAGCCTCTTGGGCAACACGGATGCCGACTTGGGCACACAGTGTAAGAAAATTCGGAAAAGACGTAGCAACATTGGCGCAGTCGCGGATACGAATCGGCGCCGCCGCCCTTAGGGAAGCCACACTGAACGCCATGGCAATGCGGTGATCGCCATGGGCATGCACTTCGCCACCCCCCATCAGGCCACCGTCAATGATAATCCCATCGGGGGTCGGTTCACACTTCACCCCCAGCGCCAATAGACCATCGGCCATCACCTGGATACGGTCAGACTCCTTCACGCGCAGCTCCTCAGCCCCGCGCAACACCGTGCGCCCCTCGGCACAGGCCGCCGCGACAAACAGCACCGGAAACTCATCGATTGCCAACGGCACCAGCGCTTCGGGAATCTCGATCCCCTTCAGCGCCGCCGCGCGCACCCGCAGGTCCGCGACAGGCTCACCGCCGACTTCGCGCTGGTTTTCCAGCGTTATATCTGCGCCCATCAGCCGCAGGATGTCGATCACCCCGGTACGCGTCGGATTGACACCGACATGCTCCAGCAACAACTCGGAACCCTCGGCAATCGACGCCGCCACCAAGAAGAACGCAGAAGAAGAGATATCCCCTGGCACTTCTATATGGGTAGCCGTCAACGAATGCCCCGACTCAACCGAAGCCGTCGCGCCCTGCACCGCCACCGGATAACCAAAGCCGCGCAACATACGTTCGGTGTGGTCACGGGTCGGTGCGGGCTCGGTCACCGCGGTCTTGCCCTCGGCATACAAGCCCGCCAGCAACAGGCAGGATTTGACTTGGGCGCTGGCCATCGGCATGTCATACGCCGCTCCTTTCAACGACTGGCCACCACGAATGGTCAGCGGCGGACGCCCTTCCGGCCCGGTCTCGATCAGCGCGCCCATTTCCCGCAGCGGCTTGGCCACGCGACTCATCGGGCGCTTGGACAGGGACGCGTCGCCCGTCAGCACGCTGTCAAAGCGCTGCGCTGCCAGCAAGCCGGACAGCAGGCGCATGGAGGTGCCAGAGTTACCGAGGTAAATCGGCCCCGGCGCCGGTTTCAAGCCATGTAAACCCACGCCATGAATGGTCACACGCCCATGGTGCGGGCCTTCAATCACCACGCCCATGTCGCGAAACGCCTGCAAGGTCGCCAGGGCGTCTTCGCCCTCGAGGAAACCCTCGACCTCGGTCACACCTTCAGCCAACGAACCGAGCATGATCGACCGATGGGAGATCGACTTGTCGCCCGGCACCCGAATGCGCCCGCTCAAGCTCCCCCCCGGGTTGGCGAGAAAGGTCAGTTCATCAGCGCTCACAGCGGCTTCCATATAGGCCCGGCGCGCCAGGATCTTGCTGAAATGTTCACGCGCCACCCGTGCGCGGGTGAACACGCCCAATAATTGATGGCCGTCCCCCGCGTCGACCGCATCGCGCAAGGCGTCGAGGTCACTGCGGAAGGTGTCCAGGGTGCGCAACACCGCTTCGCGATTGGCAAGGAAGATGTCGTGCCACATCACCGGGTCGCTGCCGGCAATCCGCGTGAAGTCACGGAAGCCGCCGGCGGCATAACGGAATATCTCGAGGTTCTCGTTGCGCTTGGCCAGGGAGTCCACCAGGCCAAATGCCAACAAATGCGGCAAATGACTGGTCGCCGCCAGCACCTCGTCGTGACGCTCAACCTGCATGTGCTCGACATCCGCGCCCAGCTCACGCCACAGACGATCCACCACCGCCAATGCAGCGGGGTCGGTTTGCTCCAGCGGTGTGAGGATGACTTTGTGGCGACGGAACAGCTGCGCATTCGACGCCTCTACCCCACTCTGCTCGGAACCGGCAATCGGATGGCCCGGCACGAACCGCGCCGGCATGCCGCCAAACGCCTGTTGCGCCGCACGCACCACATTGCCCTTGGCACTGCCGACGTCCGTCAGGATCGCCTGACCAAGGTCCATGCCGGCCAACATACCGAGCAATTTCTCCATGGCCAGGATTGGCACCGCGAGCTGGATCACGTCAGCGCCGCGGCACGCAAGCGCCAGGTCCGCTTCACAGCGATCCACCACCCCCAACTCAACCGCCAACTGACGCGATTTGGGGTCAAGGTCCACACCGACTACTTCGCCACACAGCCCGCTTTCACGCAGGCCTTTGGCGAAGGAGCCGCCGATCAAGCCCAGACCGACCACCACCAGGCGACCGATCATAGGCACAGCAGGTTGCAATGCGGTGACATCAACCACGGGCCAGAACCTTGGCCAGCGCGTCCAGGAAGCGGCTGTTTTCAGCCGGCAAACCGATGGTGATACGCAGGTGATTCGGCATGCCGTAGTTGGCCACCGGACGCACGATCACGCCTTCGCGCAACAAACCCTGGAACACCGGGGCAGCCACTTGGCCAAGGTCGACACAGATGAAGTTGCCCTTGGACGGAATCCAGCCCAGGCCCATCTCACGAAAGCCTGCCTGCAATTGCAGCATGCCGCTTTCGTTGACGCGACGGCTCTCTTCCAGGTACTCGGTATCCTTAACCGCCGCACAGGCCGCGGCCAGCGCGAGGCTGTTGACGTTGAACGGCTGGCGTACGCGGTTCAGCACATCGGCAACCACCGCAGTGGACAGACCGTAGCCGACCCGCAACGACGCCAGGCCATAGGCCTTGGAGAACGTGCGCGATACCAGCAGGTTCGGGTAGGCCGCCAGGAAGTCCAGGCCGTCCGGCAAGTCGCTGCCTTCGGCGTATTCGATGTAGGCTTCGTCCAGCACCACCAGTACGTGCTCAGGCACGTCTTGCAGGAAGTCGTTCAGCGCTTGAGCATCAAACCAGGTACCGGTCGGGTTGTTCGGGTTGGCAATAAACACCACGCGGGTCTGGGCGTCGATGGCCGCCAACATGGCCGGCAGGTCGTGGCCCCAGTCCTTCGCAGGAATGATGCGCGCATCCGCGCCAACAGCCTGCGTGACAATTGGATACACCGCGAACGCGTGCTCGCTGAACACCGCATTCAGGCCCGGCGCCAGGTAGGCACGGCCGACCAGCTCGAGAATGTCATTGGAACCGTTGCCCAACGTCACCTGGTTCAGCTCGACGCGGCACTTCTGCGCCAGCAGCGACTTCAGAGCAAAGCCATTGCCGTCGGGATAACGCGTCAGCTCGGCCAGCTCTTCGCGAATCGCCGCGAGCACGTTAGGGCTCGGGCCCAGCGGATTTTCGTTACTCGCCAATTTGACGATTTTGGAAGGATCCAGATTCAACTCACGCGCCAACTCGTCCACAGGCTTGCCCGGAACGTAAGGCGACAGTTGTTGCACGCCCGGCTGAGCCAGGGCGAGAAAGTTGCCACTCATGTTAACGCCTCACAAAACCGCTTTCGGGTAAGAGCCCAGCACCTTGAGTGCCACGGCTTCCTGACTGATTTTCTCGAGCACGCCCTTGACCAGTGGGTCGCGGTGATGGCCGATGAAGTCGATAAAGAACACGTAAGTCCATTTACCGCTGCGCGAAGGACGAGTCTCGATGCGCGTCAGGTCAATCCCGTTGTCGTGGAACGGCACCAGCAGCTCATGCAGCGCGCCGGGCTTGTTGCTCATGGAGACGATGATCGAGGTCTTGTCGTCGCCGGTCGGCGGCACTTCCTGGCTGCCAATCATCAGGAAACGCGTGGAGTTGTCCGGGCGGTCCTCGATTTTTTCGGCCAGGCGCGTCAGGCCATATAGGCCCGCCGCCATATCACCGGCGATGGCCGCCGAGTTCCACTCACCCTTGACCCGCTTGGCGGCTTCGGCATTGCTGGAGACTGCCACGCGCTCAACATTCGGGTAATGCGCGTCCAGCCACTTGCGGCACTGCGCCAGGGACTGGGCGTGAGAATAGATGCGGCTGATACTGTCGGTCTTGGTGCTCTCGCCCACCAGCAGATGGTGGTGGATACGCAGCTCGACTTCGCCGCAGATCACCATGTCGTGCTCGAGGAAGCTGTCCAGGGTGTGGTTGACCGCGCCTTCGGTGGAGTTTTCCACCGGGACCACGCCAAAATTCACCGCACCGGCCGCCACTTCACGGAACACTTCGTCGATCGCAGCCATCGGCTTGCTGATCACCGCGTGGCCGAAGTGTTTCATGGCCGCCGCTTGCGTGAAGGTGCCTTCCGGGCCGAGGTACGCCACTTTCAGCGGTTGCTCCAGCGCCAGGCATGACGACATGATTTCACGGAACAACCGCGCCATCTCTTCATTGCCCAACGGGCCCTTGTTGCGCTCCATCACACGCTTGAGCACCTGGGCTTCACGCTCAGGCCGGTAGAACACCGGCACTTCGCCTTCTGCCAGGGACGCCATTTTCACCCGTGCCACTTCCTGCGCGCACCGCGCGCGCTCACTGATCAGCTCCAGGACTTTCTCGTCCAGGCTGTCAATGCGTACACGCAGGGCCTTGAGTTCTTGCTCAGACATTAGCCGTGTTCCTTTTCGAACGCTGCCATGTAGGCAACCAGCGCGTTGATCGCGTTGATGTCGACAGCGTTGTAGATGGAGGCGCGCATGCCACCGACCGAACGGTGGCCCTTGAGGTTCAGCAGGCCGCGCTCGTCGGCACCGGCCAGGAACGGTTTGTCCAGACGGTCGTCCGCCAGGCGGAACGGCACGTTCATCCACGAGCGATCAGTGAGGTTGATCGGGTTGCTGTAGAGGCCGCTGGCGTCGATGAAGTCGTACAGGGTGCGCTTCTTCTCTTCGTTGCGCTTGCCCATGGCAGCCACACCGCCCTGCTCTTTCAGCCATTCGAAAACCAGGCCCGACAGGTACCAGGCGAACGCTGGCGGGGTGTTGTACATCGAGCCATTATCCGCCGCGACCTTGTAGTTGAGCATGGTCGGGCACAGCGAACGGGCACGGCCGAGCAGGTCTTCGCGGATGATGTTGACCACGATGCCGCTCGGGCCGATGTTCTTTTGCGCGCCGGCGTAAATCATGCCGTACTTGGACACATCGATCGGGCGCGAGAGGATGTCCGAAGACATGTCGCACACCAGCGGCACGTCACCCACTTCCGGCACCCAGTCGAACTCCAGGCCGCCGATGGTCTCGTTCTGCACGTAGTGCACGTAGGCAGCGTCCTTCGACAGCTTCCACTCGTTCTGACCGGGAATCGCGAAGTAGTCGTAGGGCTTGGCGGTGCCCGCCACATTGACGTGACCGTAACGCGAGGCCTCTTCAATCGCCTTCTGGCCCCAGATACCGGTGTCGATATAGTCGGCCGTGCCGCCTTCCGGCAGCAGGTTCAGCGGGATCTGGGCGAATTGCTGGCTGGCGCCGCCTTGCAGGAACAGCACTTTGTAGTCGGATGGGATGCCCAGCAAGTCGCGCAGGTCCTGCTCGGCCTTGGTGGCGATGGACACGAACTCATCGCTGCGATGGCTCATTTCCATCACGGAGAGGCCTTTTCCATGCCAGTCGAGGAGTTCACCCTGCGCACGCTGCAGGACTGCTTCAGGAAGCGCCGCGGGACCGGCACAGAAGTTATAGGCTCTCTTGCTCACATCCAATCTCACTCTGATCTGGTGGTAGTCACGCAAACATATCAGGCGACACCCGATCCAATGTGGGAGCGGGCTTGCTCGCGAAAGCGATCTAACAGCCGACATTTGTAGTGAATGTCAGTCCGCCTTAGCGAGCAAGCCCGCTCCCACAAGGAATCTGCTTGGGTATCAACATTTCCATCCGGACAAACAACAAGGGGGCGAATCTTCATCCGCCCCCTGTGTGTCCGCTTATTCCTGCGGCTCTTCTTCGTCTGCGGCTGCATCGAGGGTTGGCTCGTCGACGTTGTCATCGCCGGCTGCGATCACCTCGCCATCGAAGCCTTCACCTTCAAGCTCGTCGCCTTCCAGCTCTTCGCCTTCCACTTCCGACGGTTCCTGGACACGCTCCAGGCCGACCAGTTTTTCGTCCTTGGCCAGCTTGATCAAGGTCACGCCCTGGGTGTTACGGCCCAGGCTCGACACTTCAGCCACACGGGTACGTACCAGGGTGCCCTGGTCGGAAATCAGCATGATTTCCTCGCCATCGAGCACCTGGACTGCGCCGACCAGACGGCCGTTGCGGTCGTTGCTGACCATGGCAATCACGCCTTGGCCGCCACGCTTGTACTCCGGGAACTCGCTGATAGCGGTACGCTTGCCATAACCACGCTCGGAAGCGGTGAGGATCTGGCTGCCTTCTTCCGGGATCAGCATCGAAATCAGCTTCTGCCCTTCCGGCAGGCGCATGCCGCGCACACCGCGAGCGGTACGGCCCATGGCGCGAACGTCGGATTCCTTGAAGCGCGTTACTTTACCGCCGTCGGAGAACAGCATGACTTCACGCTCACCATCGGTGATGGCCGCGGAGATCAGTACGTCGCCTTCATCCAGCTCCAGGGCGATCAGGCCCACGCTGCGTTGACGGCTGAAGGATTCCAGCGGGGTCTTCTTCACGGTGCCCTTGGCGGTCGCCATGAAGATGAAGTGACCTTCGGTGTATTCCTCGACCGGCAGCATGGTGCTGATGTATTCATCACTGTCCAGCGGCAGCAGGTTGACCAGTGGGCGACCACGGGCGGCGCGGGAGGCTTCCGGAATTTCGTAGGTTTTCAGCCAGTACACTTTGCCTTTGCTGGAGAACAGCAACAGCGTGGTGTGACTGTTGGCGACCAGCAGGTGAGCGATGTAGTCCTCATCCTTGACGCCGGTAGCCGACTTACCTTTACCACCACGACGCTGGGCCTGGTACGCAGCCAATGGCTGGGTTTTGGCGTAGCCACTGTGGGAGATGGTCACGACGCGCTCTTCTTCCGGGATCATGTCACCCAGGGTCAGGTCGAGGCGCGCATCGAGGATCTCGGTGCGGCGCACATCACCGTATTCGGCGCGGATCACTTCCAGCTCTTCGCGGATCACTTCCATCAGGCGCACGGCGCTGTTGAGGATGCGGATCAGCTCGCCGATCTGGTTGAGAATCTCCTGGTACTCGGCCAGCAGCTTCTCGTGCTCCAGACCGGTCAGGCGATGCAGGCGCAGTTCGAGGATGGCCTGGGCCTGTTCCGGCGACAGGAAATACTTGCCGTCGCGCAGACCGTATTGCGGGTCCAGGGTCTCAGGGCGGCACGAATCGGCGCCGGCGCGCTCAACCATCGCCACTACGGCGCTGGATTCCCACGGCATCTTGATCAGTGCTTCTTTAGCTTCCGACGGGGTCGGCGAGGCTTTGATCAGGGCGATGACCGGGTCGATGTTCGACAGCGCAACAGCCTGGCCTTCCAGGATGTGGCCGCGCTCGCGGGCCTTGCGCAGTTCGAATACGGTACGGCGGGTAACGACTTCGCGGCGGTGACGGACAAACGCTTCCAGCAGATCCTTGAGGTTCAGGATGCGCGGGCGACCGTCGATCAGTGCAACTACGTTGATACCAAATACGCTTTGCAGCTGGGTCTGGGCGTAAAGGTTGTTGAGGATCACCTCAGGCACTTCGCCACGACGCAGCTCGATCACTACGCGCATACCGTCTTTGTCGGACTCGTCGCGCAGTTCGGTGATGCCTTCAAGCTTCTTCTCTTTGACCAGCTCGGCGATCTTCTCGATCAGACGCGCCTTGTTCAGCTGGTACGGGAGTTCGGTGATGACGATCTGCTGGCGGCCACCGACTTTGTCGATGTCTTCGATCATCGAGCGGGCGCGCATGTAAATGCGGCCGCGACCGGTGCGGTAAGCTTCGATGATGCCGGCACGACCGTTAATGATCGCGGCGGTCGGGAAGTCCGGACCGGGGATGTATTGCATCAGCTCATCGACGGTCAACTCAGGGTTGTCGATAAGCGCCAGGCAACCGTCGATGACTTCACCGAGGTTGTGCGGCGGGATGTTGGTGGCCATGCCCACGGCAATACCGCTGGAACCGTTGACCAGCAGGTTGGGAATACGGGTTGGCATGACCGCCGGGATCATTTCGGTGCCGTCGTAGTTCGGCACCCAGTCCACGGTTTCTTTATGCAGGTCGGCCAGCAGCTCGTGCGCCAGCTTGGTCATGCGCACTTCGGTGTATCGCATGGCCGCGGCGTTGTCGCCGTCGACCGAACCGAAGTTACCCTGGCCGTCTACCAGCAGGTAGCGCAGGGAAAACGGCTGGGCCATCCGAACGATGGTGTCGTACACCGCAGTGTCGCCGTGAGGGTGATACTTACCGATCACGTCACCGACAACACGGGCAGATTTCTTGTACGGCTTGTTCCAGTCGTTACCCAGCTCGCTCATCGCGAACAGCACACGCCGGTGCACGGGCTTCAAGCCATCGCGCGCATCAGGCAGTGCCCGACCGACAATTACGCTCATCGCGTAGTCGAGGTAGGACTGTTTCAGCTCGTCTTCGATATTGACCGGGAGGATTTCTTTGGCCAGTTCGCCCATGAGAAGCCTGATTCCTTTTTCGGGTGAAACCTCGTCACATCCATATGGGACGAACGAAGCTCGCCGCTGCCGGCAGAGTGCCTGACAACGACTTACGACAAATCAACGAGTTATGACACGGATCTGCACGTTATAGGCCACCGCTTGGGGCAGCCCTGGAAACCGCCGGATGTTATCACAATCGCCGCCACGCACCTATCCCCCTGATGCGCATGGAGCATAGTAAGTTGACGGATGACAGGCTTGAGGGGGACGAGAGGGGCTCAGAAGTGGGGTGGTGCTATTTTTCGAGCGTGGATCCAAGGATTTTATTGACTTAAATGGCCAATCGCAGGCAAGCCAGCTCCCACACGTAGATCTGTGACCATTATCCAAGGTGGGAGCTGGCTTGCCTGCGATAGCAATCGGACAGGCGCCAAAGCCCTCAATGCAACCGCTTACGGCACATCAACCTGGCCAATTTGGCCGTATCCGGCCGCTCAACGACGCCTTTCTCGGTCACGATCACATCGATCAGATCAGCCGGCGTCACATCAAACACCGGGTTATAAGCTGTCACATCGGCCGCGAAACGCTGGCCCGCAACTTCCAGCAGCTCACCCGCATCACGCTCTTCCAGCGCAACGTCATCGCCAGTGGCCATCATCCTGTCCAGCGTCGAACTCGGCGCCACCACCATAAAACGCACGCCATGATGCATCGCGCACACCGCCAGCTGGTAGGTGCCGATCTTGCCGATCACATCACCATTGGCGGCGATGCAGTCGGCACCGACGATTACCCATGTCACGCCTTTGGTCTTCAGGATATGTGCACCGGCCGAGTCGGCATTCACCGTCACCGGGATGCCCTCGCCCGCCAGTTCCCAGGCGGTCAGGCGCGAGCCTTGCAGCCAGGGCCGGGTTTCATTGGCGTAAACCTGTTCGACCATGCCTTCCAGATAGGCCGCACGAATCACGCCAAGGGCCGTACCGACACCACCGGTCGCCAGGGCGCCAGCGTTGCCATGGGTGAGGATTGCCTGGGCATTGCCCTGGTGCTTGCGGATCAGCTCAACGCCCAGTTGGGCCATGGTCAGGTTGGCTTCGCGGTCGCTTTCGTGGATCGCAATCGCCTCGGCTTCCAGCACCGCCAGCGGATCGGCGTGCTTCTTGACGCGGTCCAGGCGGTCGCGCATGCGCTTCAGTGCCCAGAACAGATTCGACGCGGTCGATCGGGTATCGGCTAACAATGCGTAGTCTTCTTCCCATGCGGCCTGCCAATCACCGCCTTCGGCGATCCGCTCGCGGGCCGCCAGCACCAAGCCATACGCAGCACTGATACCAATAGCCGGCGCACCGCGTACCACCATCGAACGAATGGCTGCAGCCACCTCATCGACCGTAACGCAGGCCACCCAGCTTTCCCGGGACGGCAAGGCACGCTGGTCGAGCAGGTACAGCGCGCCATCACGCCAATTGATGGCCTTCACTTTCTCCGCTGCCAACAGTCGATCGCGCATCCCTTACTCCGCACTCATGAACAAAGCCGCCGATTATAGCGATCCGCCAGCCAGGACGCTCGGGTATACTTCGCCCTTCTTTTATAGCTGCCTGGGAAGAAGCCTGCGATGACCGCCACTGCCGCCCCGCTCGACTTGTTGTTGCTGCCAACCTGGCTGGTACCTGTCGAACCTGCCGGCGTGGTGTTCAAGGAGCATGGTCTGGGCATCCGCCATGGGCGCATTGCCTTTATCGGGCCACGGGCCGCGGCCTTGAAGCTTTCGGCCGTTGAGGTGCGCGAACTGCCGGGCATGCTGCTCAGCCCCGGCCTGATCAACGCCCACGGGCATGCGGCGATGAGCCTGTTTCGCGGCCTGGCCGACGATTTGCCACTGATGACCTGGCTGGAAAAACACATCTGGCCCGCCGAAGCCAAGTGGGTCGATGAAGCCTTCGTACGTGATGGCACCGACCTGGCCATCGCCGAACAGCTCAAAGGTGGCATTACCTGCTTTTCCGACATGTACTTCTACCCCAAGGTCGCCAGTGACTGCGTGCACAACAGCGGCATGCGCGCGCAGATCGCGATTCCGATCCTCGACTTCCCGATCCCCGGCGCCAGCACCGCCGATGAGGCGATCCGCCAGGGTGTCGAGCTGTTCGGCGACCTCAAGCACCACCCGCGCATCAAAATCACCTTCGGCCCGCACGCGCCCTACACGGTGTGCGACGACAACCTGGAAAAAATCCGGGTAATCGCCGAGGAGCTGGATGCAGCGATTCATATGCATGTTCACGAAACCGCCTTTGAAGTGCAGCAAGCGGTTGAGCAGACCGGCGAGCGCCCCCTGGCACGCCTGGGTCGACTCGGCCTGCTGGGCCCGCGCTTCCAGGCCGTTCATATGACCCAAATCAGCGAGGACGACTTGGCTTTGCTGGTAGAAAGCAACACCAGCGTCATCCATTGCCCGGAATCGAACCTGAAACTGGCCAGCGGCTTTTGCCCGGTGGAGCGGTTATGGCAGGCTGGCGTCAATGTGGCCATCGGCACCGATGGCGCCGCCAGCAACAATGACCTCGACTTGCTGGGCGAAACCCGCACCGCCGCGATGCTGGCCAAGGCCGTCGCCGGTTCAGCCACCGCGCTGGATGCCCACCGCGCCCTGCGCATGGCGACGCTCAATGGCGCGCGGGCCATGGGCCTGGAAAGCGAGATTGGCTCGCTGGAAGTGGGCAAGGCGGCGGATATGGTCGCCTTCGATCTGTCGGGGCTGGCGCAACAACCGATCTACGATCCGGTCTCACAACTTATATATGCCACCGGACGCGATTGTGTGAAACACCTTTGGGTCGCCGGCAAGCAGTTGCTCGACGACCGGCAATTGACCTGCATGGATGAACAACAGTTGACCGCCACGGCCATTGCCTGGGGCCAACGCATCAGCGGGCACAGCGAATAACGCCGGTTTTGAACCCTGACGTTCAGAAACGGCCAACCGATTTATCAGATTTAGAGGATTCACCATGAGCAACGTCGACCACGCCGAAATCGCCAAATTCGAAGCCCTGGCTCACCGCTGGTGGGACCGCGAGAGCGAGTTCAAACCCCTGCACGACATCAACCCGCTGCGCGTCAACTGGATTGACGAGCGCGTCAACCTGGCCGGCAAGAAGGTTCTGGATGTAGGTTGCGGCGGCGGCATCCTCAGCGAAGCCATGGCGCAGCGCGGCGCGACCGTGATGGGCATCGACATGGGCGAAGCCCCATTGGCCGTGGCCCAGTTGCACCAGCTGGAATCCGGCGTCAACGTCGAATACCGCCAGATCACCGCCGAAGACCTAGCCGAAGAAATGCCCGAGCAGTTCGACGTGGTCACCTGTCTCGAGATGCTCGAGCACGTGCCGGACCCGTCCTCGGTGATCCGCGCGTGCTTCCGTATGGTCAAGCCGGGCGGCCAGGTGTTTTTCTCCACCATCAACCGCAACCCCAAGGCCTACCTGTTCGCGATCATCGGCGCGGAATACATCATGAAGCTGCTGCCGCGCGGCACCCATGACTTCAAGAAATTCATCCGCCCGTCCGAGCTGGGTGCCTGGAGCCGCCAGGCCGGGCTGACCGTCAAGGACATCATCGGCCTGACCTACAACCCGCTGACCAAGCACTACAAGCTGGCCAGCGATGTCGATGTCAACTACATGATCCAGACCCTGCGCGAGGAGTAAGCCTGTGAAGTTGCGAGCGGTTCTCTTCGATATGGACGGTACCTTGCTGGACACCGCGCCGGACTTTATCGCCATCTGCCAGGCCATGCGCGCCGACCGCGGCCTGGCGCCGATCAACGACCAGCACATCCGCGATGAAATCTCCGGCGGTGCGCGGGCGATGGTCGCCGTGACCTTTTCCATGGACCCGGAATCCCCAGGTTTTGAAGAATTGCGCTTGGAGTTCCTCGATCGCTACGTCAAGGGCTGCGCGATCCATAGCAAACTGTTCGATGGCATGGCCGAGTTGCTCGAAGACATTGAGAAGGCCCATCTGATCTGGGGCGTGGTCACCAACAAGCCGCTGCGCTTTGCCGAGCCGATCATGCAGCAACTGGGCCTGGCCGAGCGTTCGGCCCTGCTGATCTGCCCGGACCATGTGAAACACAGCAAGCCGGACCCGGAGCCGATGATCCTGGCGTGCAAGATGCTCGGCCTGGACCCGGCCAGCGTGTTGTTCGTGGGCGATGACCTGCGCGATATCGAATCCGGCCGTGATGCCGGCACCCGCACGGCGGCGGTCACTTACGGCTACATCCACCCGGACGACAACCCGCGTCATTGGGGCGCCGATGTCGTGGTGGATCACCCGCTGGAGCTGCGCAAGGTGCTGGATAACGCGCTGTGCAGTTGCTGATTGTTTGCCGCCCCTGCAAACACTGAAGCCAGCTCCCACAGGAATTGGATTCCACATTGAGAGCTGTATCACCTTGAATTCTGTCGAGGCTATTTATGTTTGATTACTCCGCACGTCCAGAACTGCTCAAAGGCCGGATAATCCTGGTGACCGGTGCCGGTCGCGGGATTGGCGCGGCGGCGGCAAAAACCTACGCCGCCCATGGCGCGACCGTGCTGCTGCTGGGCAAGACCGAGGCCAACCTGGCCCAGGTCTACGACGAAATCGAAGCCGCGGGCCACCCGCAACCGGTGGTGATTCCGTTCAACCTGGAGACTGCCCTGCCCCATCAATACGATGAGCTGGCCGCGATGATCGAGAACGAATTCGGCCACCTCGACGGCCTGCTGCACAACGCGTCGATCATCGGCCCACGCACGCCGATCGAGCAGTTGTCCGGTGAGAATTTCATGCGCGTGATGCACGTGAACGTCAACGCGATGTTCATGCTGACCAGCACCCTACTGCCGCTGCTGAAGCTGTCCCAGGATGCGTCGGTGGTGTTCACCTCCAGCAGCGTCGGGCGTAAAGGCCGGGCGTATTGGGGGGCTTACGGTGTGTCGAAGTTTGCCACTGAGGGCCTGATGCAGACCTTGGCCGACGAGCTCGAAGACGTGGCGGCGGTACGCGCTAACAGCATCAACCCGGGCGGTACGCGCACCAGCATGCGGGCCCAGGCGTACCCGGGGGAAAACCCGATCGAACGGCCTGCGCCGGAAGAGATCATGCCGGTGTATTTGTACCTGATGGGGCCGGACAGTGCGGGGATCAATGGGCAAGCGTTTGACGCGCAATAATATCTGACACAACACAGAACCAAATGTGGGAGCAGCGGTGCGACCGCCGCTCCCACATTGGTATTGCAGCGCTCTTTAGTTTTTCACCACCTCTTCGAGAGTGAAACGGCCCAGCGGGTTTTGCAGGAAGTTGCTAACATTTTTGCGTGAGATGTTGATGTACGGGCTGTAGTACAAGTCGATCCAGTTCACGTCCTGTTTCGCCAGTTTCTGCAGTTCGACATACATCTGCTCACGCTTGGCCGGGTCGGCCTCGATCCGCGCGGCCGCCACCAACTCCTTGACCTTGTCGTTCTTGTAACGGGTCATGTAGTTCTGGTTGGTGTCATGGCCCAGTACGAAGGTGGTCTTCTGGTCCGGGTCGAGGATGTCGTTGGTCCAGTACATCACCGAAATATCGTATTCCCCGTCCACCAGCATCTGCCAGCTTTGGGTCGGGTCGACCTTTTGCAGGTTGGCGGTCACGCCGACCTTGGCCAGCTGGTCCTTGATGATCACCGCAATCTGCTCGTCGGCTTCGTTGCCGGCGTTGACCACGTAGTTAAGCTTCAAGTCCTTGGCACCCGCAGCCTCCAGCAGCTTCTTGGCGGCCGTCGGGTCATACGGGCGTTGCAAGTTGTTGGCGTAGTGGAACAGCGAGCCCTTCGGGATGTATGAATAGGCCACGGTGCCTTGACCGTAAGTGGCGGCTTTCACCAGCGATTGTTTATCAATGGCCATGTCCAGCGCCTCGCGTACTTCATGCTTGGCCAGCAGGCCGTGAGCGTGGTTGATCAACAGGTGATCTTCGCGGGTGGACGGGTCGGAGTGGATCACCACGTTCTTGTCTTTCTTCAGCTCTTCAACCCGCGAGAACGGTACGAAGATCGCTGTGTCCAGCTCGTCGTTCTGCACCATGCGCATGCGTGTATTGTCGTCGGTGACGGAGACCCACTCCACGCCATCGAGGCTGACGTTCTTGGCCTGCCAGAAGTTCGGGTTCTTTTTCAGGATGACGCGATCACCCTTGCGCCACTCGTCTACGGTAAACGCGCCGGACGTCACCGGGTTTTCCGAGTAGGCGTCTTCACCCATTTTGGTCATGGCCTTTTCCGACAGGATCGACACCGTCGGCGACGCCAGTTGCGAGAGAAAAGCGACAGCCGGCGTCTTGAGGGTGACCACCAGGGTTTTCGGATCGGCCGCCTTGGCGGTGTTGATCAAGTTGAACGGATCAGCCCACAGCGAGGCTTTGTTGTCGCGGATACGCAACAGGCTGAACGCCGCATCCTCAGCGGTAATCGGCGAGCCATCCGAGAACTTCGCGTCGCGCAGCTTGAAGGTGTAGGTCAGGCCATCCTTGGAAATATCCCAGCTTTCTGCCAACCCCGGCTCCATCTTGGTGCCCAGGTTATCGACGCGCACCAGGGTGTCGTAGACGTTGGCGAATACCCACGTGTCGCGGTTTTGCGCGCTTTTGATCGGGTCGAACGTGGTGCTGTCCTCGCGGCAGCCGATGGTCAGGACGCCGGCGGCGTGTGCCAACCCAGCAGTCAGGGACCAAGCGGTCAACGTAGCGGCGGCGAGCAACTTCAAGTGGCGCGTTTGCATATCACAACTCCTTGTTAATGAATGGCAGGTAAGGGTCAAAGCAAAGGTTCTTCAAGCACGCAACTGTATCGATGCTCGTGCAGGAAATGCGTTGGCGGCAACACCTCGGAACACATGGCTCGAGCGTGCCGGCAACGCGGGTGAAAGGCGCAACCGGTAGGCAAATTCAGCGGGCTGGGTGGCTCACCCGGCAAGGGCTCCGTAGGCAACGGCCGATGCGGATCAATCTCTGGAATCGCCTGGATCAAGGCCGCCGTGTAAGGATGCCGTGGCGAAGTGAAGACCGCTTCCACCGGTCCTTCCTCGACAATCTTGCCCAGGTACATCACCGCAACGCGGTTGCACAGGCGCCGCACGATGGCCAGGTCATGGGCGATAAACAGGATCGCCAGGTTCATACGCTGTTGCAGTTCCAGCAGCAGGTTGATGATCTGGCCCTGGATCGACACGTCCAGCGCCGCCACGCATTCATCGGCGATGATCAGCCGTGGCTCTACCGCCAATGCCCGGGCAATGCCGACGCGCTGGCATTGGCCGCCACTGAGGGAGCCGGGTCTGCGGCTGGCGAGTTCGGGGCGCAGCCCGACCAGGTCGAGCAGCTCGTTGACGCGAGCGGGGATCTGATCCGGCGCCACCTTGCGCTGCACGCGCAACACTTCGGCGATGGTTTCACCGATGGTGTGGCGTGGATTCAGTGCGGCGTACGGGTCCTGGAAGATCATCGCGGTTTCATGGCGCAGGCGAGTGATATCGATGGCGCTGCCGTGGGCCATGTCGATGCCGTCAAACAACACCTGTCCGGCGCTGATCGGGTTGAGGTGCAACACCGCCCGGCCCAAGGTGCTCTTGCCGCTGCCGGACTCGCCGACCAACCCCAGGGTTTCACCCGCCGCCAGGTCCAGCGACACGCCGTTCACCGCCCTCACCCACTGCTTGTTCAGGCCGAACAACCCCGTGCCGGACGCGGCAAACTTCACCTCAAGGTCCTTGATCTGCAACAGGCTCATGGGTGCGCTCCCAAAGGGTAATGACAGGCGACTCGCGCGCCTTCCGGCAGCACCTCGGTGCACAAGGCGCCGACCTGCGGGCAACGCGGGTTGAACCGGCAGCCGGCGGGCAAGGCGTCCAGCAACGGCGGCTGCCCGGGAATCGTGCGCAGCAAGGCGTGGCCGCTGCTGTGGGCGGGCTGGCAGTCGATCAGGCCAGCGGTGTACGGGTGTTGCGGATGCGCCAGCAGTTCGTATTTGCTGCCGTGTTCGCACAGGCGCCCGGCGTACATCACGGCGATGGCGTCGCAGGTTTGCGCAACCACGCCGAGGTCGTGAGTGATCATGATGATCGACAGACCGCGTTTATCACGCAGCTCCAGCAGCAACCGCAGGATTTGCGCCTGCACCGTTACATCCAGGGCCGTGGTCGGCTCGTCGGCAATCAGCACTTTCGGGTTGCAGCCCAGCGCCACCGCGATCATCGCGCGCTGGCGCATGCCGCCGGAAAACTCGTGGGGGTAGTTGTCGACCCGCGCTTGGGGATCGGGGATGCCAACCTGGCGCAACACCTCGATGGCTTGCAGCCGCGCGTCTTTTTTCGACACGCCTTGGTGCAGGCGAATGCCCTCGGCAATCTGCTCGCCGATACGCATCAGCGGGTCGAGGTGGCTGCTGGGGTTCTGGAAGATCATGCCCAGTTGGCCGCCGCGCACGGCACGCATGCCGGCGTCATCGAGTGGCAGCAGATCCTGGCCGGCCAACCGAACCGCGCCACCTTGCACGCGCAGCGCAGGCGACGGCAACAGGCGCATCAGGCCGCGACACGCCATGGTCTTGCCTGAGCCACTCTCCCCGACCAGGCCGAGGATTTCACCTTCAGCCAGGTCGAAGGACACACGGTCGACCAGGGTTACATCACGCCCGGTATTGTTGGCAATCACGCTGAGGTCGCGTACTTGCAGCAGGCTCATGAGCGATCCCCCAGCACTTGCGCCACGCCATCAGCCAGCAAGCTGAAGCCCATGGCCAGCGTCACGATGGCCAGCCCCGGAAAGGTGCAGATCCACCAAGCGGTTGTGATAAAGGCTTGCCCCTCGGCCACCATCGTTCCCCATTCGGCGGTCGGCGGTTGAACGCCCAGGCCCAGGTAGCTCACAGCGGCGCCATTAAGCAGTACCAGCACCGCGTCAGACATGGAAAACACAATCGAGCCGAACATCGCATTCGGCAGCAGATGCCGGAACAGAATCCGCCCGTGACCAAAGCCCAGGCTCTTGGCGGCCAGGGCGAAGTCGCTCTCCTTGAGCACCAGGATCTGCGAGCGGATCAGCCGCGCGTAAGACACCCAACCCACCAGCGCCATGGCGATATAGAAGCTCTTCAAGCCCGGACCGAGGATGGCCATGATTGCCAGCATCAGCACCAGGAAGGGGAATGCCAGAATCACATCGATCAGGCGCATGCAGAAGCTGTCGAAACGCCCACCGATATAGCCTGAAACCGCGCCGACAAAGGTGCCGATCAGGAACGGGAAGATCACCCCAACGATCGCCAGTTGCAAATCGATGCGCGCGCCCCAGATCACCCTCGAAAGAATGTCTCGACCATAGTTGTCCGTGCCGAATGGATGGGCAAGGTTTGGGCCGAGCAAACTGAAGTCCGTGTTTTGCGCAATCGGGTCATAAGGCGCGATCCACGGCGCAAACAGCGCCAGCGCCAACCACAGCAGCAGAATCAACAAACCCCAGGCAGCGGTCAGCCGGCCGTTGCGAAAACCAAACCGCAGACGCAAACGCCATGGCGCAATCAAGGGGCGAGTGCTCATTGCATCTTCACCCGTGGGTCGAGGGCGACAGTGGCCACGTCAGCCAGGAAGTTGACCACCACGGTCGCGCACGCCAGCACCATGGCCACGCCCTGCACGACCATGTAGTCGCGCGTGAAGATCCCGCGCACCAGCAACTGGCCGATCCCGGGGATGGCAAACAGGCTTTCGATCACCACCGTGCCGCTGATCAACCAGCCGATATTCACCGCCAGCAGGTTGACGGCCGGTACCAGCGAATTGGGCAGCACATGGCGGCGAAACACCGCAGCTTCCGACAACCCGCGCGCCCGGGCGGCGGTGACGTGGTCGGCTTGCAACTCCATCAACATGCTCGCCCGCAGGTTGCGCACCAGCACCGCCGACAGGGCCAGGGCGATCGTCAGGCACGGCAGAACCATGTGGTGCGCCTTGTCCAGCCAGGTCCGCCCGTAACCCGATACCGGAAACAGCCCCCACTGCACACTCAGCAACAAGATCAACATCAAGCCCAGCCAGAACGCCGGCATGCCCAGGCCGACCGTCGTGAACACGCGGATCAGCTTATCCGCCCAGCCACCTTTGTTACGCGCGGCCACGGTGGCCAGCGGCATCGCGATCAGCAGCGCCAGCACCACGCTGCCGAGCACCAGCACCAGCGTCGGCTCGATGCGCGTGACGATCAGCTTGAGCGCGTCGACCTTGTACAGCAGCGATTGACCGAGGTCGCCCTTGAGCAGGTTTTTCAGGAAGTAGAAATATTGCAGCCACACAGGTTGGTCGAGGCCGAACTGGGCGCGGATTTTCAGCAAGGCGTCGGGCGTGCTGCGCGAACCCAGCAGCGCGCGCGCCGGGTCGCCGGGGATCGAGCGCACCAGCACAAAGGTGATCAGGCTGATGCCAAACAGCACCGGCAGCAATTGCAGCGGCCGGGACAGCACAAAACGATAACGTGCCAGGTTCATCCGTCAGCCTCGGTGACGCGTGAGGAAGTCCAGCAACACCGGGAAATACGCCTGGGGTTCCTCATAAAAGGGCATATGGCTGCTGTTGGGAAATACGTGCAATTCGGCGTGTTTGGCCGCCATCTTCATGCGCAGGGCGCAGGCCGGGGTGAGTTCGTCGTGCTGGCCGGTGGTGATCAGCATGGGCATCTTGAACGCGGCCATCTCAGGGATGCGGTTCCAATCCTTGAGGTTGCCGATGTAGAGGAATTCGTTGGGGCCCTGCATGGTTTCGTAGGGGCCCATGTTCCAGTCGTCGAGGGAACGCTTGACCGGCGCGGGCCATTCGTCGAGACGGCACACGTGGCGATAGTTGAGCAAGGTGATCGCGGCCTGGTACTGCGGGTGGTCGAGGGTGCCCATGGCTTCATGGCGTTGCATCATCGCCACGGTTTCGCTGCCAAGGGCGCCGCGCAGGCGTTCCAGTTCCTGGGACAGGTGTGGAATGTCACCCACGGTGTTTTCGAGGATCAGGCTTTTCAGCACATCGGGGTAATGGATGGCGTATTCGATACCGAGCCAGCCGCCCCATGAATGCCCGAGCAAATGCACGCGGCCCAGGCCCAGTGCCTGGCGCACGGTTTCGACTTCTTCGACATAACGGCCGATTTCCCACAGCGAAACGTCGGTCGGTCTGGCTGATGCGCCCGTGCCAAGCTGGTCGAATGCAACCACTCGCAGGTTATGGTCTTTGAGCCAGCCATGGGCGTCGCGCAAGTAGTCACACGGCAGGCCGGGCCCGCCGTTGAGGCACAACAGCACCTCATCGCCTTCGCCGAAGCTGTAGACCACGAGGTCATGGCCGTCGACTTGCACGTTGTACTGCTGGTCGGGGGCAATTTCACGCCACATGCATACATTCCTTGTGTTGTGTCGGCCTGGCAGGTAGCGGCCGTTTATCAGGCCAACACTACCGAGGATGCCGCGCGTCCATAACCTAGCATTTCTTATAGGTTTGGGCCTGGCAGTCCTTCGCCGGGGCGTGGCATTCTACTTGCAGCAAGTCGAGATTCAAATGAATTCGGGAGCAGAACGGATGCTGGCCAAGCTGACTGCCTTAAATCACCGTCTGATGCCGGGCAGGAGCCTGGATGAGCAGATGGACAACACATTCATCCTCGCCCAGCAGTTGGGTTTCGATGCACTGGTGTATGACTACACCCCGGTGCCAATCGACCAGGATGGTGCATTGATCACCCCCTCGGTGCTCGAACTGCGCAATACCCCGCCGGGCTGGCATAGCTTGTGGTGCAGCGAAGGGTTCTACCAGATCGACCCGGTGCAACACCTGGCCCTGAGCACGGTGTCGCCGTTTGTTTGGTCCTACGACATCAAGGCCGATACCCCTCTGCAAAAGATCATCGATCCCTGCCACGCCCCCGTTTCATCCTATCTGCACGACCAACAACTGACCTGCGGCGTAAGCGTGCCCATTCACCTGCCCCGTGGCGGCTTCGCCTCGCTGACCGGCCTGCGTACCGGTAAAGCCGGCAACGTCCTGCAGGATGCGCAGCAGACCTTGTCGGATTTCAGCCTGATTTCCCACGCCCTGCAGGAAGCGGCCTACCCGCTGTTCAGCAAAGAGCTGCGCACTTACCCGCATATCCACCTGACCAAACGTGAACGCGAGTGCCTCAAATGGGCCGCCGACGGCCTGACCGCCGCTGAAATCGCCACGCAATTGAGCCGTTCACTGGCGGTGGTCACCCTGCATCTGGCCTCGGCAATGCACAAGTTGGGGGCCAAGAATCGCGTACAGGCGGTGGTGCGCGCCACCCATTACCGCCTATTGGAAGACTGACCCCTCGGCAAAACCTAGCTGTTTTGCTAGTTACTTAAACTTCTTCCACGCTTTATCGTGTGCCTGATCATTTTTTCAGAGCAGGTACGAAATGGAATTCATCGAAAAAATCCGCGAAGGGTATGCGGCGTTTGGCGCCTACCAAACCTGGTTCCGCGTCACAGGTGACCTCTGCAGCGGCCGCACGCCCCTGGTGGTTATCCACGGCGGCCCCGGATGCACCCATGATTATGTTGATGCGTTCAAGGACGTCGCCGCCAGCGGCCACGCCGTGATCCATTACGACCAACTGGGCAACGGTCGCTCCACCCACCTGCCCGAAAAAAATCCGTCTTTCTGGACCGTGGGCCTGTTCCTGGAAGAACTGAACAACCTGCTGAATCATCTGCAAATCAGCGATAACTACGCGATCCTCGGCCAGTCCTGGGGCGGCATGCTTGGCAGTGAACACGCGATTTTGCAGCCTAAAGGCTTGCGTGCCTTCATCCCGGCCAACTCGCCGACGTGCATGCGCACCTGGGTCAGCGAAGCCAACCGCCTGCGCAAATTGTTGCCCGAAGGCGTGCATGAAACCCTGCTCAAGCATGAAGCCGCCGGTACCTACCATGACCCGGAATACCTCGCCGCCTCGCGAGTGTTCTATGACCATCACGTGTGCCGGGTCAACCCGTGGCCGGAAGAAGTGGCGCGCACGTTCGCCCAGGTCGACGCAGACCCGACGGTGTACCACGCGATGAGCGGCCCAACCGAGTTCCACGTGATCGGCAGCTTGAAGGACTGGAAATCCATTGGCCGCCTGTCGGCGATCAATGTACCCACTCTGGTCATTTCCGGTCGCCATGACGAGGCCACGCCGCTGGTGGTCAAACCGTTCCTGGATGAGATTGCCGATGTGCGCTGGGCGCTGTTTGAAGACTCCAGCCACATGCCCCATGTGGAAGAACGCCAGGCGTGCATGGGGACCGTGGTGAAGTTTTTGGACGAGGTGTGTTCAGCGCAGTACAAAGAACTCAAAGCTGGCTAAATCAATGTGGGAGCTGGCTTGCCTGCGATGACCATAGGTATCTACACATTTTTGAGGACTGTGTTAAACCTGTGGCGAGGGAGCTTGTTCCCGTGGCGACCTGATAGTCGATCGAGCCTTATCAGGTGTAAATCGATCACAGTGTGGGAGCGGGCTTGCTCGCGAAGGCTATGTGTCAGGCGCTAGAGTTTTTTGGTCGGGGAACATATCCATTGCTGCGGTAACGGCCTCCTAGGGTTCCGCTCTTACAGCGGGTCACTTTTGGAAGGACCCAAAAGTAACCAAAAGGTCCTCGCCCCACCACTCGGCACCTCGCCCAGGCTCGGTGTGCCAGAACGCAGGCTTGAATCCGTGGGCCGCCGCAATGGGCCATCCTTGGCCCAGTGCGGCTAACCCGGCGTCCTGCCGTGTTACCCACGGATTCAAGCCTGCGTTCGGCCAGCGTGGTTGACGGGGCGCCTGAGATCAAAATCACAAGCCAGATCAAAAGCCAAAGCGGCATCGCAGCCAAATTTGGGTATCGACCAATATTTGTGTAGATACCTATTCTGCGATGACGGCGGTGAATTCACCCTTGCTATCTATCGCAGGCAAGCCAGCTCCCACACTGCCCCCCTGTTCGGCGTCAGACCTCGGTGGTTTCTGTCTTCGGCGCTTTCCTCGCCACATCCGCCACCAACGGAATCTCCTTACCCTCGGCATCAAACAATTTGCCGCCCCTGAAATAGTCCCCTTCACGCAGTGATGACACATCTCGGGCGCTCAAACTGCGGTCTGTGCCTGCCACAAACACCGACTGCTGGTCCGAGTTACCAGCGGTGAAGTGGTTGAACGCCAGGTTCAGCAGGATCGCCATGATCGCCGACGAACTGATCCCCGAGTGAAAGATGGTCGCGAACCAGCTGGGGAATTGATCGTAAAAACTGGGCGCCGCGATGGGGATCATGCCAAAACCGATGGAGGTGGCAACAATGATCAGGTTCATGTTGTTGCGGTAGTCCACCTTGGACAAAGTGCGGATACCACTCGCCGCCACGGTACCGAACAACACAATCCCCGCCCCGCCCAGTACGGATGTCGGCACCGCCGCAATCACCCGCCCCATGAACGGCAACAAGCCGAGAATCACCAGAAACAGCCCGCCCGTGGCCACTACAAAACGGCTCTTCACCCCGGTAACCGCGACCAGACCGACGTTCTGGGCGAAGGCGCTCTGGGTGAACGAACCAAAGATCGGCGCGAACATACTCGACAACATATCGGCGCGCAGGCCGTTGCCCAAGCGTTTGGAATCGACCTTGGTGTCAATGATCTCACCCACCGCCAGGATGTCCGCCGAGGTCTCGACCAAGGTCACCATCACCACGATGCACATGGAGATGATCGCGGCCACATGGAAGGTAGGCATGCCGAAATGGAATGGCGCAGGGAAGCCGAACATCGGCCCCTGGGTCACCCCGGAGAAGTCAGCCATGCCGAGGAACACCGCGATCACCGTACCGATCACCATTGCCAGTAGGATCGACAAACGTGAAATGGTAGCGCTGCCGATTTTGCTCAGCAGCAACACCAGCACCAGGGTCAATGCCGCCAGGCCGATATTGGGCATGCTGCCGAAATCCGCAGCGCGACTGTTGCCGCCCATGGCCCAGCGCGCCGCGACCGGCATCAGGGTCAGGCCGATGGTGGTGATCACAATGCCCGTGACCAACGGCGGGAAAAACTTGGTAATCCGAGAGAACACCGGGGTTATCAGCAACCCGATAAGCGACGCGGCCATCACCGCCCCGAGAATCGCCGGTATCCCGCCGGCGCCATCACTGCCGACAATCGCCACCATGGTCGCCACGCCAGCAAACGACACGCCCTGCACCAGCGGCAACTGACACCCAAATAACGGCAGGCCCAAGGTCTGCAACAGCGTGGCCAGGCCACCGGCAAACAACGATGCGGCAATCAACAAGCCGATATCCGCCGGCGACAACCCGGCCGCCTGGCCGACGATCAACGGTACCGCGACGATGCCGCCGTACATGGTGAGTACATGTTGCAGGCCGTAAGCCATGTTAGCGGCGACGCCGAGATTCTCATCTTCTGGCCGCTGCGGTGACGCCTTCGGGTTAGTCATGGTGAGGGGTTCTCTGTTTTTGTTGTGCGGTCACTGTATGCAATGTCCGGACTGGATGTCCATAGAGTTGTATACAATCACCCGAACAAGTTACCCTCCGCCGGCGTTACAAAAACAATTCGGCCGTGATGAGCCAGAACGCCAAAGGACCCAGGACAATGAAAAAGGCATTACAGGGCGCCACCGTTGCACTCACCCTGCTCGGCGGCGGGGAGGCCGTCGCGGTGGAATGGATGAACAACAGCGTAGGGTTTCGCTACGGCCAGCAGTTCACCAATCCGAATAACCCCAACGAATTCAGCAAGCGCATCTACAGCTTCACCCACGCCAGCGGCTACCGATACGGCAGCAATTTCCTCAACCTCGATGTGTTCCTGTCCGACAGCCGCGACCCGCGCAAGGGCACTGATCATGGGGGGAGTGAGGTGTACGCGGTGTACCGCCACCAGCTGTACGCATCGCGGGTATTCGATGTGCCGCTGGGTACCGGCCTGGTCAAGGATTACGCGCTGACGTTGGGCTTCGATGCCAACCGCAACAACAACTTCGCTTCAGCAAAAAAACGCGCGCTGGTGATCGGCCCCACCTTGAAGTTCAACACCGTCGGTGTGCTGGACCTGAGCCTGATGTACTACAAGGAGAGGAACCACACCGGCATCCCCGGTGCGCAGGAGTCGAACCACACCTTCGACGATACCTACATGCTCAACCTGACCTGGATGCGACCGTTCGAGATCGCCAATCACGCGGCGAAATTCCAGGGTTTTATCAATTATGTCGGGGAAAAAGGTGAGGACTACCACGGCCGCGACACCGCGCCCGAAGCCCTGATGCGCACGGCGCTGATGGTGGCGGTGCGACCGGGTAAGAATGTGAAGCCAAACCTGTATCTCGGGGTGGGTTACGAGTACTGGCATAACAAGTTCGGCGTGGACGGCGGCCGGGGTAGCCGCACATCGACGCCGACGGTGAATCTGGAAATCACCTTTTAATACCTGAAGCAATCCGATCAAGTGTGGGATCCGACTGTCACTTCAGGCTTGTGCCAGTGCCGAATTACCCTTTTTGGGCCGCGCCAACCAGTACCCCAGCACCGCCAGCGGCGCGGTTGCCAGCATCACGATGGCGGTAATCAGGAGCGGCTGGTCGATCATCGATGACACGATCAAGCTGCCGAGAAAGCACAGACCCAGTTGCAGGGTGTTTTGCAGTGCCGCGGCTTTGCCGGAATTTTCCGCAAACGGCATCAGCGCATTCGCCACCACGATGGGGTAACTGGCACCGTTGACCAGGGCCATCAAGCAGAACGGCATCAGCAAGGTGGTCAGCGTCGGCACAGTCAAGGTGGCAACCAGGTACAGCGCCACCATGCTGATGCAATACGCCAGCAGCAACCATGGCAATAGCGTCTTGCCCTGAAAATGCTGCAGCGCGCTGCGGCAACTGTAGCCACCCACCAGAAACGCTAATGTGGGCAGCAGATAGCTCAGGCCGATGTCATTCGGGCTGTAGCCCATGTCGCCAAGGATGAAAGGCGAAGCCGTCAGCCAGGCGAAGAAGCTGGCCGAGCACGCGGCGAAGATCATGACGTTGCCGGTAAACACGCGAGAAGTCAGCAACTGCCCGTAGCCGAGGCGCGAAGGCTCGCTCTTCTCTGCCTGACCTTTCGGCACGGTGCGCAGGAACAATGTCGGCAACAGCAACAACAACGACACCCCCAGCAATACGCCGAAGATCGCCTGCCAGCCAAAATGATTCAAAACCATTGCGCCCAACAGCGGCGCCAACGCCGGTGACAGCGACATCAGCGGCATGATGCTGGCGAACACGCGGTGAGCCTTGTCGGCCGGGTAACGGTCGATCACCAGGGCCTGCCAACTCACCGCGGCGGCACACACGCCAATCGCCTGCATAAAGCGCAGCGCCAGCAGTTGCGGCGCCGTCTCGACCCAGAACATGCCTGCGCAGCCCAGCACAAACAGGCTCAGGCCTGCGAGCAGGATCGGCTTGCGCCCCAACCGGTCCGACAGCGGCCCCCACAGCAACTGCCCCACCGCAAAGCCGGCGAGGAAAATACTCAAGCTGGCGCCCACTGCACCGGCGCCAATCTGCAACTGCTCGCCCATCGCGCCGAACGCTGGCAAATACATGTCCATGGCGAGATAACCGAGCATGCTCAGCCCCGCCAGATACCAAATGAAACCAAAAGAATTTTTCATTGAAGCCTTGTTAATCTTGCCATCAAACTATTTGCTGACTGGCACCCATTATGAAGCTGACAGTTTCTGTGTGAAGCGATAATAATTGGACATTCTTATCAATAAATTTGAAGGCAGCCGCTATGTGGTCCGAATACTCCCTGGATGTTGTGGATGCCGTGGCGCGCCATGGCAGCTTCAGCGCCGCGGCCCAGGAGTTACACCGGGTGCCGTCGGCCATCAGCTACACCGTGCGTCAGCTCGAGGAGTGGCTGGCGGTGCCACTGTTCGTGCGACGCCATCGGGATGTAGAACTGACACCTGCCGGCCGTTTATTTATAGACGAGGCCCGGAGCGTGATGAAAAAAATGCTCGGCACGCGGCGGCTGTGCCAGCAGGTGGCCAACGGCTGGAGCGGCCAACTGAAGGTGGCGGTGGATTCCATCGTCAAACCCCAGCGTTGCCGACAGTTGGTATTGGATTTCTATCGGCAGTTTCCCGAGGTGGAATTGCTGCTGGAATACGAGGTGTACAACGGTGTGTGGGATGCCCTGGCGGATGAGCGCACTGACATCGTGATCGGTGCCACCAGTGCAGTGCCAGTGGCCAGTCACTTCACTTTCCGCGACATGGGCTTGTTGAACTGGCTGTGCGTGGTCAGCGCGCGGCACCCGTTGGCGAGCGTCGAAGGGTTGCTGAGTGACGACCAGCTGCGCCCCTTCGCCTCGCTGTGCATGACCGACACCTCACGCAACCTGCCCAAGCGCGACACGTGGACCCTGGATAACCAGCGGCGTCTGGTGGTGCCGAACTGGGCCTCGGCGATCGATTGCCTGCGCGATGGCCTGTGCGTTGGCATGGCGCCGGCGCATCAAGTGCTGCCGTGGATCGAACGGGGCGAGTTGGTGGCGCTGCAATTGAGCCGGCCGTTTCCGGCCAGCCCGTCGTGTGTGGCTTGGGCGCAGAGCAAACTGTCCCCGGCCATGGCGTGGTTGTTGGAGTACCTGGGAGATACTGAAACCATGAACCAGGAATGGCTCAATGGGCCTGACCCAGTAACCGGGTGATGGCGCGCACGATCATCTCGACTTCCTTGGCATCCAGGGTCAGCGGCGGCAGCAGGCGAATGACCTTGCCCCGCGTCACGTTGATCAGCAGGCCGTGTTCCTGGGCCGCACGCAGAGCCAGGTCGCGGTAAGGACTGGCCAGCTCTATACCGATCATCAAACCCAGCCCGCGAATCGCCAGCACGTGCGAGTGCTCACTCAACTCCACCCGCAACCGCGCGAGCAAGCGCTCACCCTGCTGCGCCGCGTTCTGCAGCAAGCCTTGCTCCTCGATAATGTCCAGCACCGTGCAACCCACCCGACACGCCAATGGGTTGCCGCCGAAGGTGCTGCCGTGACTGCCCGGTGTAAACAATTGCGCCACGGCGGACCGTGCCAGGCAGGCGCCGATGGGTACGCCATTGCCGAGACCTTTGGCCAGGGTCATCACGTCCGGGAAAATGCCTTCATGCTGGAAGGCAAACCAGGTGCCCGTGCGGCCGATGCCGGTCTGGATCTCATCCAGCATCATCAGCCAGCCGTGGCGTGTGCAGTGATCGCGCAGGGCTTTGAGGTAGCCAGGCGGCGGCGGCAGTACGCCACTTTCGCCCTGGATCGGCTCCAGCAGGACCGCCGCGATGCGCGTGCCAAACGCTTTTGTGACCGCCTCGATCGCGGCGATATCACCAAAGCTCACCTTGAGAAAGTCCCCCGGCAAACGCTGGAAGCCCAAGCGCACCGATGGCCCATCGCTGGCGGCCATCGTGCCCAGCGTACGGCCATGAAAGGCATTTTCCATCACCACCACCAACGGCGCTTCGATGCCTTTTTTCCAGCCATGCAGCCGCGCCAACTTCAGCGCTGTTTCGTTGGCCTCGGCCCCGGAATTGTTGAAAAAGGCACGGTCCAGGCCAGACAACTGGGTGAGGCGCTGGGCCAGCTTCTGTTGCCAGCCAATGCTGTAGAGGTTGGATGTATGCAACAGCAAACCCGCTTGTTCGCTGATCGCCGTCACCAGCCTGGGGTGCGAGTGGCCGACATTGGTCACCGCCACTCCGGCCACCGCATCGAGGTATTCGCGGCCCTGCTGGTCCCACAAGCGTGTGCCCAGGCCACGGGTAAAACTCAGGGCCAAGGGTTGGTAAGTGGTCATCAGGCAGGCGGCGGTCATGGTGCGGGCTCCAGTACTTCGTTGTGATGGCTGCAGTATCGTTAGCCACCTGAGCTGGATAAACTGTGCATTCGTGCAATGACTTTAAATCAAGGCTTGATAATGGACCTGTTCCAGGCGATGTCGGTGTACGTTAAGGTGGTCGAGACCGGCAGCATGACCGCAGCGGCTCAGGCCTGCAGCATGTCGACCACCATGGTCGGCAACCACCTGCGAGCCCTGGAACAGCGACTGGGCGTCAGCCTGCTCAAGCGCACCACGCGCAAACAAAGCCTTACGGAATTTGGCGGGCAGTATTATCAGCGCTGTCTGGAAGTGTTGGGGCTGGTGGCCGACTCCGAGCAGCTCGCCGAGCAAGCCAACAGCGACATCCCCAAAGGCACCCTGCGCATCACCGCCCCACCCGTGTTCGGTACCGAACAACTTACACCGGCCTTGAGCGAATTTTCCCGACGCTACCCGCTGATCAACCTGTACGTGGTGCTGAGCAATGAGCGGATGGACCTGGTCGACAGCGGCTTCGATGTCGCGATCCGACTTGGCGAACTGGAAACCTCCAGCCTGATCGCCAGGCCGATGCAGGCCTACACCCTCACGCTCTGCGCGTCACCGGCCTACCTGGCGAGACGTGGCACGCCGCAGACGCCCGATGACCTTCGCCAGCACGACTGCCTGGCGTTCGCCTACCCGGCAAGTGACAACTGGCGCGACACCGACAAACTGTGGCGCATGACCGGCGATGGCGTCGAGGTGGAGGTTCCGGTGTCCGGCTCGTTGACCATCAACAGCTCGCAAGGCTTGCGCCAGGCGGCTGTCAACGGCATGGGCATCATCATGCTGGCCGATGCACTGGTGCAGCCGGATCTGGAGAGTGGCAAGCTGGTGGCCTTGTTAACCACTTATCGACTGCCCAGCCGCCCGATGCACCTGCTCTACGGTCAGGACCGTTATCGCTTGCCCAAGTTACGCGCCTTCGTCGATTTCGCTATGGAAAAGTGGGCACGCTAGAAGCCCACGCCCAACTCACGCAATCGCGCGGCAGTGCGCTCAGCCGATACGTGGTGGATACCTTGCCAACCGAGGGCGACGGCCGCGTCGATATTGCCGGCGACATCATCGATAAACACCACTTCAGCCGGCTGGATATTCGGCAGGTGGGCCCGTACCTGGCTGAGGCTGGCATGGTAGATCGCTGCGTCAGGCTTGATCATCTTCAGTTCGCCGGACACCACAATGTTGCGAAAGTACTGCAGGAACGGGTAATTGGCCCGTGCATAGGGGAACGTCTCGGCGGACCAATTGGTGAGTCCGAACAGCGGCATATCAACATGGTGCAACGCCTTGAGGATCGCCACGCCTTCCGGTAGCGGGCCGCGCAGCATCTCGTGCCAACGGTCGTAATAGGCTTGGATCAGACGCTCATGATCCGGGTACTGCTCGATCAGGCTGCGGGTGCCTTCAGCCAGTGTGCGACCGGCATCTTGCTCGGTGTTCCAGGCCTGGGTGCAAATGTGCTCAAGAAACCACTGCCGTTCGTGATCGTCGGCAATCAGCTTGCGGTACAGGTGCTGCGGGCTCCAATCGAACAGGACACCGCCGAAATCAAAAACCACTGCGCGAATTGTCATACGTCCCTCCCCTGAGTGTGATGCGCCAGTCTCGCATGCCAGCGAAACCACGCCGCACGTAAACAAGCGTAGGACAGCTCTGATAATTTCACGGGTCGCGCACAGCAAAAAAATGGCGGAACTGATAAAAACGGCCAAGGACAGTGGCTATCACGTGCCACTCAATCCACTTTGGGAGAGAGAAGTGGTCGGTATCAAGCGCTCTGGTTTCACCCATGCCCAAGAGCGGCTGGCGTCAGCCTTTCGCCAAGGCTGACGCTCTGTGCGCTTACAAACAGCAGCCTCATAACAGGGTTATCGAGGCTACTGTCTAAGCCGTCTTATGCTGAGATGAGACCGTTGATCTTCACGGTCGGATTGACGTCAGCGTCGTAGTCCACACCGTCGATTTCAAAGCCGAACAAGCGCAGGAATTCAGCCTTGTAGCCGGCAAAATCGCTGATCTCGTTAACGTTGTCGTCGGTGACCTGGTTCCACAGTGCAGCGACGGCGTCCTGGACTTTAGGTTCGAGCTCGGCAAGGTCGGCACGCAGGCGGCCGTCTGCGTCGAGTTTCGGCTGGCTGCCGTACAGGCTGTCCTTGAACAGACCGTATACTTGTTCGATGCAACCTTCGTGGGTGCCCTGCTCTTTCATCACTTTGAACAGTAACGACAGGTACAGCGGCATGATCGGGATTGCCGAGCTGGCCTGGGTCACCACAGCCTTGAGCACCGACACACGGGCGTCGCCCTTGAGTGCCGCAAGGTTGTCGCGCAGGGTCAGGACTTTTTTATCCAGGTCTTTCTTGGCTTCGCCGATGGAGCCGTTCCAGTAGATATCCTGGGTCAGCTTCTCGCCGAGGTAGGTGAACGCGGTGGTCTTGGCGCCTTCGGCAAGGACGTCGGCGTCACGCAGGGCGTCGATCCACAGCTGCCAGTCTTCGCCACCCATCACTTTGACGGTGCCGTCGATTTCTTCCTGGGTCGCAGGCTCCAGGGTGGTGTCGACCACGACGCCCTTGTCGGTGTTGATACCGCGCAGGGTCACGGCCTTGCCAATCGGCTTGAGGGTGGAAGTGTGCACCACGCCTTGCGGGTCGGTACGGCGTGGCGCGGCCAGGCTGTAGACGACCAGGTCGATCTTACCGAGGTCTTTCTTGATGGTTTCGATGGTCAGGCGCTTGATCTCGTTGGAGAACGCGTCGCCGTTGATGCTCTTGGCGTACAGGCCTTTTTCGACAGCGAACTTCTCAAACGCGGCACTGTTGTACCAGCCAGCGGAGCTCAGCTTGCCTTCTTCGCCTTCTTTTTCAAAAAACACGCCCAGGGTGTCGGCGCCGCAGCCAAACGCAGCACTGATACGCGCGGCCAGGCCATAGCCGGTGGATGCGCCGAGAACCAGCACCTTCTTCGGGCCGCCTTCGATGGCGCCGTGCTCAGTGACGTAGTCAATCTGTTCCTTGACGTTCGCTTCACAGCCTACAGGGTGAGCGGTCACACAGATAAAGCCACGAACCCGCGGTTTGATGATCATAAAATTTCTGCCTCTTCCAAGGTGCCGAAGGCCAGTGGTGGCCATTCAACTTCAATCGTACCGGTCTATGACGTCCGAAAAACCGAAGCGTCACGATAGTCGCAAATCTTCCGTTTACAAAATCCAATCCACACAGTGCAGCCAGGGTTAAAAACTGTGTAGAGCCTTAACAATTTCGCACTATTTAAAACGCCAACAGACGCCGAACGCCTTATCATGACGCAGCTGTTTCGATATGTGTCAAACACCCACCACTCGCGGCCACGGATCCGGACCTGTCGAATGGCGTCGTGCTGGATCTGAGTTAGATGAACAAGCCTGCTTTGCGTAAAAAGGCAGTATCGGTCGCCTGGGTATTCGGCGTGCTGCTGATTATTGATATTTTCCCCGAGACCACCCTGGTATTTCTCGGCCTGGTAGTGATCTGCGGCCTTTACGATTTACTGCGTAATGGCTTGTATGACGCGCCCTCGATGACACGGTAATGCATGCGTCTTTCAACAAAAACGATGCAAAGCGTTACTGCCTGCTTATCGATATTCTGCGGCCGACCCCGCTGCCCTTGGTTCTCAATGCGGTAATCGCTGGATTTGCCGGGATGGTCTTTACCCTGCGTCGGGTTTTCTACAAAAACTGGAAGCTGATTCAGTAAGTTCTGCGGCATTATGGTGCTGGACGGTGTTTGCGCTTGGCCTCGCGCCTGAGGTAAACATCCGTCTCGTGCGTTCGAATTCGGCGCCCACCATTCTCAAGCCATCGCGGCCCTGTGCGGGTGCGGTGGCTGTGCTTTCAAGGATTAAGAATGCCCCAACGTCAAGTCATCAATGCTTCCGTCAGCCCCAAGGGCAGCCTCGAAACCCTGTCCCAACGTGAAGTGCAGCAACTGAGCGAAGCCGGTTCCGGTAGCATCTACACCCTGTTCCGACAGTGTGCCCTGGCTATCCTCAACACTGGCGCGCACATCGACAACGCCAAGACCATTCTCGACGCCTACAAGGATTTTGAGGTTCGTATCCACCAGCAGGACCGCGGTGTTCGCCTGGAATTGCTGAATGCCCCTGCCGACGCATTCGTCGATGGCGAAATGATCGCCAGCACCCGCGAAATGCTGTTCAGCGCCCTGCGTGACATCGTCTATACCGAGAATGAACTGGACAGCCAGCGCATCGACCTGAGCAATTCCCAGGGCATCACCGATTACGTATTCCACCTGCTGCGCAACGCCCGTACGCTGCGCCCGGGTGTCGAGCCGAAGATTGTAGTGTGCTGGGGCGGGCACTCGATCAATACCGAAGAATACAAATACACCAAGAAGGTCGGCCACGAGCTGGGCCTGCGCAGTCTCGACGTGTGCACCGGCTGCGGCCCTGGCGTGATGAAAGGCCCGATGAAAGGCGCGACCATTGCCCATGCCAAGCAACGCATCACCGGTGGGCGCTATCTGGGGCTGACCGAGCCGGGCATCATCGCCGCCGAAGCGCCGAACCCGATCGTCAATGAGCTGGTGATCCTGCCGGATATCGAAAAGCGCCTGGAAGCCTTCGTCCGTGTAGGCCACGGCATCATCATCTTCCCGGGCGGCGCCGGCACGGCCGAAGAGTTCCTGTACCTGCTGGGCATCCTGATGCACCCGGACAACCGCGACCTGCCGTTCCCGGTCATCCTCACCGGGCCAAAAGACGCGGCCCCGTACCTGCAACAACTGCACGCATTTGTCGGCGCCACCCTGGGCGAGGCCGCCCAGGCGCACTACCAGATCATCATCGACGACCCGGCCGAAGTGGCCCGCCAGATGACCATTGGCCTCAAGGCGGTGAAGCAGTTCCGTCGCGAACGTAACGACGCCTTCCACTTCAACTGGCTGCTGAAAATCGATGAGGGCTTCCAGCGCCCGTTCGACCCGACCCACGAAAACATGGCAAGCCTTCAATTGAGCCATTCGCTGCCACCCCACGAACTCGCCGCCAATTTGCGCCGTGCTTTCTCGGGAATCGTGGCGGGTAACGTGAAAGACAAGGGCATCCGTCTGATCGAGCAGAACGGCCCTTATGAGATCCATGGCGACCCGGCCATCATGAAACCGCTGGACGAATTGTTGAAGGCGTTTGTAGCCCAACACCGTATGAAGCTACCAGGCGGTGCGGCGTATGTGCCGTGCTATCGCGTGGCGCAGTAAACCGCCGGTTTCAGTCATAAGTTGTAGCGCTTTAAGGGCTTTTTGGAGCGTGCAGGTGGCGTGAGTCGGGCTAAGGTTTTTACGTGTCCCGACTCACACACACCAGGGAGCAACCTATGGACCAACGGATCTTGTCCACCATCGATCCTTACCCTAAGGTGAGGAGCATCACGATGGAGATCTTCAACATGGCCACCGCCACACTTACTTCGAAAGGGCAAATCACCATTCCCTTTCAGGTCAGAACCGCCTTGGGTCTGGAAACAGGAGACCGCGTTGAATTCGTTGAAATGGAGGACGGTAAATTTTCCATCATGGCAGCGAGCAACACCGTACACGACCTCAAAGGCCTGATCCGAAAACCCGCCAACGCCGTCTCACTGGATGAAATGAACCGCGCCATCGCGGCACAAGGAGCGAAAGCTGGATGATCGCGCTGGATACCAATGAGCTGGTGCGCTACGTCACCCAGAATGATCCCGTCCAATCGCCCAAGGCATCCGAGCTGATCTAATCGCTCACCACCTTTTCACCAGGTTTTGTCAGTTTGGTGTCCGTGGTGGAACTGGTGTGGGTTTTACAAAGTTGTTACCCGTCAGCCAAGAGTGATGTGGTAACTGTTCTGGAAACGCTGTTGCGCACCCGTGAGTTGACCATTGAGCACGCTGAGATCATCTGGCAGGCCCTGCGACGTTTCACGGCGAGCAAGGCCGATTTTGCGGACTGCCTGATAGAACGCTGTGCCCATGCCGCTGGCTGCGAATATACCGCCACCTTTGACCTGAAGGCTGCGACGGCGGCCGGCATGAAGCGACTGACCTGAGTGCCGTTGCAGCGGCACTCAGGTCAAAGCGAACGCTATAAAGAGCCGGGCACCGAACAACTAAGCTCGGCGCTGTTGCGCGAGGTTCGGCTGCCAGGCACCAGGACGCCGATCCAGCCAAGGCTCAGCGAACCCAACCACCGCCCTGCCAGTGATACCCATCATTACGTTGCACCCAGTGTGGATGCACATAGCGGTAACCCTCGCGTACCGGCTCCCAATGACCATGTACCGCGACGTAGCGCCCACCTTCCCAGCGCCAGTAACCCCGTGACCATACATAGCCGTAGCGCACGGGCGGTTCGACCTCGACCACCTGCACCGGCGGCGGTTGCGGCGCAACGACTTCCACATACTCACGTTGAACCGGCCTGCGCTCATGCACCACGCGCTCTTGCACACACCCGGATGCGGCGACAACCATGGCCGCCAATGCGGCATAACGTAGCAACATATATACCCCTCGGGCGCTGACGCCCAAACACCTGCAAAATTGAAAATGCCCCCTTTGCCAGCCGCTCTCCTGATCGGCCATGGGTATTTTTTAACAGGTAGTGTCTGTCAGGTTGCTGAACCTGAGGACGTTGCGCTTATCAGCGCAGACGAAAGGCACAGTGCGCATTTACCCCCCTCAAGTCGGGCCAAAACGCCCCAGCACAGCCTCGACAAAACCTCGCAACTTAGCAGTACGTTGCCGATTCGCGGTGTAGACCAAATGCATGGCCCGGCTGGGCGCGTCAAAGTCCGGCAGCACCCGCACCAAGTCGCCCCTCGCTAACGCCGTACGCAGGAAGCCTTCCGGACCGAGCACAATGCCGAAACCATCCAGGGCGGCCGACATCAACGCCCTGCTTTCGTTGATCTGCAAGCGGCTGCTTACCTGCACGTTGTGCGGCACAGCGCCTTCGTAAAACACCCATTTAGCCACTTCATACCTTCACTGGAGCAAGCACATGAAGATTGGCGTGATTGGAGCAGGTTTTATCGGGCGTGCCCTGGCGCAGTTGGCACTGGCGGCCGGGCACGAAGTGATGTTGAGCAATTCCCGTGGCCCACAAACCATGAGCAGTGTGCTGAGCGGCATACTTGGCGTAAAAGTGGGCAGTGCAGACGATGCCGCACAATTTGGCGATGTGGTACTCGTGGCGATTCCCCTGGAACATTACCGCAGCGTACCTGCGCAGTGGTTAGAGGGTAAAACGGTGATGGACGCCAACAATTACTATCCCGACCGCGACGGGCATATCCCGGAACTGGACCGTTTTGAAACCACCACCAGCCGGCTGCTTGCTGACCATTTGCCGCACTCACATGTAGTGAAAGTGTTCAATGCGATCTTTGCGCCGGACCTGACGCAAGATGCCCGCCCTCACGGTGCACCTGACCGCCGCGCACTGCCGGTGGCAGCGGATGACGCGACGGCCAAGGCACGCGTGATCACGTTGCTCGATGAGCTGGGTTTCGATGCCATAGACGCAGGTGGGCTGGACGAAAGCTGGCGGTTTGAGCGAGCCAAGCCTGCTTATTGCATCCCGCTGGACCAGGCTGGTTTAAAGGCAGCGTTAGCGGCGGCCGAACGTACGGTTGAACTGCCTGCGGTCGAGCGAACCCAGCGCCACCCATAAACACCCGACCACAAAAAAGCCCGCTGACCGTAACCGGTTCAGCGGGCTTTTTCTTAGCCGTTACTTACAGCGCCAGGTCAGACGCTGGCTTGCTCGGCTCAGCCGCAGGCTTGGCAGCCTCGGTCGCCTTTGGAGCAGCCGCTTGCGGAATCACAGGCGGTGTAGGCAGTTGCAGGACACCGGCGGTGTAGGCCCATTCCTTGGCAACCGCTTCTGGGCTGTCGTTCAGCTTGGTGCCGTAGCTCGGTACGATCTGGTGCAGTTTGGCCTGCCACTCAGGGGTCGCAACCTTGTCCTTGAACACTTTCTGCAGCACGGTCAGCATGATCGGAGCCGCGGTCGACGCGCCTGGCGATGCGCCCAACAGGCCCGCGATGGTGTTGTCGGCAGAGCTGACCACTTCGGTTCCGAGTTTCAGGACGCCGCCCAGCTCTTCGTCACGCTTGATGATCTGCACGCGCTGGCCGGCCTGCCACAGGCGCCAGTCGGATTGCTTGGCGTTCGGGAAGTACTCTTGCAGCGCCTTGAAGCGGTCGTCATCCGACAGCATCAGTTGACCAGCGAGGTACTCGACCAGCGGGTATTCACGAATACCGACTTTGGTCATGGGCCAGATGTTGTGGGTGGTGGTGCTGGTCAGCAGGTCCAGGTACGAGCCTTCTTTGAGGAACTTGGTGGAGAAGGTCGCGAATGGGCCAAACAGGATGACGCGCTTGCCATCCAGCACGCGGGTGTCCAAGTGCGGAACCGACATCGGTGGCGCGCCAACCGAAGCCTTACCGTAGGCCTTGGCCATGTGCTGCTCGGCGATGGCCGTGTTATCGGTCACCAGGAACGAGCCGCCCACCGGGAAGCCCGCGTATTCCTTGGCTTCAGGAATGCCCGACTTTTGCAGCAGGTGCAGTGCACCGCCGCCGGCGCCGATGAACACGAACTTGGCGTCGGTTTCAGTCTTGGTGCCGTCTTTCAGGTTTTTGTAGCTCACACGCCACGAACCGTCGGCGTTCTTGGTGATGTCCTGCACTTCGCTCGACAGTTTCAAGTCAAACTTCGGCGTGGTTTGCAGGTGGGCGACGAACTGGCGGGTGATCTCGCCGAAGTTCATGTCGGTACCCAGCGGGCTCCAGGTGGCCGCGATTTTCTGGTTCGGGTCACGCCCTTCCATCATCAACGGAACCCACTTGGCGATCTGCGCCGGGTCTTCGGAGTACTGCATACCGGCGAACAGCGGGCTCGCTTGCAGGGCTTCGTAGCGTTTTTTCAGGAACTTGATGTTGTCATCGCCCCACACAAAGCTCATGTGCGGTGTGGAGTTGATGAACGAACGCGGGTTCTTCAGCACGCCCTGCTGGACCTGCCAGGACCAGAACTGACGGGAGATCTGGAACGCTTCGTTGATCTCGACCGCTTTCGGGATCTGAACGACGCCGCTGCTGTCTTCCGGGGTGTAGTTCAGCTCAGCCAGGGCCGAGTGACCGGTACCGGCGTTGTTCCAGCCGTTGGAGCTTTCTTCGGCAACGCCATCAAGGCGCTCGACCATTTCCATCGACCAGCCCGGCTCCAGCTCATTGAGCCATACACCCAGGGTCGCACTCATGATGCCGCCGCCGACCAGCAGCACATCGACTTTCTTTGCCTCTTCCGCGTGAACGGACGTGATCCCCATCGACAAAGCCAGCCCCAGCAGGGCAGTGTTTACTTTTTTAAACATCAGTAGCACCTATGATAAAACGCCATCCGCCCTACCGCCCCTGAGTCTTCAAGGTCGCAGGGTGAGCACACAAGACCGACGTATCGACCTTACTTTTAGTCCCTTCTGCGCTGACTTCTTATCATTATTGGCTTCAGCTACCTGGGCGACACCCAATCGCTGGGACGTATACGGATGTACGTACCCAGGAAAGGCTAGACCAGGACGGCGCGCAGAATATCACGGCAAACAGCGTTTATGCGCCGTTTGGCCAATTGACAGCTCTAAATCGAGGGTTTTAACTCACCGGTGTCAAGCTTGGCAGGCGCGACGTGGGGTCACAGGGCAGGAACTCTCACACAAAAGGCTGTTCTAGACACCTTTGTCGCTGCTTGCGTAGCATCGGCGGCTGTCCTTCGTGCGATCCATCCAAACAGAGTTACCCATGACTATCCAGCAAACACACGGGCACGTGCTGCCCGCGCGCAGTGCCGCCAAAATGGAAGCTGCCATGGCCGTGGGCGCTTTCGCTATCGGTACTGGCGAATTCGCGATCATGGGCCTGATGCCGGACATCGCCCACAACCTGAACCTCAGCGAACCGCAAGTCGGCCACGCCATCAGCGCCTACGCCCTCGGCGTGATGGTCGGCGCGCCACTCCTCGCCATCCTCGGCGCCAAATTGCTGCGCAAACACATGTTGCTGTTACTGATGGCCCTGTACGCCCTGGGCAACCTCGCCACCGCCTTCACCCCGTCCTTCGGCTCACTGATCGCCTTCCGCTTTATCAGCGGCCTGCCCCACGGCGCCTACTTCGGCATTGCCGCCGTGGTGGCTTCAAGCATGGTGCCCAACGACAAACGCGCCGGCGCAGTCGCCCGCGTAATGATGGGCCTGACCCTCGCCATGCTGCTGGGCAACCCCATCGCCACCTTTCTCGGCCAACACCTGGGCTGGCGCTCCGCGTTCGCGCTGGTCAGCGTGATCGCCCTATGCACCATCGCGCTGGTCTGGCAATTCGTCCCCCACCGCCACGACGAACAACGCAGCGACCCGCGCAAAGAATTGCGCGCGTTTACCAAACCCCAGGTGTGGATGGCCTTGTCCATTGGCGCCATTGGTTTTGCCGGGATGTTCTGCGTATTCAGCTACCTGGCGCCAACCATGCTCGAAGTGACCAAAGTATCGCCGCAGTGGATCCCCTTCGGCCTCGCCGCATTTGGCGTGGGCGGCATCATCGGCAACATCGCCGGCGGCAAGCTGTTCGACCGCATGCAGTTTCGGGCGGTGGGTTTGATATTGGTTTGGTCGATGGCCGTGCTGCTGTTCTTCCCCTTCGCGGCGTCCTCGCTATGGGGCGTCCTGCTGAGCATGGGCCTCATCGGCACCATGGTGGCCCTGGCTGCGCCGCTGCAAATCCGCCTGATGGACATCGCGCACGAAGCCCCGAGCCTGGCGGCGGCGTCCAACCATGCGGCGTTCAACCTGGCGAATGCACTGGGGCCGTGGTTGGGTGGGATGGCGATTACGTCTGGGTTGGGGTGGACGAGCACCGGGTATATCGGCGCGGTCACCGCACTGGTCGGGCTGGGCGTTTACCTGATAGCGCGACGGATGCAGGGTGGGCACTGAGCCGTACAGCACCCTACAAAATGATATTTTCTATTCCGCCATGGGTGTCATGACAGCCAATTCCGTTGCCCTGAAAGACACTCCTCCCAAGCCAGGTGGAAGTGACCCTGTTCTTTATATCGCTCGCACCACTGCGACCACGGCAGCGCTGGCTGCGAGCAACACGCTAAAGGCATTCAATACCCTGGATGAAATCAAAACGTCCACCACTAAGAACACCAAAAAGTATGCATTCCGTTTTGTACCTCCCTTATAGATCAGTCACTTAGCGCCACATTACCTTTTTCATTACTCAAAATTACTTTCAGAAGTAAGCCAGCAAAGCCAATGATTCCGGGGCTTTCACCGGAGTTACGATATTCGAATTACCACATTACTTCTTTCCGATGGCGTTCCTGGAAAACACGCATCGCATGGTTTTGTCTACCCGCCTCCCGCTCTGCCAGATCCGCCCTATCAGACGGCCCCCCTTTGCAGGGATCCGCAGGCTTTTTGACCTTCGACGCCACTACTACAGCACCCGGCTGTGGGGGCGCTTGGCTAGGTGCAGGACTGCGGAAAAAAAGACCCATTTAGCCCGCAGGCGAGGTGGGGGGACGACAGCGCGCGCCAAAGTAGAACAGGCCTCGCAGAGGGCACTTTGTGGCACGCCATTTCCCCGAATTTTAGGCAGCTCGTCGCCCAGCGCTAGAGTCCTCTTCGAAGCTCGATTACTGTACAAAGAACCAGCACTCGTAAAATGATTGAAACCCATGAATGTCGACCAGACTAAGGCGTTCAGACTTCAGCAGTGGCGCTCGATCCTTAACGACCAGGACTTCCGAATGCAGAACCCAGAGGCGCACCGGGAGACGCTAAACGCTATGGTCGCAGCGTTGGCTAGCGAGGGTTTAATAGATCAGGTTCAGCAGTTCGATATGAAGGAGATGGCCGATTCGGCGTACTGGCACGCCGTAGAGGAACTTCAAAGCCCCCCTGATTGCTCCCGAGGATCTTCGAATTATGACGTTGTGAATGTCGGAACGAATGAAATGCTGGGCACCATCAACCGCTCAATCTTCAATGAAATTACGGACGAGCCTACGGGGTCGCCCCACACCTATGACGGGAAGGTGTGTTCCAACGCAAACGGTGCAGATTTGGCCCTGAGCATGGCAGGGGAAAAAGGCAGCATCGCCGGCCTCTCGCTGACGATGCCGAACGGTCAGCGGTACAGGTTGATAGAGACAGCACGCGTTATAAATGGGAAAACCTACGAACTACTGCCAGAACCAAAGACGTATCTAACTCTAATCGATATGGCACAGGTCGCCCTGGAACGTCGTGACATTCAAGCCTTTGAACGTTTACGTCCATTCATCGAACTCGCTAAATTTTGCACCTGCCCGAGCTGCCTTGATCACTTCGGACAAAGAGAGGATTGCCTAACCTGCACGGGGAGAGGGTTTGTGATGAAATCGATGGCGTCAGATCAGAGCTGAAACTGCCGCCTCGAAGTGATAGCCTCTCGCTCACTCGGCAACGAACACAAGGAATATAGCGATGGAATTGTATGACGATATACACGAGGCGGTGAGCGATTTTGCTGGCTATCAGAGGAGATTTACAAAGATCCGCGAAAGCTTCGAAGAATTCTTCGCCAACCTCAACCCTGACACACTACAAATCGCGGGAATGTCAGTGGAGTTAAACGCGTCGGCAGGGACCTGCGAAATCAACGCTTTTCAGAGAAAATTCTTCGCTACACTCTCCCCACTCATTATCGACAAAGAACTTATTGGGCATGTCGAATTTGGTGAGACTATTGGCCAGAAGAAAACTGCGATAGAGCGTTTTCTTATAAACTCAAAATTTGTGATGACACTGGCGCGAAAGCCTCTGATCCCAACCAGTGATTTCAGCAGTCTTCAAACCCTATATATCCTCAATCTTGTTCGTCAAGGGCTTAGCAAGCCGGTCATCTTGGCAGAGTAGTGCCAGCGCGTAAGTAGGCTTTTTGGTAAGCTACCTACAAATCGCCTCATTGCTCGTGGCACCAACTTTGTGGGATTTAAGCCAAGGATTTGAGCATACAAAAATGAAAGAAAAGATATTGAGTGGTTTTTTCAGCATATCAGGCCTTTCCGTCGCAATAGGATTCATTGGATTTCTTTCAGGCATAGTTACAATGTTTGTAAATGTCAGCGACCTAATCAGCGTCAAATGGCTGCTCTTCGCCCTGGCAACTTCTGGCATAATCATTCTCACACTCATAAAAATAACTTACGATTTATCCAATGAAAAAACTCCGCCACCACCTTATGAATCTCCTATAAAATTTATACCCGAAGAAAAAACCTTTATAATTCGAAGGAATGAAAACTTCATAAATAATATAGTCCTTGGGTGTTACGCACAAATTGATGAGATAGATCGACTGGCATATTTGGCAGTAGTACATCTAATCCAAGAAAAAATAATACAAGTTAAAATAATTGCAGACTTCGATATTTTTGAAAAAATACCAACCACTCAAGAAGAGCTAAAAAATTTAGTTATTCGTCCGGTTGTACCTTTTACGGCAATCAACCAACTAAATTCGCTGGAGAATGGAAATGTCTAGTCGTTACTTCTCAAGAGTAGCCTCGACCCCTGACGCTTACACCGTAGTGATCGCAAAAGGCTCCGAAAGTGGGGTTCAGGTTGGGGATGTTTTTTTAGTGGTTGGATTGGGTGATGTGATCGTGGATCCGGATTCGGGTGAACAACTTGAGCAGCTTGAGATAGTACGCGGGAGAGCAAAGGCCACGCATGTCCAACCAAGAGTATCAACTTTGGTTTCTTGCGAACACATCAAAACCAATGACACGCGCGAGATAAAAAAGGTTACTACCTCGTCTGCTATGGTCGGGATCTTTGGCCCACAAGATACTGTAACTGAGTCTATCAAACCCGGAACGAGTGTCTTAAAAGAGCTTCATAACGCGCAGATCGGAGATTTTGTAATAAGGGCATAGCACATAAATTTGCAGCCATTAATTCCAACTTAGAAAGCCGCCTTAGTGGCGGCTTTTTTATAGCACTCCACATTTACAACGCCTACAATCATAAATTTATCGTTGAGCGCGTAAATGTCAAATATCCCTATTCATTTCATAAGTTTTGAATTTAACAATTTCTTCACCCAGCCAGTCATTCAACTGAGTCATACGCGTCTGAATAGGCTCCAGTTCATTGGCCGCATAGATCTGTGCCGCCTCCCGAATAGATCCAAACCCACCCGCATTCTGCGGAACAATCCCCATCAATTGCGGCGGAATGCGCAGGCTTGCCAACACGTCATCCCGCGTCGGGATATCGGGGTCAGACCACGATATCTAACGTACTGGCCTCCCTCCGGTCCCGACACATTCCACACGAAGCACTGTGCAACGCGAGGTGGTGAGAAGCGCACAAGCCCCTCCCACACCCTAGACCCATCCCTGATAAACTGCGCCCCATTCGCCTCGTTGACTCAGATCCCCAATGCCCCTACAAACAGCTCCCCTCTCCCGCCGCTTCTCCGTTGCCCCCATGATGGATTGGAACTGCTAACTCCATAGGCCTTGAAATACGTGCCTTGTAGCGCACCGTAAAAATCCCCGTACCACTTTCGTACCACCACTGTTCCCTCGATGTGACCAAAAGCTGGCGTTCGTCAGCGAACGGCTTGTCTCGTGTATAGGCATATGCGTATATTCGCTTATTCGAATATATGAAAACGTTCAGCATGATAGAGCCTCAGGAAGTATTCAAAAGCCTGGCAGACCAAACCCGCGCCCGCGCTACCTTACTCATCGTTTCCCAAGGAGAGCTTTGCGTCTGTGAATTGATGTGCGCTCTCGACGACAGCCAATCGAAAATTAGCCGACACCTTGCACATTTGCGTAGTACTGGCCTGCTGCTGGACCGTCGCCAAGGGCTATGGATTTACTATCGCTTAAACCCGGAGCTCCCGGCTTGGGTGCATGAAGTGCTGGAAGTGACGTTGCGCGCCAACACTCAGTGGCTGCAGGGCGACGTTTTACGCCTACAGAATATGGATGGACGACCTGGCCGCGATGTTGCCTGCCGCTAACTCCACTTAACAACTCACTCGAAGCTGGCTTTGTCCTGAATCTTCGATGTCCGCAACGACCGGAAGGAGAAATAAATGCGAGTCCTGTTCATGTGCACGGCCAACAGTTGCCGCAGCATTCTCTCAGAGGCCATGTTTAACAATCTGGCGCCGGAAGGGTTTAAAGCCGTGAGTTCCGGGAGTTTCCCCAAAGGGCAGGTGCTACCGCGCAGCTTGTATGTCTTGCAACGGTCAGGCATTTCTATCGAAGGTTTGAGCAGCAAGGGTAATGAAGCATTCGAAAATAACCCACCAGATATCGTCATCACGGTATGCGACAAAGCAGCGGGTGAATCTTGCCCGGTATACTTCGGCCCGGCCGTGAAATCTCATTGGGGCCTAGAAGATCCATCCGATACCGTGGGTGACGAATCAACGATTGACGCCGCTTTCTGCGCCACGCTTGCTCGAATCGAACAACGCTGCAAAGCGTTTTTAGCACTTCCCTTCAACAGCCTCAGCCGCGATGAACTCAAACGTGAGTTGGATCGAATCGGCACAATCTGAGATAGAGGACATATGTCAGAACAATTGCCCAACCTGGACATTTCTCTGTTCGAGGCCTCACAAGTAACGCCTCGCTCGGATGATCAAAAGCCTCGAATCCTGTTGCTTTATGGGTCGACACGCGAGCGCTCCTTCAGCCGCCTGCTGGTCGAAGAGGCTGCGCGCTTACTGGAATATTTCGGTGCGGAAACCCGCGTCTTCAACCCTACCGGTTTGCCACTGCCCGACGACGCACCGGTGGATCATCCGAAGGTGCAGGAACTTCGAGATCTGATGTTGTGGTCGGAGGGTCAGGTTTGGTGTTCACCGGAACGGCATGGCGCGATGTCAGCCGTGTTCAAGGCTCAGATCGACTGGGTACCTCTTGAACTCGGCGCTGTTCGCCCGACCCAAGGGAAGACTCTGGCGGTAATGCAGGTGTGTGGTGGATCACAGTCCTTTAACGTGGTAAATCAGTTGCGCGTGCTGGGTCGCTGGATGCGCATGTTCACAGTTCCCAATCAATCATCGGTACCCAAAGCCTATATGGAGTTCGACGAGACCGGGAGAATGAAGCCATCTGCTTTCTACGATCGGGTGGTCGATGTGATGGAAGAACTCGTAAAATTCACCCTTTTGCTGCGTGACAGCCAGGCGTTTCTGGTAAACCGTTATTCAGAACGCAAGGAAAGCGCCGAGCAACTTATGGCGCGCGTGAATCAACGATCAATCTGAGGCCATTAATGTCTTTTGAAATCAGGGTGGCACAACTTGAAGATGCATCGGCCATCCAGGCTATCTACGCCCCGATTGTGACCGGCACCGCAATTTCCTTTGAAGAGGTGCCGCCCAGCGTCGGAGAAATCCAAAAGCGCATCACAGCGACGCTGCAGACCTATCCTTATCTGGTTGCAGTTCGAGAAAGCAAAGTAGTCGGCTACGCCTATGCCAGCCAGCATCGAGCGCGGGCGGCGTACCGTTGGGCAGTCGATGTAACCGTGTACATTGCCGAGAGCGAACGACGCAGAGGTGTGGGCCGCAACCTCTATGAGGTGTTGCTGCCCATCCTAGCTCGACAGGGCTATCGCTCTGCGTACGCGGGGATCTCCCAGCCTAATTCGGGTAGCGTCGGATTACATGAACAACTTGGTTTCCGACACATCGGTACCTACCCCAAGGTCGGTTACAAGCTTGGTCAGTGGCACGATGTGGGCTATTGGCACCTTCAGTTAGGTAAGAGCGCCTGCCCGCCTAGCGAAATCTGTCCGTATTCGGAGCTGGTAGATTGAGGCTCCGTAAGGGTTGGATTGGAACTGCTAAGTCCCAGCCCCATCGTAATACTGCACTTCAGCCCCCTCGAAAATCCCGTACCGCTTCCGCACAATCTCATCCTTGGGCGGTGCATTGATTCGCCCCTCAAGTAATATCGACTATATGCCCTGCTAAGCTCAAAGTTTTTCCATTTAGGACAATGACAATGGCGAGCGAATACTCATTAGCAGACATGCTGGGTCGGATTTATGAGAACCAGTTGGCTCTTGAGGCGGCAATAATGGAACTGACGCTATGGGCCGAACAGCAAGACACGGCAGAGCTGGGCGGTAATATCCGTGGCGCGCTTCAGACCATTGGAGAAAATGCAGGCCACATCAAACAAGGCTTAGCTCGACTTCATAATCGCTGATGACGAAGCTTTCCATGGAAGCCGGCGCAGGTAATTCGTAGCCCTGTGTCCGGGTACCGAGTCCCCCCATCAGGCCGTGTGAACCATAAAAACACAGCAGCATGGGCGTAGCTTATCGCCAGTGCCTGTCGCTCCAATTGAAAATCCCTTGCAAACGTCGACATCTGGACCCGTGTTCGTGTGAGTGCGGGCGCATGGAAGTAAATGTCGTGATTACTGCGCAATACCGCACGCATCTTCAAAAGCGACCCGCCCTCGGCACAGCTCGCGTTTTCATGTTGACCCACGGGAAAGAGGTTAGGAGGGTTAGTTTTTTGATAGGCGCCTTGAAAGCCTTGTCTACTAAGGCTTTTCGAAGGCTTTGCAAGGTTAGCTTTTGGGTTAGGTCTGGTTATTTCCTAACCTTTATTAGTGTTAAATATTCAATATATTAATTCCTTTAAAAACAGTAAGTTACGAATTGCTAACCTTTAACCTAACCCAACCTAACCCATCAAAGTTAGGTCTCAAGCCCAACAAACACGGGCCTTCCAAGCCCAAAGCACCCCCTCAAAAAAAAACTAACCTTTTTCCCGAGGCACCTACTAATTTCAGCCGTTCGTGCGTGCTTATAAGCGTTGCGTAAAACATCCACCCTTGCAGGGTTCCGCAGGTTTTTGCCCCCTCGAAAACGCCAAGCAAGCGCCCAGCCTGCGCCGCCGAGAGTGGTCCGCAGGTGCGCAGAAAAAACGACCCGTTTAGCCCGCAGGCGAGGTGGGGGGACGACGGCGCGCGCCAGGTGCAGACCATCCTACCGACCGCCTGTAGCACGTCACTTCCCCGGAAACTTGTGGCACGCCACATCCCCGCACCGTGGGCGTGCGCATCGGGCCGGCGTCGTGCCCTGACGCCGCCGAGCCACGACACGCCGGCCAACGGGTCAACGCCCCGTATTTACTGGCTGAAGCCCTGCTTTCGATTGCCGTGCCGTCACCAAAATGCTATGTTGGAATGGGTTTTTTCACGTCGTAGAAGCGCAAACTTTCATCCTCCCCCCGCTCACTTTTTCCTCCCCTGTCCGCCTCACTGCCTACAGCTCGTCGCCTCAAATCGCGTACGTTTCAAACCTCGATTACTGTATGCGCATACAGTGTGAATAAGCAGTCAATCGCATGCCCCCCTTAGAACTCAAAACGGCTTGGCTCGCCAAATGGCGTCTGATCCTTGACGACGGTCTTAGCCGAATGGATAACCCCGAGGCTCACAGATCTATGTGCAGGTGGGAAACCCATGACATGCTGGAGGCAGGGGTGATTGATCAAATGGAAAAGATGGAAATGGACGAGTTGGCTGACGCGGCCTATTGGCATGCCGTCGAAGAACTGGCTACCGACGTTGAGGGATACATGTTTGGTGCACACTACGATGTAGTGCGCAGAGCCGGATCGGAGTGCATTGGGCGGATAATGTCCAACACGTACTATTCAGTCACCGGCCCTGGTGCGTGTGGGTTTGATGGAAAGGTGGTTGGCACCAACCGTGACCGTCGCCTGGAATTCCGCAATAGCAATAAAGCCTGGGCTATAGAGGGGCTGCTGCTTATCGCACCATCCGGTGAGCTGTACGACTTGGTGCAGACTGCACAAGTTATCAATGGGAAGGTTTATCCAATCATCTGCGACGCTGACACCTACCGGGCGGTGGTAGATTGCGCCCAGGTCGCTTTGGAGGAGCATGATTTTGAAAGTTACCGCAAGGCCAGGCCCCTACTGCAATGCGCCCAATTCACCAAGTGCGCCGCTTGTTTGGACCAGTTCGTGCTGCGGGAAGACTGTCTGAAGTGTTCAGGTCAGGGTTTTCTATCTAGGAACCCAAATCAGCCAAGCTCATCGGCGTAGGCAGCAGCCGCCTCCTCGCTTAACTCGCGCCACTCTACCTTGCTGATAAGGCCTCGCTGAGCAAGGTGATCGGCTACAAGGCAACGAAAATCGTATCTTTCTTCCGGCGTGGCCGAAAAAAAGGAGGAAGCTTTGCGGCTCCCACCAAAAACCCCAATCTCTTTAATTTTCAGAATATACCCTGCCATGACGAATCTCCCTGCTTGGTGTCAAAATTCTAGAGAGGGGTCGGGGCGCGGCTGTTCATTGAAATCGACGGGCGGAAACAGATATGTGCGGAAGGCTCTCGCAGTACAGCGGCATCCACGACTTCGTTGCGGCGTTGAGCATGCCCAACGCGCTGGTTAATTCCGTAGGGGATCTGCCGCTTGACCGCTATAACGTCGCCCCTACGACCCAGGTTGCACTACTGCACTTGCAGGGCGACCTGCTGCACGCCGACCCAGTGCGCTGGGGCTGGCGACCGCACTGGGCAAAGGACCGAGCCGCGCCAATCAATGCCCGAGTTGAGAAGGTCGCTCATGGGCCGTTCTTCCGCTCGATCTGGCCGCATCGCGCAATCGCGCCAATAGATAACTGGTTTGAATGGGTTGATGAAGGCGGGCCGAAAAAACAGCCCTACCTGATCCGTAGACGGGACGGCGCGCCGGTGCTATGTGCATCCATCGGCCAGCTACCTGACTCCGATGGGGGGCCAGGCGAGCATGACGGGTTCGTGATCATCACCGCCGACAGTGCCGGCGGCATGGTGGACATTCACGACCGAAGGCCCGTGGTGTTGACCCCGGACCTGGCCCGTGAATGGCTGGACCCGGCAACGCCCAAGGAACGTGCCGAGCAGATGGTGTTGCTCCAAGGCGAGCCGGCCGAAGCCTTTGAATGGTTTAAGGTCGACGTTGCGGTGGGCAACGTGAAAAACAAAGGCCCCAGTTTGATCCAGCCGGTGAGTTAGAAAAGTCCGCCGAAAGCGTTGGGTTCCCAGTTCATGATCACCAGCTCGCCGCTGACTTCGGCCTTCGCCTGGCGTTGGTTGGCCGTGCTGTATCGAATATCCACCGTTTCGAAATGGAACCCCTCAAACACCCGCCTGATATCGGGGTGATCGTTAATGCTCACCATCACCTTGCCCTTGCAACGCCGCATGAACTCGGCCATCCGCTCATAGTTTTCGAAGGGGAAGTCCACTCCATAGCCGGCGGTCTGCCAATACGGTGGGTCCATGTAATGGAAGGTATGTGGCCGGTCATAGCGCTCGGCGCACTCAAGCCACCCGAGATTCTCGACGTAGGTACCGGACAAGCGCTGCCAAGCTGCAGACAGATTCTCCTCGATCCTCAGCAGGTTGATGGCCGGCCCCGTCGTTGCGGTACCGAAGGTTTGCCCACTGACCTTGCCGGCAAAAGCGTGGTGCTGCAGGTAGAAAAACCGGGCCGCGCGCTGGATATCGGTAAGGGTTTCCGGACGGGTCATCTTCTGCCATTCGAACACCTGCCTGGAGCTGAGCGCCCACTTGAACTGGCGCACGAACTCTTCCAGATGGTTCTGCACGACACGGTACAGCGTCACCAGGTCGCCGTTGATATCGTTGAGAACCTCAACCGGCGCAGCCTGTGGACGCATGAAGTAAAGCGCGGCGCCGCCAGCAAAGACCTCGACATAGCACTCGTGGGGTGGAAAGAGTGGAATCAGACGATCTGCCAGGCGGCGCTTGCCGCCCATCCACGGGATAATAGGTGTGCTCATAAGTGATCCTTGTTTTGGAAATTGGATTCGCTTAGGCTTCGCACCCCCTGCGCAGTGGGGCGAGGCCTTGGTTGGAGCACTCGGCGTGTTCGAGTGATTCAGCGTCGAGCGGGTGTTAGCGCACCAGCTCGTCGCCTCGTTTACTGCGCAGGGGTTTTTATGCCCCTACGGGAATTTCATAAGGTTTGAAGCGCACGACCTCCTCCCCAAGCCATTCATTCACCTGCGCCATACGCGCCTGAATCGGCTCCAGTTCATTGGCCGCGTAGATCTGCGCCGCTTCCCTGATCGATCCAAACCCACCCGCGTTTTGCGGCACGATGCCCATCAGTTGCGGTGGAATACGCAAGCTGGCCAGCACGTCGTCGCGAGTCTGATTTTTGATCGAGTTGAATTCATCCTTGGCTGTCACTTCGCTGACAGGGATGATCTGCAGCCCGTCTTTTTTGCCGTTGGGCGAATACACAAAAAGGTTGCGGAAGTTGCCAGGCCCCTTGGAGTCCTTCAGCGCCTTGCGTAGGGAGTCGACGTCCGCTTCGTTCTGCGCGGCGTCGGTCATGTAAAGAATGAAACCGGCATGGCTGCCGTTCTCGTAATACTTGCGACGAAACAGCGTGGCTGACTCGTTCAGTAAGGCTGATTGCAAGGCGCTGATCCATTCGGGCAGGCCGTACACCTCCTGGTGCAGATCCGCCTCCCGCAGATGAAAAACGGTGCCCGGTTCAAATTCGTGCTCTTCCTTCCAGCCCTGAACCATGAACTGCCGGCCGTCCTTGCCCTGGCGCATGTACTTCGCCAGGGGCGGCACCAGCTCGCGCACCGGGCCGAGCATCGAGCGCCGCCCTTCCAAGTAGCCATTGCCCAGGCATAGAAAGTCCAAAGCGAACTGTTCGAACGCCGCGCGCGATAGCAGCCGATGCGGGATAAAGGTCTTGCTCAACAGGTTGCGCTTGAACATCAAGCCCGAGTGCAGATGCACGCTGGAACCCACCGACCGCGCCAGGCCATCCAACGACAGCGGCGGCTCGTACCAGCGCCCGTTAAACCAGCACTCCAGATAATCGAACACCTCCCGACCGCTCAGCACGGGTGACGGATCGCCGAAGCTGAACGCCTCCATCTTGCTGTCACTGCGCGGGATAAATTCCTGCGTTATCACAGAGGGAGCCTGAGCCAGGTGCTTGTTGTTTCTTCGGCGGTTCGACATCAAAAAATCTCCATCCGCCCGGTGTTGGCAGAGGTCTGCCCCTCCAGCGGTTCGTTGTGCAATGCGTGAAAGAGCGCCCATGCCAGGTCGGCGTGGCCGGTGTTGTCGTTGCGGCCAGCGGTGTAGGTGAATTGGCGACCGCCTGCGGTGATGGTCTTGCGAATCGCCATCAGCGACTGCGCCATGTCGGTCCAGCCAGCGTCAAACTCCAGCCGGCCCTTGTGGATCACGTCGTATGCCTTCAGCACCAGGCGGGTCTTGACCTCGGGCGAGTAGCTGAAGGTGGTGACGTTGGGGAAGAATTGGCGCACCAGCTGCGCCACGCCGCTGCCCAGGCCGGTGACATCGATCCCGATGTACGTCACCCAGTAGCGGTCGCATACAGACTTGATGAAGCTGGCCTGCGCCGCGAAGTCCATGCCGCGAAACTGATGCCGCTCCAGCACTCGGAACTTTCCCCCCGGTACCAGCGGAGGCGCGACCACCACCATGCCTGAGCAGTCGCCGGTTTCCGCCGGGTCGTAACCCACCCACACCTGGCGATCACCGAACGGACGCATGGCAAACGGCTTGTAGTCCTCGGCCCACTCGACCCAGCTATCGACCATGCACGGCTGCAGCACCGTCAGCGGGAAGATGCTTGCACCGTCGTCAACGAACTCGCACATCAGCAGGTTGGCAAACGCCTCGGGGCTGTACTCGCGGCGCAGTTCCTCAATATCGAACAGGTCGCATCCGCCCTGCTCAGCGTCGAGAATGGTGACGATCTGGCGCCACAACCGGTCCTCGCAGAATCGCCCTTGCTGGAGCGCGCCATGGGAAACATCGACCTTGGTGTGCTGCGCCGCCGGCTTGCCCTTGTTGAAGCGCTCCCCCGTCCAGAACGTGTACGCCTCATGAGCCATGGTCGAAGGCGTCGAGAAGTAGGTTTTGCGCCACTTCTTGTGCATCGCCATACCCGACGCGACTTTGTTCAGCTCTTCGAATTTGAACGTCCAGAAGAATTCGTCAAAGTAGAAATTGCCGTGATAGCCCTGGGCGGTGCGCGCATTGGTACCGAGAAAAAACAGCTCGGCGCCATTGGGCAAAACGATGGGATCGCCGGTCAGCTCGACACCAATGACCTCGCGGGCGAACGCCTGGATGTACCCGCGAAACAGGTACGCCTGGTTCTTCGAAGCCGATAAGAAGATCTGATTGCGACCCGTCTCCAGCGCATCAATGAACGCCTCGCGAGCAAAGTAGTAAGTGGCGCCGATCTGCCGGCTTTTGAGGATGACGCGAGTGCGCTGGTTTCCCGCCCGATACCAATCTTTCTGGTAGTCGAAACACCCATCGATAAACGCTTCCCGCAGCAGCTCGATCTGGTCTTCGCTGATGTCGTTTTTTGGCGTCTTCTTCTTCGGCCCTTCGTTGCGCTTGGCAAGGTTGGGGTTGAGTTCGGTTTCGGTACCGCCCCCCTGAAAACGCTGAATGCGCGCCTGGCGCTCCAACTGCCGGTGCAACAGGTCAATTTCTTTGAAGTCACCGCCGCTCTTGCCTTCCTTGAGGATCAGTTGCACCAGGCGCGCTTCCAGTGCGCCACCAATCCGCTCGACGTTGTCGGCCCGGTCCCATTCGTCCCGGGCTTTCCAGCTGTGTAGCGTTTTTTCCTTTTCGCCCGTAGCCTCGGCAATCTCGCAGATACGCCAACCCATCCAATAGAGGAACTTGGATTGGCGTCTGGGATCGATGGGGAGCAGTTCAGTCGTAGTCATGGCCGCGATGCTGCCGCTCTGGCCTGCGACTCAGTAGCGCCGCCCCTTGTAGATCCGCCCTCTACAATCTCGTCCCGTTGCCGCAACTCGCGCGCGTCACGACCATGCCCCTCATTGCAACGCACTTAGCGCCCAACGCATTGAGGATTCCAGGCATGAAGAAATTTCGCAGTAATTGGTTCCGTGTCGCCGTCGAGGGCGCTACCTCGGACAAGCGCACCATCAAACGCAGTTGGCTGGAACAGGCGGCGAAAAACTTCAACCCATCCACCTACGGCGCCCGGATCTGGCTGGAGCACTTCCGCAGTTTGCTGCCAGACAGCCCGTTCAAAGCCTACGGCGACGTGCTCGCGGTCAAGACCGAAGAAGTTGAAATCAACGGTCAAAAGAAGCTGGCCTTGTTTGCACAGGTCGAGCCGACGCCCGACCTGATCGCTATGAACAAGGCCAAGCAGAAGATTTACACCTCCATCGAGATCGACGACAGCTTCTCGGATACGGGCGAGGCGTACATCGTCGGCCTGGCCGTGACCGATTCCCCGGCCAGTCTGGGCACCGACGTGCTGTCCTTCTCGGCGCAGAAACCAGAATCCAGCCCATTCAAAGATCGCCACTACTCGGCGACGTCGATGTTCACCGAGGCCGTTGAAACGGAACTGCGGTTTGAAGAAGTCGAAGACAAGCCCAGCCTCAGCGCCCAGCTTTTCAGCAAGGTCCAGGCGCTGCTGGGCGGCAAACAGGCGAAGGACGATGCAGAGTTCGCCCAGATCGGCCAGGCGGTCGAAGCGATCGCCGACCACGTCAAAGACCTGCCGGATCAACTCGCCGCTGAGAAGAAATTCTCCGGAGAACTGAGCACCAAGGTCGAGCAGCTCAGCAGAGACCTGGTCGAGCTGAAAACCACCCTCGGCAACACCCAAGACCACTCCCAAGCCCAGCGCCCACCGGTAACCGGCGGCGGCAAACAAGCCCTGGCTGAATTCTGACCTGCGGCCATAACCGCCCAGCCCACTATCGGAGACACCCATGCGTAACGACACTCGAAAACTCTTCACCGGCTACCTCAGCCAGGTCGCACAGCTCAACGGCGTTGAATCGGCCACAGCCACGTTCAGCGTCGACCCAACCATCCAGCAGCGTCTGGAAACCAAGATTCAGGAGTCGAGCGAGTTCCTGACCAAGGTCAACGTCATTGGCGTCGATGAACAGGAAGGCGAAAAGGTCGGCCTGGGAGTGGGAGGCACCGTTGCCAGCCGCACTAACACCAACGTCAAGAAGCGTGAACCACGTAGCATCGGTACCCTTTCGAGCGACAAGTACAAAGCAGAACAAACCGACTTCGATACCTTCGTCAGCTATAAGCAGCTCGACGCTTGGGCCAAGTTCCCGGATTTCCAGACCCGCCTGTCCAGTGCCATCGCCCAACGTCAGGCGCTCGACCGTATCCAGATCGGCTTTTACGGCACCCAAGCGGCTGAACAAACCGACCGCACCGCGCACCCATTGCTTGAAGACGTCAACATCGGTTGGCTCCAGCAGTACCGCACTCACGCGCCTGACCGAGTGCTGAAAGAAGGTGCTGTCGCCGGCAAGATCACTATCGGCAAAACCGGTGATTTTAAGAACATCGACGCTCTGGTCTACGACGCCATCCAGCTGCTTGACCCCTGGTATCGCCGTAACCCCGGCCTGGTAGTGCTGACTGGTCGCGAGCTGGTCCACGACAAGTTCTTGGCCTTGGTCAATAAGGACCAGGACGCGACCAACACCCTGGCGAGCGATCTGATCATCTCGCAACGCCGCGTCGGTGGCCTGCCTCTGTACGAAGTGCCGTATATGCCGGAAGGCGCCATCCTCATCACCACCTTCGCCAACCTGTCGGTGTACTGGCAGATCGGTGGGCGCCGCCGCTACCTCAAAGAGGAGCCGGAGTGGAACCGCGTCAGCAACTTCGAATCGTCGAACGAGGCCTATGTGGTCGAGGAATACGGCCTTGGTTGTCTGCTGGAAAACATCACCCCAGTCGAAGAAGCCGGCAGCGAGGGTTAACCCCATGGCACTTAGCATCGCCCAGGCCCACCAGCGCCGCGCACGCGCGGCCATGGAGGCAGCTAAAACGGCACCACAGCAATCAATGGCCGGTGCCACCGCCTATGAGCATCAACTGAATCAGCTGCTGCAGGACCGCTTGCGCTTGAAGGCCATCCAGTCCAACGAAGGCAAGGCCGCGCTCAAGCTGCAACTGCTTCCTGAGTACATCCCGTATGTAGAGGGTGTGCTCCAGGCTGGCAACGGCGCCCAAGACGACGTGATGACCACCGTCATGATCTGGCGCATCGACGTCGAGGACTACAGAGGCGCCCTGGATATTGCGGACTACGTGCTCAAGCACAAGCTGATCATGCCGGACCGTTTCGAACGCACTACCGGTTGCCTGGTGGCGGAAGAAATCGCCACCGCAGCACTGAAAGCTCAAAAGGCCAATGGTTCTTTCGACTTGGCGATCCTACACCGCACGGTAGAGCTGACCGAAGACGAAGACATGCCCGATCAAGCACGCGCCAAGCTGTTCCTGGCAACTGGCCGCGCCACCCTGAACGGCATCACCGCCGAGGAACCCGGTCAACCTGGGCAGATCCAGGCGGGCATTGATTTGCTCAAGCGTGCCATCGAGTTGCACGACGGGTGCGGCGGCAAAAAAGATTTGGACGGCGCCGAGCGCCTCCTGAAAAAACATGCTGCCACTGGCAGCTGACAGAGCGTCCCCACGCACCCCGCCGGCTCGGGGCGGATCGGCCAGGCCGCTCCTCCTGAACGTGAAGCCCCGACCACCGGCGACCTATTTTTGAGTGCAGTCTCATGAGCGCATTTGTAGCCAGCGGCACCGTCGCCAGCGGCCACATCAACACCGACCCGTTCTGGCCGTCGATTGATCTGGATAGCCTGCGCGCCACCCTGCGCATCGACGCCAGCGTAACGCCGGCCCGTCTAGAAACCGCCGTGATCGCTGCCGCCATCAACCTCAACCGCGAGTTAAGTGACTGGCGAGCGGCTCAGCAAGCCGCCGGTTACACCAAGTTGGACGACGTCCCTGGTGATCGCATCAAAGACGTATCGGTTAAGGCCCACCTCTACCGTCGCGCGATCGAAGCCGGCACCGGTGCTGAGGTGTGCGAGCGCCACCGAGACTACAGCGCCACCAACACCGGCAACGCGAAAGCGGAAGAGGTTGCACCCAACATCGACGACTACCGCCGCGACCTGCGCTGGGCAATCCGTGATTTTCTCGGGAAAAACCGCACCACCGTGGAGCTGATCTGATGAGCGACATGAAAGTCATCGACTGGAACGAAATCAGCCGTCTTGGGCTGCACGAGCGCATCAACCGCGAAATCATGCATCCGCTTGGCCTGGCGATTTTCAGGGTGGTTGAAACCGGAGTTTCCCCAGGTGCGTACGTGTCGCCCGACGGTGAATTTGCGTACGCCTCCCCCGTTAAACCGGCACAACCGGGGGCTGAGTGATGTCAGTCGCCGTCCGCGCCAACCAAAACGACACAGTTGACGCCCTCTGCTGGCGGTATTACGGCCGAACTGCGGGCGTTACCGAAGCGGTGCTGCAGGCGAACCCCGGCCTGGCCGACCACGGCCCCGTCCTGCCACAAGGCCTCGTTATCAACATGCCCGAAGCCCAGACCAGCGCGCCACAACGGCAGATGGTGAACCTATGGGACTGACCCACTGCTACCAAGGAAACCCACACCATGGCTGATCCGACTTCCAGCGTTGTGTCCGGCCTGCTCATTGGCTTGGGCTTGGCGAGCGTTACGCCAGTCATCGACGACGGGGCGCTATTCGGCGCCATCCTCGGCGCTTGGCTGGTCACCAGCACCAAGCGCGACCTCAAGGTCTGGCAGCGCCTGGGCTCTCTGTTCCTATCGGCCGGGGTGGGCTACCTGTTCGCACCCATGGCCTTGCAAGCAATCCCGTTCATCACCAGCGGCGGTAGCGCTTTCCTCTGTGCCCTGGTGGTCATCCCGATCAGCATCAAACTGATGGTGTGGGTGGAAAAGGCGGACATCTGGGACATCTGGCGTCGCATCCGAGGGGGCACCTGATATGCCGAACATCGAACTGGCCGTGCAGTTGATCGCGGCAATCGCCTACTTGCTGAGCGCCCTGCGCCTGGCCTGTTACACCCGAGGGGATGCGCGGTACCGGCGCAGCATCTCCCTGCTGGCAAGCCTGTTTGGCGGAGTGCTCTGCATCTGCGGTCTGGAAATCCTGCTGGACCGTCAGCCGACGAGCTTCGGCCAGGCCGCAGCCATCGTGCTGCTCTGCATCCTGATTTTCCGTTCACGCGGCAACGTCGCCGCCCTGTTGAGGCCCAGTGCATGACCACCACCCTTCGCCACGGCGACCGCTCGCAGGCGGTGCTTATTCTGCAAAAGAACCTCAACAGGTACGGTGCCAACCTGGTACCGGACGGCCACTACGGTGACGCCACCGAGATCGCCGTACGCGCCTACCAGTTGAAAGTTGGCTTGGTAGCCGATGGCGCTGCCGGTACCAAGACCCAATCCAGCCTGGCAGGCGGCGACTGTGCCCAACTGCTGCGCAACCACGACCTGGTAACCGCTGCTGAACGCCTCGGCGTGCCGCTGGCGACTATCTACGCCGTCAACGAAGTGGAATCGAAAGGCAGAGGCTTCCTGGAAAACGGCAAGCCGGTGATCCTGTTCGAACGACACATCATGTACCGACAGCTCGCGAAGGTTCGACACCCTGGTGACGATCCGGCGGACGTCAAGCGCCATGCCGATGAACTCGCCGCGACCAATCCCGCCCTAGTCAACCCGAAGGCCGGCGGTTACATCGGCGGCACCGCCGAGCACCAACGCCTGGCCATGGCCCGCCAGATCGACGACACGGCTGCACTGGAATCGGCGTCCTGGGGCGCCTTTCAAATCATGGGCTACCACTGGCAACGTCTTGGCTACGCCAGCGTGCAGGACTTTGTGGCGGCAATGAGCGCCGGCGAATCGCAGCAATTCGACGCCTTCACCCGCTTCATCGAGACGGACCCGGTGCTGCACAAGGCCCTGAAGGCCCGCAAATGGGCAGAGTTTGCACGTCTCTACAACGGGCCGGACTACCTGCGCAATCTCTACGACACCAAGCTTCAGCGAGCCTATGAGCGGCACGCCAGCTGCGAGTGCGGGAAACGGGTGGCGGCATGATCGACTTCGAAGCGGTTCAAAAACTAAGAGTACAGGACGGTGACCTTTTGGTGGTGCCGGAATCGACCGAACAGGAAGACATGGTGCGGCTGGCCGAGTGCATCCAGCTGATGAACAACGCAAGGGCAGTAATCGTGCGCGGCCCGATTAAGCAGCTCGACACCGCTGCCATGAACAAACTCGGCTGGTACCGCGCGTGATTACGCTGCGCGATGGGGTTTACACCGTGGCCTTGATCGGTGTTTTGGCCGTGCTGATCTGGGGCATGGACCAGAAAATCAAACTTGCGAAAAAGAAAATCGAGTTGGTTACCGCGACCGCCGCAGCTGACGCCGCTCGCAAGGACGCGAATCGCAACCTGGCGACCGTCAACACTCTCACGATCACCCTGCAGCAGGAGCGCGAAACCCAGTCCGCCCTGCGCGCCCAGCAGGACCAACTGCGCCAGGCCCTGGCAAAGCGCGCACAAACCATAGAGGAACTGAAACGTGAAAACGACGAACTACGCGACTGGGCTGCTCGGCCTCTCCCTGACGCTGCTCGCCGGGTGCGTGAACGCCCCGCCCTCACCGGCGCCGCAGCTTACCGTGACTGGCTGTCCGGCCGTGGTGCCGTGCCAGCTGCCGGCGACAAGCCCGCTCGTTAATGGCGACCAGTTGACCGACCAGGACCGCGTCGAAGCCGCCTGGGCGGAGTGCGCCGCCCAGGTCGACATGGTCTACAAACACCAGCAGGCCCACCCATGAACAAGCCCGAAAGCCTGCGGGCTCACCTGCTGGCCACCGTTGCCGACTTGCAGCACAACCCTGACCTTTTGCTGATTTTCATCGACAACGGCAAGGTGCGCTGCACCGCTGCCGCGACCCTTTCTTTTGAGTACAGCTACGATCTGCAGATCATCCTTACCGCCTTCGCGGGCCACCCTGACAGCGTGATGCTGCCCGTACTGGGGTGGATCAGCATCAACCAACCTGAGCTGCTGGAAAACTACGAAAAAATGCAAACCGGTATTCAGTTCGAAGCCGACATCCTTGATAAAGAAAAAGTAGATCTGGGCCTTACATTGCGTCTGACGGAACGCGTGGTGGTGGGCAGAGACGCTGAAGGCAATACCACCGTTAAACATGCCGGCGAGCCGAAACGTGTAGCAGGCTACCTCGATCCGAAGTGGGTACCAGGTTCCGAAGGCAACGCCAGCGAATGGATGGTTCCCGATGACAAATAAGCTGGAAGCGCTTGAGACCTGGGCGTCCGGCCTGTTGGAGCAGCTCCAGCCAGGCGCCCGCAATCAGCTCGCCCGCTCCATTGGCCAGGAACTGCGGCGCAGCCAACAAAAGCGCGTACTGACACAACAAAACCCGGATGGCAGCAAGTTCGCACCACGGAAAAAGCGGGATTTGCGCGGCAAGCAAGGCCGTATTCGGCGTAAGGTTGAGATGTTCAAAAAGCTGCGCACCGGGACCTATATGAAGGCCCGAGGCGACAGCAACGCCGTGACGGTGGGATTTACCGGGCGGATCTCCCGCATCGCCAGGGTTCACCAGTTCGGATTGAAGGACCGCGCGGAGCGCGGTGCACCTGACGTGCGTTACGAACAACGCGAATTACTTGGCTTTACCGAAGATGATCTTGAACTTATACGTAATGGGATTTTAATGCACCTGTCCCATTAACCAATGTTGATGATAATCTTCCGCATCCGACTCACTGGCGCATATCGCAAAATGAAAAATACACGACTGATAGCAAAACTAGGGCTTGCAACGATTGTAGCAGTCGCTTTTTTTACGCTAGGCATTACTCCGTGGATCATTAAACACACCTCACCTGAAATGGGGATCTACACAGGTGCAATCAGCGGCTTTACACTCCTAATCCTGCTGCTTGACATTAAGCAAATGCGCTTTCCGAAAGGGCTAATACTAATTGCGTATGGTGTTCTGTTCCAAGTTTTCTTTAAGGAGTATTATTTTTTATTCATTGACCAGGCCAGCTCAGACTTTGAAAATTTATCGGTACAACTAGACCTTTATATGCAGGTACTATCATTAGCTTGTGCTGGTGCAGGTGGTAGCATCATTGCAAATTATGCGGATAAAAGCTCAAGCGACTATGAGCATAAGGTTCCAAACAACAACACCATTGATAACACGAAGAATATAGATCAGTTAATCCAAATCACAAACCGAATCGAAAAACGAATAAACCTTTCATTGCAGATATCTCTAGCGGCAGTAGTAGCCACTTTGGTTGTAGCCATCCTTGTAATTTTCAAATAGAAGCTGATAACGGCCTGTAAATACACCTCTTACAAGACGCCGAAGCTGTATTGCCACGCGCGTAGCGCCACCATCGGCGCCATGAACGACTTAGCCGCCCTCGCCCGCATGCTCGAAAACCTCATCCGCTTCGGCGTCATCGCCGCCGTGCAGATGGAGCCGCCGCGCGTACAGGTAACAACCGGAAAGCTGACCACCGCCTGGCTACCCTGGCTTGCGTGGCGCGCCGGAGCAGACCGTGAATGGCACCCGCCCACTATCGGCGAACAGGTGATCCTGCTCAGCCCATCCGGCCAGCTCGCCAACGGGATAGCCGTGACCGGCGTATTCAGTGACCACATCCCCGCCAACGGCAACCGCGAAGGCCTGCACCGTCGTACCTACGCGGACGGCACGGTGATCGAGTACGACAGCGTGGCCCACCACCTCAACGCCACACTGGCCGACGGTGGCACCACCAATCTGATCAGCACCGGCGGCATCAACCTGGTCGGCGACATCACACACAAAGGCGACTACATCCAGACCGGGAATCAGACCGTCACCGGCCAGGTCCAGGTCTCTATAGATGTGATCGCGGCCGGCGTCAGCTTGGTCAAACACCCGCACACCGGCGTCAAGGCCGGCAACGATCAATCTGGGGTGCCCATCCCATCATGAACCGACACACCGGCGGCGCCATCAGCGAGCGCGAGCACATCAGTCAGGCGATCACCGACATCCTGACCACCCGCATTGGCACGCGTGTAATGCGCCGCGAATACGGCAGCTTGGTACCCGAGCTGGTGGATCACCCCTTCAACGACGTCAACCGTCTGCGCGTTTATGCAGCCACGGTCATGGCCCTTATGCGCTGGGAAACCCGCATCAGCCTGAGCCGTGTGCAGTTCGCGGGAGCAAACATGCAGGGCCAGGCCTCGATCGATCTGGAGGGCACGGTGGTGGATACCAATGAGCCGTTGAGCCTCAGCGTGCCGCTGCAGCTGGGAGGCAGTGTATGAACAGTTTCGCCGCCATCGACCTCAGCCAGCTGCCGCCGCCGCAGATCGTCGAGCAGATCGACTTCGAACAGATACTGGCAGAGCGAAAGGCGTACATGATCAGCCTCTGGCCAGCCGACGAGCAGGCCCAGATCGCGGCACGCCTGGAGATAGAGTCGGAGCCGCTCACCAAGCTGCTGCAGGAAAACGCCTACCGCGAGACCGTATGGCGTCAGCGGGTCAACGAAGCGTCGCTTGCCAACCTGCTCGCCACCGCGCGGGGCACTGACCTGGAACAGCTGGCCGGCAACTTCAACGTCAAGCGCCTGGTGATTCAGCAAGGCAAAGCCAATGCCGTCCCGCCTATCCCTACGTTGATGGAAAGCGACGACAGCCTGCGCGAGCGTGCGCAGATGGCCTGGGAAGGCTTGAGTACCGCAGGCCCTCGCAACAGCTACATCTTCCACGCCAGGGCAGCGGACGGTCGGGTAGCCGACGCCACCGCCGAAAGCCCCTCGCCTGCCGTCGCCGTGGTCACGGTTCAGTCATTGCTGGGCGATGGCACGGCGCCCCCCGAGCTGCTTGCCGTCGTCAACGCTTACCTGAGCGACGATGACCGCCGGCCGGTGGCCGACCGTCTCACCGTTCAGGGCGCGCAGATCCTGAATTACCAGGTCAAGGCCAAGCTCTATTTGCTGTCGAGCGGCCCGGAGTCGGAACCTATCTTGGCTGCTGCCGAACAGCGTCTGCTGGCTTACGTTCATCAACGGCGCCGCTTGGGCATGGAGGTCTCGGAATCGGCCCTCCATGCCGCGCTCCACGTCGAAGGCGTGCGCAAAGTCGAACTGGAAGACTGGGTAGACATCGTCGCGAACAAGGCTCAAGCGCCCTATTGCACCGACATCACATTAAGCCGAGGCGTTGAGTGATGGGTGTGCAGCAGCTGCTACCGGGAAACGCTACGCCGCTGGAACGTCAGGCGGCGCAGGCGCTCGCACAGATCCAGCGCGTCCCTATTCCGTTGCGACAGCTTTGCAACCCGAACACCTGTCCCGTCGACCTGTTGCCCTATCTGGCTTGGGCTTTCTCCGTTGATCGTTGGGACAGCAAGTGGACCGAAGCAGCGAAACGCGCAGCTATCCGGTCATCGCACTACGTCCACTCGCGCAAAGGCACCATCGGCGCTCTGCGTCGCGTGGTGGAACCGCTCGGTTACCTGATTGAAGTGCTGGAGTGGTGGCAAACCACGCCGAACGGCGTACCGGGCACGTTTGCCATAAAGGTGGGCGTGCTGGAAACCGGCATCACCGAGGAGATGTATCAGGAGCTGACCTGGCTGATCGACGACGCGAGGCCCGTTACGCGCCACCTGACTGGCCTGGCTATCAGTCTTGAAACCACCGGTGGCATCAACATTTTCGCGAGCACATACGACGGCGATGAAATCGACGTTTATCCGCCGGTCCTCCGAGACATCGTTACCACAGGCGTAATCGGCGCACCTGGGCGCGAACACACCATCGACACCCTCGACATTTACCCGCCAGTACCAGGGGTTATCAACCTCAAGTGCTATATCGGCGCCGCTGGCCGGGAACACTCCATCGACACACTGGACATCTACCCATGATTGATCCCAACTCTCAGTTCTTTGCGATTCTCACCGCTGTCGGTGAAGCCAAGCAGGCCAACGCGAACGCGCTGGGCATCCCCTGGAAACTCACCGAGATGGGCGTGGGTGATGCGAATGGCACCGACCCGATTCCCGACCGTAACCAGAAGAAGTTGATCAACGAGCGCCGCCGTCGGCAGTTGAACAAACTGTCGATCGATCCTGCCAACGCCAACATCCTCATCGCCGAGCAGATCATCCCGGCCGACGAGGGCGGGTGGTGGATTCGGGAGATTGGACTGTACGACGGTGACGGCGACCTGGTCGCAGTGGCGAACTGCGCCCCCAGCTACAAGCCGCTGATGTCCCAAGGCTCGGGCCGCACACAAGTTGTGCGCATGAACTTCATCGTATCCAGCGCCGCAAACGTGGTCCTGATGATCGATCCATCGGTGGTGCTCGCCACTCGCAAGTTCGTGACGGACTCCATCACTGACGCCATCAATCAGCAGGATGTGAAGCAGTCGGTGCTGGTAGCGACCACCGGCCCAGTAGTCTTGGCCGGTGCGCAGACCATCGACGGCGTGGCAGTACCGGTGGGTTCGCGGGTGCTGGTGAAGGACCAGGCCCAAGGCAAAGACAATGGTTTGTACCTCACCACTGCAGAAATCTGGACCCGTACTGCGGATGCCGATATCGGCGCGGAGGTGACACCCGGTTTGTTGGTTCACGTTGAGCGCGGCGCCGCCAATGGCGACACGCTCTGGCAACTGATCACTGACGCGCCGATTGTGTTGGGCACCACGCCTCTCTCGTTTCAATGGGCAGGTGGGCAGAACGCCCCGACCCCGCCGGTTAATGACCGATCGAAGCGGGTGGCGAACACCGAGACAGTGCGCAACCAGATCGAGAGCCCACTCCAGCAGTTCCCGGTGCACGTATTCCGCAAGAACCGGTTGATCAACGGTGCCTTCCAGATTTGGCAGCGGGGCAAGTCAGGCGTTGTTGGCAAAGCCAATGGCGACCCCGAAAGCACGTTCGGCCCGGACCGCTGGATGATTTACAGCCCGAAAAACGCCACATGCAACTGGAGCCAACTGCCGCTCGAGCAGGACGCCAATATCAACGAGGCAAAATTTGCCCTGAGACTTTCGCGCCAGGGTGAAGGCCAGGGCTGGAACCTGAGTCAGCGCATCGAGAACGTCGAAACGCTGGCTGGCGGGAAGGTGACCGTCTCGTTCTATATGAAAACCAGCGTTCCACATACGTGCGCAGTGATTCTTCGTCAAAACTTTGGGGTGAATTCACCCGAGCCGAACGTAGATGTGGGCACCTCCGTGGAGCTGACAACGGTATACAAAAAGTACGTCGTTACCCTCGATCTGGGTGGGGTGGTGAACAAGAACAAAGGCGTCGCCAACGACTTCCTGGAAGTTATCTTTGCCAGCTGGGGGACTGGTTCCCACTACACGGACATTACCAACGTTCAGATCGAGCCTGGCAGCGTGGCGACTCCGTACGATTACAGGACGCACCAGGAGGAGTACCGCGCATGCCTGCGCTACTTCGAAAAGTCGTTCCTGCAGGATCACCCCCTTAAGTCGAACAACGGGCCGTCCACCTGTATCGCCAGCTTCACGCAATCCGCAGCAGCGCAGTCCTCACAGTCGGCTTTGCGTATGGACTTCCGGGAAGTGAAACGCGTTGTGCCTACGCTGAGATTGTTTTCCCCTGGTGAGCAGACCTCTGAAGTGTGGGCGCAATCGCTCGGCAGGCCCTGCACGCAGACCAATATCCAGAGCTTATGGGCCACAGGCTTCGCATTGTCTTGCGTGCCGCCAAGCGGCTCTGTTCCCGGCTTCACCCTTCAGATCGAGTGGACCGCCGACGCGGAACTTTGAGGTAATGACAATGAATGATCTTGCGTACAGATTTACGGTAGCCGGCGTTCAGCGAATGACCGACCTGGTGTTTGTCCCGGACGACATGGGCAACAAGGACTGGGTGTCCTACTTAGAATGGGTTGCCGACGGCGGCCAAACCTTGCCCAAATTCACCGTTGAAGAAGCGGCCAATGAAGAGCGGCGCTGGCGAGACTCAGAGCTACTTGACCTCGCCTGGCTGCGAGATCGCCACCGTGATCAGGCGGAGATGGGCGCCGACACAACGCTCACCACCGAGCAATACGCTGAATTGCTGAGCTACATGCAGCAGCTGCGCGACTGGCCTCAATCGGACAGCTTCCCCGATACCACCAAGCGTCCAGTGCCGCCTGCCTGGATCAAAGACCAGGCTCGATAAAACTCCCCCTGTAAACGCGGACCCTACAAGGCGCCGCGCTCGCCCAGCCGGCGCGCGCGCGGCAACCTCTGCACTGTCATTCCATCACAGCGCAGGCACCAACCCATGGCCGATTATCTCCACGGCGTGCGGGTCATCGAACTCAACGACGGCACCCGCCCCATTCGCACTATTCCCACCGCAGTTATCGGCATGGTTTGCACGGCTGAAGACGCGGACCCACTCGTTTTCCCTCTGGACACGCCCGTCCTGATCACGAACGTGCAGACCGCCGTCGGCAAAGCCGGCGTCAAGGGCACCCTGGCCGCGAGCCTGCAAGGCATCGCCGACCAGACCAAGCCCTATGTCATCGTGGTGCGGGTCAAACAAGGTGCCGATGAAGCGGCCACTACCAGCGCCCTGATCGGCGGCACTACCCCGAACGGCCAGTACACCGGCATGAAGGCCCTGCTCGCCGCCAAGTCCCGTCTGGGCATGACGCCGCGCATCCTCGGCGTGCCTGGCCTGGACAGTTTGCCAGTGGCCACCGCCCTCGGCGCCATCGCCAAAGACCTTCGGGCCTTTGCGTACGTCAGCGCCTGGGGCTGCAAAACCAAGGAAGAGGTGGTCGCTTACCGCGCGAACTTCGGCGCCCGCGAGATGATGGTGATTTGGCCTGACTTCCAGAACTGGGACACCGTCGCCAACAAGACCACCACCGCCTCGGCTGTGGCCCGTGCGCTGGGCCTGCGCGCCAAGATCGATCAGGACACAGGCTGGCATAAAACCCTGTCCAACGTGGCCGTCAGCGGCGTGACCGGTATCAGCGCCGACGTGTTCTGGGATCTGCAAAACCCGGCCACGGACGCCAACTACCTGAACAGCAACGAAGTCACAACGCTAATCAACTCAAACGGCTTTCGCTTCTGGGGTAGCCGTACCTGTAGCGATGACCAGTTGTTCGCCTTCGAAAACTACACCCGCACCGCGCAGATCCTTGCGGACACCATGGGCGAAGCGCACATGTGGGCCGTTGATCGAAATATGTACGCGTCCCTGGTCCGCGACGTGGTCGAAGGCGTGAACGCCAAGATGCGCGAGTTGAAGTCCCAGGGCTATCTGATCGGCGGCAGCTGCTGGTACCCGGAAGACATCAACACCAAGGACACCCTCAAGGCCGGCAAGCTCTGGTTGGATTACGACTACACCCCCGTTCCGCCCCTTGAAGACCTCACTTTCCGCCAGCGAATCACCGACCGCTACTTGATCGACTTCGCCAAAGGCATCAACAGCTAAACCGGGCCTCCCCGCAAGGGGAGTTCACCCTGACCCCGTATCCCGGAGAACACCGCCATGGCAATGCCACGCAAGCTCAAAAACCTCAACCTGTTCAATGACGGCAACAGCTACCTCGGCGTGGCGAAGTCCGTCACCCTGCCCGCCCTCGGCCGCAAGATGGAAGCCTATCGCGGCGGCGGCATGAATGGCCCGGTCAAAGCTGACCTGGGCATGTCCGACGACGGCATCCAGTTCGAATGGAAGACCGGTGGCCTCGATCTGATCTCTCTGCGCCAGTTCGGCGCCGTCAATGCCTCCGCCGTGGCCCTGCGATTCTCTGGTCCTTACCAACAGGACGACACGGGCGAAGTCAGCATCGTGGAAGTGGTCGTGCGCGGTCGCCACGAAACCATCGAGATGGGTGAAGCCAAGCCCGGTGAAGACACTGAACACTCCATGAAAACCACCTGCAGCTACTACAAGCTGACCGTGGATGGCGAAGAAATCATCGAAATCGACCTGCTCAACTTTGTCGAGAAGGTCAACGGTGTGGACATGCTGGAGAAGCACCGCACCGCCATGGGCATCTGACCAGCCCGCTCGATCGAGACTCACACTTTAATCACCAGGAGCAAACCCAATGAAGAACGAAGCCATCGAACAGCCCGACGTGCAGCAGCTGGCCGACGACAATACCGTCACCCTCGACACGCCGATCCGTCGCGGCACCACCAACATCGAGAGCATCACCCTGCGCAAACCGAACTCCGGTGAGTTGCGCGGCGTGAGCCTGGTGGAGCTGCTGCAGATGGATGTCGGCAGTCTGATCAAGGTTCTGCCGCGCATCAGCTCTCCGAGCCTCACCGCCATCGAAGTCGCCGGCATGGACCCGGCCGACCTGCTGGCCCTGAGCAGCAAAATCTCTGGTTTTTTGTTGCAGAAGTCGGCGAAGACGGATGCATCCCTCGTCGCGTAGAGGACGCCATGGCCGATCTGGCCGTGGTTTTTCACTGGGCACCGGCTGATATGGATCAGTTGGGCCTGCAAGACCTGATGGACTGGCGCGAGCGCGCCAGGGTGCGGAGTTCCAACGATGGCGAATGATCTGAGACTTCAGGTGCTGCTCAGCGCCATCGACAAAGCCACAGGTCCGCTGAACAAAATCACGGGCGGCAGTAAGGAAACCGCTCGCGCCCTTAAGGCTGCTCGTGACCGCCTGAAAGAACTCAACACACAGCAACGCGACGTCGGCGCATGGCGTGAACTGCAGGCCGCAACCCGCGCAACATCCGAGGCGCTCGCCGCAAACAACACCAAGGTAGGCGAACTCGCCCGCGAAACGGCCAAAGTCCGGCAGCAGCTCGCGCCGACTCAGGCGCTGTTCGACAAGTCCCGGCAGAAGGTCGACGCGCTCAAAACCAGTCAGACCGACCTCAAGCGCGAACTCACCGGGACACGCAATGCCCTGGGGTTGATGAGCGACGAACACCGCCAATCAGCCAGCCAGATCGCCGCGCTCAATACCGTGATGCAAAAGGGCAATGCCCTGACCCGAGCGCAGCACGACGAATACACCCGCCTCACAGCCGCACAGCGGGAGCGCAAGGCCCAGCTGAACCAGCTCGCAGCCAAGGAAAAGGCCCTGGCTGACCGGTTCACACTGAACAACGCGCAGTTGCGCACCAGTCGTGCGGGCCATGCCAGTCTGCGCGACGAGATCCGCCGCCTGGAAAGCCCGTTCAAGGACCAGCTCGCGCTGCTGAAACAGCACACCGCCGAGTCGAAACGCTTGGGCGAGCAGTACGGCCAGCAGCAGGTAAAGCTTGCGAACCTCGGCGAGCAGCTCAAAAACGCCGGCATAAACACCAATGCCCTGGGCGCGCACGAGCTGAAGCTCAAGCGCGATATCGACACCGCCACCCAGGCCATGAAGTTGCAGATGGACCAACTGGATGCGTTGAAGCGCAAGCAGGATAGCCTGGCGAAGGCCCGCGCCACCTACGACAAAACCCAGAGCCTGGCTGGCAGTATGGCTGTGTCTGGCGCCGCAGGGATGGGGGTGGGATACGCCACCAGCCGCCCCGTGGTGTCGGCAATCAAAGCTTTTGCCCCGAATGAGGATTCAGCCACTCAGCTCAAGGTATCGATGATGGACGACACCGGGAAGGTTTCCGCCGACTTCCAGAAGATCACGGACCTGGCCACCAAGCTTGGCGACCGACTGCCAGGTACCACGGCAGACTTCCAGAACATGATGACGATGCTTCGTCGCCAGGGCATCAGCGCGCAGAGCATCTTGGGCGGCACCGGGGAAGCGGCTGCGTATCTCGGTGTGCAAATGAAGATGGAAGCCACAGAAGCGGCCGAGTTCGCCGCCAAAATGCAGGACGCCACCAGAACCACTGAAAAAGACATGATGGGGCTGATGGACACAATCCAGCGTGGCTTCTACGCCGGTATGGATCCGAGCAACATGATGCAGGGCTTCAGCAAAATTTCACCTGTCATGGACGTCATCAAGAAGTCGGGCATCGACGCGGCCAAAGAACTCGCCCCGCTGCTCATCATGATGGACCAGGCCAGCATGGACGGCAGCTCGGCGGGTAACGCTTTCCGTAAAATTTTTCAGGCAGGTTTGAATCAGGACAAAGTAGACAAAGCGAATGGAGTGCTCGCGAAAAAAGGGATGTCGCTCAAATTCACTGATGACGAAGGCAATTTTTCCGGTCTGGAAAATTTGTATGCGCAGATTGAGAAGCTAAAAGCGCTGAATGATATCGATCGTACGGAAGTTAAACAGACGTTGTTCGGGGACGATGCAGAGACGATGTCCACCCTGGACGTCATGATGAACAAGGGGCTGGCCGGTTATCGAGAGGTGCAACAGAAGCTGAAAGCCCAGGCCGATCTGCGTACACGCGTCAACGAACAGCTCGGCACCCTCACCAACGTCATGGAAGCCGCAGAGGGTAGCTTCACCAACGCCATGGCGGAGTTCGGAGCCGCAGTTGCGCCCGAGCTAAAGGGTCTGATCAACACGCTGGGCGAACTTGCCAATGGAGTCGGTGCCTGGGCGCGGGAAAATCCGAAATTGGCCGGGGGCCTGGTCAAAGTCGTCGCGGCTGTAGCAGCCGCCGCCGTGGTGTTCGGCACACTGGCCTTGACCATGGCAAGCATGCTCGGCCCCTTCGCAGTGCTGCGGTACGGCATGGCGATGTTCGGCATTCGCTTGGGCAGTATCAAAGCGCAACTAATCGGAACCCGCATCGCAGCTGCAGGCGCCGGTGTAGAGGTGGGCCGGATGGGACGAATCTGGAAGACGGTCACGGCCAGTCGCGCCGCCGGCAGCATGGTGAGTGTCATTCCAACCCTAATCAATTCTGCGCGGCTTGCGGCAGTCAGCGTGTTTCCAATGCTCGGCAGCGCCATCAGCGCGGTCGGTGCGGCCATCCTGGCAACCCCGGTCGGGTGGCTGATCGCCGCTGTCGCGGGCCTGGTCGCCGCCGCGTTGCTGATTTACAAGTACTGGAAGCCGATTAAAGGGTTCTTCCTCGGCTTCTGGCAGGGGCTCACTGATGCCCTGCAGCCTGTCCTTGCCGGGTTCGGCAAGTTCGGCGGTTTGCTGGTCAGCCTGGCCAAAGCGGCCTACTCCATTCCGGTTATCGGTTTCGCACTGCGTCTGCTGGGCAGAATCGTCCGCCCGCTGTTCAACATGATCTCTTCCGGTATCAGTGGTGTGATCAGTTGGTTCAGCGACCTATTGAAGCCGGTCGACGACGTTGGCGGTGCTGCGCAGTCGATGGGCCAGCGCTTCGGTGCAGCCGTCGGCAACATGCTCATGACACTGCTGCAGAGCATCGGCTCTATCGCAACCGGCGCAGCCAACGTGTGGACCACCATCAAAGCCAGCTTTGACCAGGGCCTGAAGGGCATCCTGCAGCTGATCATCAACTTCAGTCCACTTGGGATGTTCTACCAGGCCTTCGCCGGGGTGATGAGTTACTTCGGAGTGGAGCTGCCTGGGAAATTCACAGAGTTCGCCGGCATGATCATCAACGGCCTGGTCAACGGCCTGACCGCTGGCTTTGGCGCTATCAAAAGCGCCATCGGGTCAATCGCGACTGGTGTAGTCAATGTGTGGTCCACAATCAAAGTGAGCTTTGACCTGGGCCTGAAGGGCATCCTGCAACTGATCACTGGCTTCAACCCGCTCGGGCTGTTCTACCAGGCGTTCGCTGGAGTGATGAATTACTTCGGCGCGGAGCTGCCGGGCAAATTCACTGAATTCGGCGGCATGATCGTCAACGGTCTGGTAAGAGGCTTGACCGCCGGGCTCGGCGCCGTGAAGGGTGCTATCAGTTCCATCGGCGACTCCAGCATCGGATGGTTCAAGGAAAAGCTGGGCATCCACAGCCCGTCGCGGGTGTTCGCTGAGCTGGGTGGTTTCACCATGGAAGGGCTGACAAAGGGCCTGGAGGGCGGACAAAAGGGGCCGCTCAACGCGTTGTCAAACATGGGCAAGCAACTGACTGCGGCCGGCACCCTGGCCCTCACCGCCACAGCCATGCCGGCGTTAGCGGTCGATGATCGTCCTCCGATCAGCAGCGCGGGCACATCGACGGTTTACGACAGCCACGACACCTACGAAATCACCATCGCAGCGGCCCCCGGCATGGACATGCAAGCCATGGAGAAAAGCCTGCGCGCCATGCTCAACAAGATTGAAAACGAGAAACGCGCCCGTCAGCGCAGCAAGTTATCGGACCGGGATTAATCACCATGATGCTCAGCCTCGGCATGTTCGTGTTCAGCCTATCAACCCTCGCTTACCAGGAGCTGCAGCGCCAAACCAATTGGCGCCATGCCAGCAACAGCCGCGTCGGGGCGTCACCCGCACTGCAGTTTGTCGGGCGTGGGGACGACACCATCACCCTCCCCGGCATCATCCTCCCGGAACTGGCTGGCAGCGTGCTCAGCTTGGACGCTCTGCGTTTGATGGCGAACACCGGCAAGGCCTGGCCGATGGTTGAAGGTACTGGCCGGATTTATGGATTGTGGGTGATCGAAAGCCTGAGCGAGACCAAAACCGTATTTTTCAGAGACGGCACGCCAAAGCGCATCGAGTTCACCCTTACGCTTAAGCGTACCGACGATGACCGTATCGACCTGCTCGGCGCCGCGACCAGTAGCGGGCTCAGCATTCTGCGGGGGCTATTGTGATAGAGGCCGCACTGTCCAAAGTCACCGGTTACCTGGTGGACACGGCGGAACGCTTCGTTCGGGATGCCGCCTATCCAGTTCCGGCCTTCCGTCTCACAGTGGACGGCAACGATATCGCCATGAAGGTGAGCCCGCGGCTGATGAACCTCGATCTCACAGACAACCGCGGCGTCGAGGCCGACCAGCTCACGATTACGCTGAGCGACCATGACGGCCTGCTGTCGATACCGCCCAAGGGCGCGGTGCTACGTTTATGGTTGGGGTGGAGCGACACCGGCCTGGTCGACAAAGGCACCTACACCGTCGACGAGACGGAACACACTGGCGCACCGGACGTGCTCAGCATTCGCGCTCGATCTGCAGATCTGCGTAAAGGGCTGAAGACCAAACGCGAACGCAGCTGGAGCAATACCACGCTGGGCAAGGTCATCGGCGACATCGCCATGGGAAACAACCTCACGTCGACTGTGGCCGGTGCGCTCGGTGCCCTGCCGATCTTGCAGCTTGACCAGGCCAACGAGTCGGATGCCAACCTGATTACCCGCTTGGGCGAAGAGTTCGACGCGGTGGCCAGCGTCAAGGCTGGGTGCCTGCTGTGCATCCCCGCCGGTGGCGGCAAGACGGCCAGCGGGCTCCCCCTGCCCCACATTACCCTCACCCGCGCCGATGGTGACCAGCACCGCTACTTGCAGGCAGATCGCGACAGCTACGACGGGGTGCGTGCATATTTTTACGACGTGCACAGCGCTAAGAAACAGGAAGCGATTGCCGGCGGCGGTCACAATCTCAAAGACCTGCGCCACACCTACAGCGACCAGCAGTCAGCACTCAGGGCCGCGAGGGCCGAATTTCGACGCCTGCAGCGCGGCAGCGCCACGCTCAGCTACACGCTGGCGATGGGCCGGCCGGATCTGATCCCCGAACTGACCTATACGCTCCAGGGCGTTAAGGATGAGATCGACGAGATCATCTGGTACGGCGGCAATGTGCAGCACAGCCTGAGCCCGGATGGCGGCTACACCGTCAGCCTGGAGCTGGAAAGCAAGCTGCCAGAGGACAATGTTGAAGACCTGGCAGAAGAGAGCAAGGGAGATTACACGGGGATCATCGCCTACTACCGCGATCAGAAAACCGGGAGAGAGAGGACGATTACTGCGGGGGATCAGACGAGGCCGAGGCGGTTGCGCTGGCTGTATGCTACTGAAAAGACAGCCAAGCGAGCGGTCGAAAGAGAATGGAGTCGGATGCAGGCACATAGCCAGTCACAATCTGTCAGCTAATGTTGCACACAGCCTGTTCTAACCGTTGCGAATCCGTATAATCGCCAGCGCTCAAGGGGAATACGAATGCCAACAGCTGTTTCACTATTTTCGGGATGTGGTGGGTCGGACGCAGGAATCATCCGTGCGGGTTTCGACGTGCTCATGGCAAATGACATCCTAAATTATGCTCGCGAGGTATATCTCGCCAACCATCCTGAAACGGACTACATCCGTTCCAGCGTCTCGTTGATCGAACACTTCCCCAGTGCTGAACTTCTGGTTGGGTGCTATCCCTGTCAAGGATTCAGTCAAGGTGGCCTTAGAAACCCGGACAGGAAGATCAACACCCTTTATCTTGAGTTTGCACGTGCATTAAATCAAATAAAACCAAAGGCGTTCATTGTTGAAAACGTCTCTGGCATGTTCCGTAAAAACTTTAGACACCTTCTAGAAGATCAGTTAAAAGTTTTCACTGATGCTGGATACAAAGTAAGCGCTGAAATATTGAACGCGGCAGAGTTTGGCGTAGCGCAAGAGCGGCGACGGATTTTTATCGTTGGAATCAGAAACGACTTTAATATTGACTATAAATTTCCCAAGCCAACACATGGTATCGATAAAACCTTAGAAAAGGTCACGATTCGTCAGGCTCTTCAAGGAATGGCTGAATGGCCTGAGGGAGAGTTTTATGATCTCCCGTTTCACTGGTACTACCTTTCTCGTGATAGGAGAAATGGCTGGGACGACACCTCCAGGACTATTGTCGCGAATCCTCGCCACATGCCACTGCACCCCTTAAGCCCTCAAATGGTGAAAGTGGAGCACAATGTATGGCGATTTGAACACGATGGGCCAGCCAGACGCTTTAGCTATCGTGAAGCTGCTCGTATACAAGGTTTTGGGGACCTAATTTTTCCAGATACAAAAAACGCTTCCCTGATGCAGAGATATACGGTTGTGGGCAATGCAGTGCCACCGCCCCTTTTCGAGGCGGTCGCAAGAGCGTTACCAGACATCTGGGATTAGTCAAAAAACTAGTTTAGGAAAGCTTTTGAAAAGATCATGATCTTCAGAAATTTTCAAAAGCCGAAGCCTATCTACAATTATTGCTTCGCCTATGTCGCTTTTATAAGCCCAGTCCCCATCTGTCCGCCGCAAATCTAAGGGCATAAAATAAAATGTCGCCCATGGATGCATCACGGGAAGATTTCTTATATGTTTATGAGGCGACGCCTCTAACTGTTTAAACTTCCAGTCTTCTTTAGAACAGCCACACTGAGCAAAAGCTATCGGCAAGCCTTCACGATCGTCATACATAGGATGCCAGGCAATAAGATCAATACCACCGTCTCCCCGATCTCGCTCCTTGAAATCCTGAACTGAAAAATTAGCGGTACAACGAATATTATCAGCAACGGACTTCATTTTTTCAAATAGGGTCCCTTTATACACTACGCCCGACCCACCTCCAGCCCAAGTTGCTCTAACCTCACTGCCAATTGGCATAAGTTTGGAGAACGCAAAGAAGCATATCTCTTCGAAAAATCTGGCAACTGGAATTCTTTGAGCAGAGGTTAAGTGCCGCATCCCCGATGCAACCAACAAATTGGAGTAACAAAGGTGCTCTTCAGACCCTCCGCCCGCATAATGAAGCGTATCGTTATCAGCTGAGATTAGAAAAGGATATGCTTTTCCAAAGCAAACAGTCCGATTGAGTACAAAATCTAATATTTCCCGCCATTTGATCGCCGGGTCGAAATTTATTCCTCTATCTTTGCCACGCTGCGCTACACCGACTAAATCCCCTCGCGAAAAGCACTTATCTGGGCTCGCTAGGGCATTTAATTCTACGAAATCGGTCCAGAAAAAAGGATCTGAATTACCAGGAGGCGAATCCAACTCTTGAAACATAATCATTCCTCAACTTTATTTCGGACATGATTACGAATATCTTTCGTTAGAGAAAAAAGCACTTCCGATTTCTCTAAATGTTCCGCCTCAAGAACCAACGTAGGTTGCGAAAACATCTTCCATACAACATTTAACTTTGCCTGAGCATCATCAATTGCTCGTGTCAACGCCGCGAGAGGACCATCAGTATATAGATAAGCTTCATCTCTGCGGCCGGTATCATCTAGTATGGCCTCGGCGTCAGGACTTGCGACAATTTCGGCCATCTCAGAGAGATTACGAGTTTCTCCTAGGACTGTATGGCCTCCAGAATCTTTTGAGAACATCCATGCAAAAAGCTTTCTTAGGCGATCTTCATTTAGATTCGCCATAGCTGTATCCGCCTTATTCTCCAAGCCCAACCATTCGCAAATCTTTTTATAATTAAGCGCAGTTGTGATATACGAAAATTCAATTGAGTTTGCATCAATTGGCAGACCAAAAAACTTCTTCTGCTCAGCAACAATGTATAAATTAAGAGCCGTAAGCAACTGAGACACATAATCTGTGCGACTACCTATATCTTTGGCTAGGGACTTAAACTGCTCAGGAGTTGACAACTCATCATAAAACTCATCACGCAACTGTGCCAGATACTTAGCCTTAGATAAAGAATCCCACTCCTTTATACCTGTTATATGCCTATATCCCAAATAGCGAAGTATATCTCTCCGCTCTTTATAGATAAGACACGGAAGCTCTAGAGGGGGCGTTACTACTACCTCCCCCCTGATAGTCTCAATGCTTTTCTCTCGACGACTCGAAGGGGCCAACTCACCGTTCAAAAGTTTCGTCGCTGTTAACCGCCTATTCCCTTCTATTACTAGATACGTTCCATCGGCATTTGGCCCAGTGACAAGAAGGGGTTCGCCTGGAAAATATCCTTTTTGGCCTATGGACAACATAATGTCCTGAACGCGCTCATCCTCTAACATTTCATCCACGACCTGCGCATCGGTCGCGTGGGAGGTCATCCTGTAAAATCTTGGATTTTCCGGGTCAAAACGTAGGAGACTTGTCGGAATTGTCTCAATTTTGTCAGGAGCTGACTTAGCCATGAAAGTTCTCATTCTTATAACAAGTTCAAAAAACCGCCGGTAGGCGGACTACGTTAAATCCCAATTCACTGATACCGAAGCCAACCGGACTAACGAGAATTACCAAAAACTAAAACTGTGCTTAATTGGTACAGGTTAGGCTGGCCGTTTGGCATCGGCAAGGGCTTCCGTCAAATCCTTTAAGCGCTGCTCTATGTCCCTTATGCGTTTCTTCTCTTCAGCAGCACTCTGTATCTCCCGCCTGTCGGTCTCCTCCAAGGACCGGAACAAAGCCAGGATTGCGTCTTCCTGAGGGCTAGTGACTGGCGCAGCAGTAGGCGTGACTGATCCGCCTCGTGACATCTCACCTTCCCCAGTGAGTAGCCAATCCAACGAAACTCCTTCAGCCTCGCTGACATTTACGCATAACGCATAAGGAATGGACTGTCTGCTACGCCAGCTTCCCAATGTCTGTCGGTTAACGTCCAGCTTACGCGCCAGCTCGCTATCGCTATCAACGGCAAAGACTGTCATCAAGCGTTTAAGCACAGCGTCGAGAGACTTTTTCTGCATTTTGAATAAATACCGCTTGATTTATTTAAAGAGAATAAATAGGCTTATGCGCAATGAGTACATCTTAACCAACTAGGAACACATCAACCATGAGCCAAGCCATGGAAAAGCGCCAGATCCAAGCGCGGCTTATCGAGCGCGGCAGCAACTTTCGTCAGTTCGCCCTAAGCCACGGCTATGAAGTGCGCACAGTGACGCAAGTGGTTCAGCGTTGGGCGGGTCACAACAAGCTGCCACGCGGCCGGTTGACGTTCCAAATTCTGCGGGACCTATCGCGGGTCATCGACAAAGAAGTGCTGCCCGGAATCCTCGCAGACAACACCGAGCACATCCCAGCACAAGCTGTATGAAACGACTGTAGGGGCGATGACTCCAGGGAGAAACAAGAAGATGAAACGCCCAGTTCTAGACAGCAGAAAGAGCGTCGTGATGGCCGTCATCGGCGCCTACCCTGGCGGTCGGATGTACGCCTCCGCCGACCTCGGTATGCCGCTTAAGAAGTTCGACAATCAAGCCTACGAGAATGCGGGCAGTCGCCCACTGACAGATGAACACATTCACCGCCTCGAGCAGGTCACTGGCACTACCTACCTGGCCGACTACGTCGCCTCAATGTACGGCGGCATGTTCGTGCCCCTGAGCCTCCCGGACACCTTGGACAACGTCGAGTTGTACAGCCGCTCGCTCAAAGCGTCGGCTCAGCGGGGCAAAGTCGACCAGATCATGGCTGCGGCGCTGGATGACGGGGTTATCGAAAAACGTGAGGCCGACGCGATTGTCGCCGCCCTGATCAGGTACATGTCAGCCCGGTACGCCGAAGTCTTTGCAACCATTCAGCTTTACAGCCAGGGAGCCGTTTAGTGAGTACATACAAGCTGGTATGCCCTTGCTGCAACAGTTCCATGCGCATTCGTACCTCCGAGGGGCAGACACCCTGCTTCCGCTCGATGTACTCGGAATGCACCAACTTGCTCTGCGGCGCCACCTTCTCTGGCTCGTTGGTTTGGGAGTATCAGCTCAGCCCCTCGGGCATTGAGCGGCCCCTGACGGTTCTGCCCACGGCTCCCACAAAGGTTCGACTACTTGCACGCCAGAACCTCAAGTCGAAAAACGATCAACCCGATCTGCTGGAACAACTGGAAATAGAGGCCGCACCTGCATGAACAACATCGCCCTGACTACCAACCCCGCCAGTGACTACCGAGCCGCAATGCAACAAGCAGCTGTGGCCTACCTATATCGTCACCGTTGCGAACATCTCGCCGGCGACGGCCAGCTGTTAGAGAACTGCTCCCGGTACTTGACTCAGTCGCTTGAGGTGCCGCTGCACCTGGTGCAGCGCATTGCTGAGCTGGCGGTGGCCGAGTTTGAAAGCATGACCTGTAAGCGTGTGGCCTGGCTTGGCATTCATCCCACAAGCGGCCCCTTTCGGCCGGCGATCTTGTTGCTCGACAACTGCACTCAACAGCGACATCGCGTTTCAGCACGCCTACTCCCCACACGCCTGCTGCTGACTCGCAACCTCCCGCACTAATCCAAAACCCTCCCTGTTAGATGCCCGCAGCGCGTGGGTAGGGGAAATTTGCAACTTACTGGTGGCCGAAATGAGCAAAATCACCATAAAACTGGAGCTGGACGAACAACAGGCGCAGCACTACCTGTTGTGGTTGACCAGTCAGTACGAAGTCACGATGGCTGATATTTGGTACTCCGACCGCTACCGAAATGTGCCAAGTGGTCAGCGTGCGCCGAAGGTGCTTGAGGACCTGCCCTACCTGGCAGGCATCTGCAAGACGCGCACCGAACTGAAAAAACAGCTCGTTGTTACGGCTGCGGAGCATGTGCAGTGATTCGCAAGCCCATGGAAGACAAGCTCCGCGCTGATGTGCTTCTGCGCCTGGAGTCTGATTACGGCCTTCAGCACATGAAAGGCACGCATTACATGCGTAAGGGCACCTGCCCCCAGTGCAATCAAAAACGTTTGTTTTCGCGCCACGATGAACCCTGGTTCATCCGCTGTGGCCGCGAGAAAAATTGCCGCTACATTGCTCCCACCAAAGAGCTTTACCCGGACCTGTTCGATGACTGGAGCAAGCGCGCACCGGCTACCCGTGACGAGCCTGCCGCCAGCGCAAAAGCGTACCTGACGTTTGCCCGAGGTTTCCGCGTTGAGCTGATAGAGGGTTGGTACACCCAGGAAAGCTACTTTGATCGCGATCTGAATATTGGCTCTGCCACCGTGCGCTTCCCCCTTGAGTACGGTGGGTACTGGGAGCGTTTGATTGACCAACCGTCACGGTTCGGTAAGAAGAAGGCCCGCTTCCAACCCCTCAAGAGCTACAGGGGGCACTGGTGGTGCCCGCCGTGCGTGGATCTGCTGGAAGTAACTGAGCTGTGGATCGTTGAAGGCATCTTCGACGCCATAGCGCTCATTCAAAACGGTATCTCTGCGGTTGCGGCGCTATCTTCAAACGCCTTTCCAGAGGAATCACTCAAGGCCCTGATCACGGCTCGCGGCGGTAAAACTCCAAAGCTGGTTTGGGCTCTGGATAACGAGCCAGGCGCTCACAAGTACACCCGTATGTGGGTCAACCGTGCCCGCGAACTCGGTTTTACCTGCGAGGCTGCTCAGGTGACACAGCCTGACGCCCGCAAGGTTGACTGGAACGATCTGCATCAACGCTGGGCGTTTATCGACGATGAAAAAGCCCGCGCTGATCGCATCGAAAAGGACTTGAAAGAAGCCCGTCACCAGGGCGCCCTGCTGATTGCAGAGAGTGCCAGCGACAAGGCATTGCTCATGTACCAGTGGCGTGAACGTGAGGAATTCCACTTCTGTTTCGACTCCCGCCTGTACTGGTGGAAATTGGACTTGGCGAAATACAACAGCGCCAAGCAGGCCCTCGAAAAGAGCGATGGCCACGAGGCCCAGACGCTCAATGAAAAGCAGCTTCGAGAGAAGGCGCTGAACGTCGCCGGCTGCGTCGTCGAGATCGCCAACTGCTACCCCAAAGCCCTCTATTTCCAGCGCAACGAGATTACCGACGAGTCCTGGTACTTCTTCCGCGTCGACTTCCCGCACGACGGCGGCTCTGTGAAAAACACCTTTACGGGTGGTCAGGTCGCCGCTGCCAGCGAATTCAAGAAAAGACTTCTCGGCATGGGTGCCGGAGCCGTGTTCACCGGGAGTGGACAGCAATTGGACAAACTCATGAAAGACCAGCTTTTCGGCATCAAGACCGTTCAGACCATCGACTATGTAGGCTACAGCAAGGAATACCACTGCTACGTGTTCAACGACGTCGCCATCCGCGAGGGCCAGGTAATTCACATCAATGAGGAAGAGTTTTTTGAGATGGGCAAGTTGAAGCTCAAGACTCTGCAAAAGGGTGTGAAGATCGATCTGGAAAAGGACGGCAAAAAATACGATGACCAGTGGCTTGGGCTTCTGTGGCAGTGCTTTGGTGCCCAGGGCATCGTGGCATTGACCTTCTGGTTTGGCTCGCTGTTCGCCGAACAGATCCGAGGCCGGTACCAGTCGTTTCCTTTCCTTGAGGCCACTGGGGAGGCAGGTGCCGGCAAGACCACGTTGCTCACGCTGCTATGGAAACTCGCGGGCCGAGACGGATACGAAGGTTTCGACCCATCCAAATCCACCAAGGCCGGCCGCAGTCGCTTGATGGGCCAAGTATCCGGCATGCCCATTGTGCTGCTGGAATCAGATCGCAGCGGCGACGACAAGGCCCACGCCAAGACCTTCGAATGGGACGAACTCAAGGATTACTACGGCGGCGGCACCCTGGCGACCAAGGGTGTGAAAACCGCCGGTAACGAAACCTACGAACCACCGTTTCGCGGCACCATCACCATCAGTCAGAACGCCCCTGTTGTGGCGTCAGAAGCGATCATGACCCGGATCGTCAAACTGCACTTTGTGCGTCCGAACGTCACCGCTGAAAGCCGTGCGGCGGCAGATCGGCTCAATGCGCTGGAAGGTTCGAGACTCAGCAACTTTGTATTGCAGGCAGTTCGTAAAGAGCTGGAGGTGATGGAGCTGTTCGGCCAGCGGATAGCTGGCTACGAGGCGAAGTTGCGCAATTTGCACTCCCACTGCTTTGCCTGCAACACCCCATTCAAAGATGAGCACGGCGAATGTAGCCATTGCGGCAACAAGCTGCGCGGCTACATCCGGGTGGAGCGGATCAACAAGAACCACGCCCAAATGCTCGCCCTGCTGGACTGCCTGTGCATGGTGGTGCCGCTCACCGACGCGCAGGTGGAGCACACACGCTCTCAGATCATCCGCATGGCAATTGAGCGCCAGGCCTCGATCAGCTCCGATCATCCGGTGGTGGCTGAGTTCTGGGAGGTTTACGAATACCTGGAAGGTCTGGACGCCGAAGGCCCAGTGGTCAACCACAGTAAAAAAGACCACATCATCGCAATCAACCTCAACGACTTCGTGAAATGCGCCGCAGAGAACCGACAAAAAATCGCTGACGTCAGCGAGCTGCGCGAACGCCTGAAGGACTCCCGCTCGCGGAAGCTGCTCGACGTCAATAAAGCGACTGACAGCGCGGTACGGGCTCACCAGGCCAATAAGACCAACGCCGTCGTCACGAAGCAACCCATCGTGAAGTGCTGGCACTTCCAGGCCTGATTAATCAGCGGCAATACCTGCCAGGCGCTGCAACGTCTGACACCACCCAAAGGAGAAGCACCATGCACGTACAAGTCATCACCGGTGACGGCCCAGACGGCGAAAACAATCGCCTGCGGCACATAAAAGAGCTGAAATCCTGGTTCACCCGGCCCGCGAAAATCGTTCATGCCGAAGCCTACGACCCTGCCTGCCTGGTCGCCATTCTAGAGGTCCGTGCGGAAACTGAAAGAGAGTTACTGGTACTAGAGTGCAGCCGGGAGCAGATCCAAGCAGTGCTGGAATGGCAGTCGCAAACGGATGATTTTATCGAGTATGAAAACCTGCTCCTGCACCTGGTGCGCAAGCAAAACCCAAACGGCGAAAGCCAGTAAGAAGGTGGTGCCGAGGGGCTGCAACCCCTCGACACCGACCACCCAAAGGAGAAGCACCATGCAAGTGAATCAACCCCAAGGCGGCACCGCAGAGGCTACCACAACCCCGCTTGCTGTCGGAGACAAGGTCAGCTACGTCGCAATGAGCGGCGGTGGCCGAGAATATCGCCTCAGCGCACGTACAGGCGTGATCGTAGGGATCGAAGGCAACGTTGCCACCCTGCGCGCGGCCAACGGCCGCAGCGTTACGCAGCCCCTCGATAAGCTGACGCCCGAAGGCCAGGCCAATGCACTGACACGCATGGTTATGGGAGGGCTGTGACCAATGCCTAAGCACGTTGGACCTGAACGTGAGCGTCCGACCATGGCAAGCCATCGGCTTGACCTGCCCAGCCGCTGCGATATCTGCGGCAAAGCACGCTCCACCCGCAAACACCAGGCATGTAGCCGTATTCGCCAACAGACCAAAACGGCGGAATGGGCGGCTTTCATAGCTGAGCGTGAAGCGGCCAGACAGAACAAACCGCGTCGATACGCGCACTGATAATTAACACAGGCGGGACACGGGGAGCTGCAACTCCCCCACTGCCTCAAAGGAGAAGCACCATGCGATCACCTAGAAACCAAGGCGACAATGCAAAAGTAGAGGCCAAGCTACGCAAGTTGCTGGCCCTGGCACAGCGAGGCGAAGGTGGAGAAAAGGATAACGCCCAACGAATGCTGGAAAAGTTGCTAGCGCGTCACGGATTGACCATTGGCGACCTGGTCGACGACCGCCGCGAGATCCGATGGTTTCCCATTTCCACCAGTTACGACCGAAGGTTGGCGGCGCAAATCATGTCGAAGATATGCGACTCGGAATCGCCCGGTCTCTATATCAGCAAGGGAAGGCTCAAGAAAATTGGCGTGGAAGTCACACCATCAGAAGCTGTTGAGTTCGAACTTCACTACGAAACATTGCGCAAGGCGCTCACCACTCACTTCGATGATGCCTTCTCTGCTTTCGTGCAGGCGAACCATTTGTTCCCAGCTACTCCGTCCGAGGGCCAGCTTCCTTCTCTGAACGACCGCGACATGCGAGTCATGAGTATGGCATCCGTTATCCGGCCAACAGCAGTTAACCCGCGCTTAGAGCGGGAGGAGGCTGTATGACCGTCGCCCTGTTGCTTTACTTGTGCGCAGATGCGACTCGAACCAACTGTCAGGTAGTGAGGGTGGAAAGCTGGTACGGCCCCCACGCTTACGAGCGCTGTGTTGACGTCATGCTAGAAGTTACCAATGCGATGACTGCAACAAACCGGGGCCGGCATCGGTTCGTTTGCGAGATCATGGACGAGGAGGCAGCATGAACACAGCCTTTATCCTGATGGCCCAATACGACGGTCAGGCGATCATCCCTCTGGAGCTGATCTGCCGAGACTACTTCACGCACCTAACGCCGGAAATGCTCCAACGTAAGGTGATGAGCGGCCATATCAAGCTGCCGATCACCCGCATCGAGCCGAGCCAGAAGTCGGCCAAGGGCGTCCATCTGAACGATCTGGCCACGTACTTGGATCTGCAGCACGCGGCCGCGGTTAAAGAGCACAACCAGCTCAACGGGTTAAAACACGCCTTTTGAGCCATTTCATTGATGCGGCGCCCAGTTGGACGGGCGCCCTCAATATCTTTTCATGCCATTCCCAACCCAAATAACGGTCCCCCTTGCCGCGCAGATGGGTATACCGCCGCATCGAATTCCAATCCCTGTGGCCGGAAACACTCGCTACACGCGGGATGTCCCAGCTCATTTCAAACAGGCGGCTGATGCCTTCATGCCGAAGGTCGTGGAAGTGCAGGTCCTGGATTTGCAGAAACTTGCAGGCTTTCGTCCAGGACGTGGAGATCGACTCAGGGCTGTAGGGGAATATATCGTCACCGGCCTTCGGCATTGTCTGGAGGATCTGCCATGCCTCGTCCGGCAGATAACACCAAACATCGTTGCCGATCTTTTGCCCTGGGTTTTTCATGTCACGCACCAGCACTCGCTGGCCAGCCTCGTCGAGGTCTGCCCAGCGAATCCGGGTGATCTCATCGAGCCGGCGAGTGGAGAACAGGGCAAAGCCCACAACCTTCAGCATACATATGACAGTCGGCCGCCTCGCCTGCATGGCCTGATAGTGCGTCAGCACGCTTCCCAGTTCATCCAGCGTCGGCCGGCGGTCACGCTCACGGCTTTTCAGGTTGTAGCCCAGCTTGCGTAGCACACGCCGCGCACCGCCCATGGCGAGCGGATCGACCTGGTAGCCCCATGCGTCTTTGGCAATTGCCAGCACTGCGCCGAGGTGCGCCAGGTCATTGCCGGCGGTTTGTGGCTGAACGCCGCCGCCGTCCGCGCTCATTCGCCAAAGTGCGTAATCGACCAGGCACTGGGTGTTGATATCCGTATCGGTCAACTTGCCCAGGTAAGTCTCGCCAATGGCATTGAGTGTGCCGCGCTTGGTTTTGCCCAGCGGTTTGGCTTTCTCAACTTCAACCAGGTATCGATCTGTCATCTCTTTGACCGTGGCACCCTTGCGGTTTGCGCGCTCGATCGCACCAGGTTCATCCAGCTCCGCTCCGCGTTTACGCGCCCAAGCCTGCGCGGCCTGTTTTCGGGCGAAGGTCTGGCTCTCTTGGTAGACTTGCACTCCGTCGCGCTTGATGCGGATCTGAGCCGTGTAGCTCACAGTCCCATCCGCCAGTTTTCTTGCCCTGATAGTCGCCATATTGAAAGTGGTACGCGTCAGTTTTGAAGTGGTACATCGTACCACCGAGCTTTTAAAAACGCCTGAAAACGCCCGAAAACACGCCAAGAACACGTTGAGTAAAATGCTAGATAAACAGACCTTTAGCCCCGTAAACGCAAGGCCCACGCTGTCTCGGCGCTTTAGTGTTGCCCCCATGATGGATTGGACGGACCACCATTGCCGGTACTTCCTGCGCCTGCTCTCCAAACACGCGCTGCTCTACACCGAAATGGTCACCACCGGCGCGATCCTGCACGGCGATCACGAGCGCTTCCTGCGTCACAACGAAGCGGAGCACCCACTTGCGCTGCAATTGGGTGGCAGCGTGCCTGCCGATCTGGCGGCGTGCGCGCGCATGGCCGAGGCTGCGGGGTATGACGAAGTAAACCTGAACGTCGGCTGCCCCAGCGACCGGGTGCAGAACAATATGATCGGCGCAATTCTGATGGCGCACCCTGCCCTGGTAGCCGATTGCGTGAAGGCAATGCGCGATGCGGTGTCGATCCCGGTAACGGTGAAGCACCGCATCGGGATCAACGGACGGGACAGTTATGCCGAGCTGTGTGATTTCGTCGGCCAGGTGAAAGAGGCGGGCTGCACCAGTTTTACCGTGCATGCGCGGATTGCGATTCTGGAGGGGTTGTCGCCGAAAGAGAATCGCGACATTCCGCCGTTGCGCTATGACGTAGCGGCGCAGTTGAAACGGGACTTTCCGGAGTTGGAGATTATTCTCAACGGCGGGATCAAGACGTTGGAGCAGTGCCATGAGCATTTACAGACGTTTGATGGCGTGATGCTGGGGCGGGAGGCTTATCACAATCCTTATCTGCTGGCGGAGGTGGATCAGCAGTTGTTTGGCAGTGAAGCGCCGGTGATTAGCCGGGCGCAGGCGTTGGCGCAGTTGCGGCCTTATATCGCTGAGCATTTGGCGACCGGCGGGACGATGCATCACATTACGCGGCATGTGTTGGGGTTGGGCACGGGTTTCCCGGGGGCTCGCAGGTTCAGGCAGTTGCTGTCGGTGGATATTCATAAGGCGAGTGATCCGTTGGCGTTGTTGGATCAGGCCGCAGAGCTGTTGGAAGGACGGTGATGAGGGTGTAGCAGTCGGGGCAGGATGTGACTGGACTGACGCTTTCGCGAGCAAGCCCTCCCCCACAGTTGGATTAGCTTACCTCTGGTAAATATCGGCGGCTGTGGTGCCGCTATCGCAGGCAAGCCGGCTCCGACATTTTATCGTGGTGTTCATGCGCTACTTCGGTTGAACCTGCTGGCCGTTTTGGCCTCCTATTTAGCAGCCAGACCTGCGATTCAAACGGCTGTTTTCAGGTTGTTGCCCTCGCAAACGATCGAACGCATTTGCGCCCTTGAGTGCCTGCCGGCGCTCGGGTAATGTCATCAGACCCATAGGACAGAGCACGCCCATGACTTCCAAGCTGGAACAACTCAAGCAGTTCACCACCGTCGTAGCCGATACCGGCGATTTTTCTACCCTCGCCAAACTCAAGCCGCAAGACGCCACCACCAACCCTTCCCTGCTGCTCAAGGCCGCTTCGATCCCAGGCTATGCCAAGCTGCTGGATGAGTGCGTCAAGGACTGCAACGGCGACGTGGGCTTGGCCAGCGACCGTTTTGCGGTGGCGGTGGGTCAAGAGATCCTCAAAGTGGTACCGGGCCGCATTTCCACCGAGGTGGATGCCCGTCTGTCGTTCGACACTGACGCCGTACTCAAGCGTGCGCACCGTCTGATCGACCTGTACGACAAAGCCGGCGTTGGCCGCGACCGCGTGCTGATCAAGATCGCTTCAACTTGGGAAGGCATCCGCGCCGCCGAACAGCTGGAAAAAGAAGGCATCCAGACAAACCTGACCCTGCTGTTCTCGTTCGCCCAGGCCGTGGCGTGCGCAGAGGCTGGTGTGTTCCTGATTTCGCCGTTCGTCGGCCGTATCTACGACTGGTACAAGAAGGCCAACGGCAACGACTACACCGGCGCCGAAGACCCAGGCGTGCAGTCGGTGACACGTATCTACAACTACTACAAGGCCAATGGCTACAAGACTGTGGTGATGGGTGCGAGCTTCCGTAACCTGAGCCAGATTGAAGAGTTGGCTGGGTGTGATCGCCTGACCATCAGCCCGGACCTGCTGGAGAAGCTGGCGGCGGATGAGGGCACGCTGGCGCGTAAGCTGTCGCCGGGCCATGCCGGTGAAGCCCGTGTGCATCTGACTGAAGCGCAGTTCCGTTGGGAGTCCAACGAGGATGCGATGGCGACTGAGAAGTTGGCGGAAGGGATTCGTCAGTTTGCGCGAGATCAGGAAAAGCTGGAGGCGCTGTTGACTGCCAAGTTGTAAGGCGGGCAGCTGCAAGAAGGGCGGTACCCTCGCGGGTACCGCCCTTTTTAGTGCCCACGGGCTCAAGCCGGCCTCGGTTCAACTGTGTTTCAGCAGTTGGGGATCAGTGGCGTTCAAGGGCATTCACGAGGTCGTGAAAGGCTTCGCGATTGGACTCGTTGAGGCCCATCAGGATCTTGTGTGCCTCCAGCACCTTCAAACGCACCACTTCCTCGGACTGGTCCTGCGACGGCAGGTCAGTCAGGCATTCCGGGCAGGGGATGGGGCGGTCAACGATGTTGAACACCTGGTCGAAGCCCATGGACTGCAGCAGCCGGGTAATGTCTTCGTGGGTGGTGACGACCGTAGGCAACAGGCCGACCTTCTGCCGAGACAGAATGGACAACTTGGCCAACAGCCCAAGGGTGGTGCTATCGATGCTGCGGGTTTCGGTCAGATCGATCACGATCGCCGAGAAATTCAGTGCTGTGAAGATCCGCTCAATCGTCGCATCCAGCGCCGAACACAAGGTCAGGCGCACTTCACCGACAAATTTCAGGACGAAGGTCCCGTCTTGCTCGGCGAATTGGATTCTTCCGGTACTCATCAAAGATTCCTGCTCAACACCAATAGGGCGATATCATCCGGCATCTCCCCTAGCGTGGCCAATCCAAAAACCTGCCGCAGGCCATCCAGGCTGCCGCCCGCCGACTTGACCTTTTGGGGCAAAGCGGCTTCTTTCTCTTTGAGTGTAGGCTCTGGAAGGAGGTCCAGGATGCCGTCGGACATCAGCGTAAGGCTGAACGTCGGCGGCAGTTCCAGGATGTGGTCTTCGTAGGTGGCTTCATTGAATAAGCCTACGGGCAGACCACGCCCTTCCAGGTAACGCACACTGTCTGGAGTGTATAACACTGGCATCGGCAGGTGACCGCCGATGCTGTAGGTCAAAAGACCGGTTTCTTCGTCAATAACGCCGCCGACCATCGTCACGTGCTTGCCCAGCTTGCAGCTGATCAAGCCCCGGTTGATGTGGCCCAGCACCGCGGAGGGGGTGAACTCCGGCAAGGTGCCATTGCGTTTGGATTCGAACAGCAGCCGTGTGGTCATGAACTTCAACAACACGGTGACAAAAGCCGAGGAAGCACCATGGCCGGAGACGTCGGCCAGGTAGAACGCGACACGCCGCTCATCAACGCGGAAGTAATCGACAAAATCACCCGACAGGTACAGAGAAGGGATGATCTGGTGTGCAAACTGGAATTCGTCGATGGTCCAGGGGCTGACTGGCAGCATGTTCATCTGCACTTGGCGACCGGCGTTCTGGTCTTCCTGAAGCAGGTTAAGGCTGGCTTCGAGTTCGCGGTTGGCGGTTTCGAGCTTTTCACGGTAGCGCTGGTTTTCCACCAGAAGGCGTGCACGATCCAGGGCACGGCGCACCGAGTGCTCCAGCACCGCCAGGTCTTCCAGGGGCTTGATCAGGTAGTCGGCAGCACCCAGGCGCAGGGCTTCGACCGCATCATTCATCACGCCGGCGCCGGACACGACAATCACCGGCGTCTGCGGGGCGAGCTCAGTCACCTGCCGAATCAGCTCGAGGCCGCCCATCTGGGGCATGCGCAGATCGCAGATCACGAGGTCGGGCTGGTCGCGCTCGAATACCTGGAGACCCTGTTGGCCATTACTGGCCTGCAGGACGCTGAAGCCACTGTCTTCCAAATAGGCCGCGAGGCTCGCGCGCACTACTTCGTCGTCATCGATTATCAGCAGCGTGGCACTGGTTTTTTGCATGTGGGCAAACGGCGCCAGAATTAGGTTGGCGTAGGCGGCTCGGCAATGGCCGGGCTCACGTACTGGATTCGCTTTCTAGCCTCTCTGTCCTACAAAGCATTGGGATTTTGCCCATGCACAAAGGTAAAGCAGAGGTGCCCTTCTAAGGCGCAGACGGTACTCCCATCCGACAGGGGTTTCAAGCTCATGCCGATGGTCGCCGGACGTCTTTACACCGCAAATCACCGGGAGTTATAAGAACAGGCACGACCACAACACAAAGTAAGGATGAAACCTATGAGCGAGCATGAGCGCGACTACGCTGAAAAACGCGATTTCATCCGCATGCGTGTGGATGCCGATGTGTCTCTGATCCATGCGGGGCAGGAGATTGCCGGGGTTTGCGTGGACCTTTCCAGCTCTGGTATGCAGGTAAAGGCGACTCGCGAGTTCAACGTCGGCGACCTGCTGACGGTGCGCATCGATTCGGAGCACGCCGCACTGAAAGGACTGGAGGCGGACACCGAGGTGGTGTGGGCCAAAGCCAAAGGGGAAGACCAGCACCTTGGCCTCAAAATCCTGAAGATGCGCTGAAAGACGCGCACAAAAAAGGCGACCGCTGGGGTCGCCTTTTTTCATTTCAAAACGTCACAGCTTAGAAGTCGTCCACAACCTTGCCATCCTTGACCTTGAACTCACGGTTCTGCAGGTAGGCGTTGCGGATGAAGGTGTACTTGTCACCTGTGATCAGTTTTTCGCTGTCGAGCAAACTGGCGCGGACGTCAACAATGCCCAACCCCATGACACTGTTGCGCAGGGAAACATCATCCATGTAGCGGTACGGCTGCGTGTAGCTGTCCACGTACTTGGACGGCGCATCGCGCAGTGTGCTTGGGCCCAGCAGCGGGATCATCACGTATGGACCGCTGCCAACACCCCAGTAGCCGAGGGTCTGGCCGAAGTCTTCATCGCTGCGCTGCAGCCCCATTTTGGTGCCCACGTCAATAAAGCCGAGCACGCCGAAGGTGGTGTTGACCAGCAAACGGGCAGTGTCGACACCGGCATTGTGAGGCTTGAGCTGCAGCACGTTGTTGGCCAGGTTGCCGACGTCGCCGATGTTGCGGAAGAAGTTGTGGATACCGTCTTCGACAAATTGCGGGGTAATCCACTCATAGCCTTGGGCCAATGGCTTGAGGGCATAGGTATCAACGGTGTCGTTGAAGGTGAAGATGGGGCGGTTGACGCTTTCCCATGGATCATCTTCCGACGCTGCGTGTGCGGCGAACGGGGCCAGCAAGACAGTGGCACACACCGACAGCTGAGCGAAGTAGTGGCTCCAGCGCATAGCTTTTGCTCCTTGAATGGTCTGTCATGGGCGCTATGCCCTGAATAAGGCGTTCAGTATATGACGGAAGTGTCCAATTAGGCAGCTTCCGGGAAGCTGTCGCACGCAAAATGGACAAAATTCCTACAATTAACAATCTTGTCATCGACTTGTCATCTAGCCTCGATAGCGTCAGAGCTATTTCAGGGATGTCGACATGCCTCACGCCGAAATAGCTATCGCCAGTGCTCCCGCCTTGACTGCCGTTTTGTTTGGTTTGAGTGGCTGCCTGGTGGACTTCGGTTCCCGGGCGCGCACCGATTCGACCGCCCCCGATTCCCAAGCCACACCTGGCGCGCTGAAAATCCTGCGCAGCCTCAAGGAACAAGGCGTCCCCTGCGCCTGGCTGGATGAACTCCCTCCCTCTGTCACTACGCCCCTGGCCGTCACGCTGCCAGACTGGGTCAAGGCGACGCCACCTTCCTCGATCCGCTGGCCGGCGCCGCATGCCTGCTGGCAAGCCTTGATGGCGCTGAACATCGAACGCCTGGGAGGCTGCGTGTTGGTCAGCGGCGAACCGCGCCTATTGCAATCCGGGCTCAATGCCGGGTTGTGGACCATCGGCCTGGCCTCCTGCGGCTCGCTGTGCGGCATGGCACCCGAACAATGGCAAGCGCTGACCGAACAGGAACGCGAACACAAGCGCGGCAAGGCCACCGTCGCCCTGTACGGGTTGGGCGTGCACTCGGTCATTGATCACCTGGGCGAACTCGGCACCTGCCTGGCCGACATCAGCCTGCGCCAGCTCAAAGGCGAAAAGCCCTGACACGGATCATGCACAGTCGCCGCCGGTGGATTAATCTACAGGTCAGCCCGTAGACCTTTCTCGGCGTGCCGCGGTCTATGCCAGTGCCTATCGATAAAAGGAAACATGTCATGCCTGATCGCAAAAAACTGGAAGAACAGGTCGAGATCCTGCGCGGGCAGTTGGAACAGGAACCGCCGCTGTCGGAAGAGAAACGTGAAGCGCTGGAGGCCTTGATTGCCAAGTTTGAATTACAACTCGAACTGGAACCGGCCACCCAGACACCCAGTATTTCTGACGATGTGAATCAAGCTGCTATCGAGTTCGACGCCGAACACCCGGTCATTTCCGGGACTTTGCGCAATATCATGGTCACTTTGGGCAACATCGGGATCTGATTCCTGCCCCAAGCCAAACGCAGAACCCAATGTGGGAGCTGGCTTGCCTGCGATAGCGATCTTTCAGTCATTCTTCAGTCGACTGATACACCGCCATCGCAGGCAAGCCAGCTCCCACATTGGCTTTATATGAAGGCTACTGACGGGCCAGGCGCACGTTCTGGAACGCCACTTCTTCGGTGCTGCGATACGGGTTGATATCCAACCCGCCACGCCGCACGTACCGCGCATACACCGTCAACTTCTCAGGCTTGAGTAAACGCTGCAGGTCGAGAAAAATGCGCTCTACACATTGCTCGTGAAAGTCCGAGTGCTGGCGAAAGCTCACGAGGTATTCCAGCAGACTGGCGTGATCCAGCGCCGAGCCACGGTACTCCACCACCACACTGCCCCAGTCCGGCTGGCTGGTCACCGGGCAGTTGGATTTGAGCAGGTGGCTGTGCACGCTCTCCTCTACGATGCGCGATTCATCGCAACGCAGTAATTCCGGGCGCGGATGCTCGTAGCTGCTGACGTTGATATCCAGCTCATCAATGCACACGCCGGGCAACGCCATCACGCCTTCGGCCTCAATCTCGGCCAGGCTGCGGATGCGCACGCTCACCGGTTTGCCGGCAGCGGCGCTGAGGTCGGTACGCAGAGTCGCCTCAAGGCTGGCCGTATCGGCAAACGCGGTCTGGTTAAACGAGTTGAGGTACAGCTTGAACGACTTTGACTCGATGATGTTCGGCGAGTCGGCCGGGATACTGAATTCACCGATGGCCACCACCGGCTTGCCCGACGGTAGCAGCCAGGACAGTTCGAAGCAGTTCCAGAAATCCACGCCCTTATAAGGCAAGGTCTCGGCACTCAGGCCCAGCTCGGCCCATTTGGCGGCACGCGGGATCGGGAACAGCAAGGAAGGGGTGTAGGTGGAGATGTATTCACTGGACTTGCCCAGCGGCGAATGTTCGGCTGCGGGATGCATGGCGGAAACCTGGCTAAATAAACCGCGCCAGTCTACCAGCCTTTGCGCCTACCCTTAAAAAACACAGCGCCGCCCCACCCCGTAGAAGCTCAGGCAAGCGCCTCACCGGACTCGCTTCAAGACGCCACCTGCGAATTAGTTGACGTTAAGCTTGCCGACCATGCCCGCTTGGTAATGCCCCGGAAGGTTGCAGGCAAACTCCAGGCCCGTGGCCTTAGTAAAAGTCCAGGTCAACTCGGCAGTTTTACCAGGCTCGACCAATACGCTATTGGGGTCATCGTGCTTCATCGCGCCATGGCCCATGGCGCTGTGGTCCATTTCGCCCATACCGGTGGCGGTGAGCATGCCACTGGCCTGCATCTGTAACATTTCCTTCTGGTGCTCGGCATGCATGGCCGCATCACCCAGGTTGAATTCGTGGAGCAACCGGCCCTTGTTGACCAGTACAAAGCGCACCGTCTCACCAGCTTTTACGTCCAGGGACTTTGGCGAAAAGGAAATGTCCTGCAGCGTCACTTCCACGGTGCGCGTGGCTTTGCTCGCAGGGGCTGGCTGGCCGAAGGCATAGGCGTGCGCCGCATCAGCCACCGCATCGAAACTCAACGCCAGCAGGCAACCCGCCAACAACAGGGGTGTACGTAACGCCATGTCTATTCTCCAAAAATGTGTAACGAGCTTGGGCAGCACTCTAAGATGACGTCGCTGCCAGCCAGCTGACTGCTAGATTACAACTTTGTCAGCTTGGCCCCCTGCCCTGGCACCCAAGGTATAAAGCCGTCGTGAACCGTTGCCAAGAGCCGCCCATGAAACTGCTGATCGTCGAAGACCAACCCAAAACCGGCCATTATCTGCGCCAGGGACTGGCCGAGGCGGGCTTTACAACCGAATTGGTGGCCGACGGTACCAGCGGCCAGCACCTGGCACTGACCGGGGACTACGACTTGCTGATCCTCGACGTGATGCTGCCCGGCCGTGATGGCTGGCAAATCCTCCACGCCGTGCGCAGTGCAGGCCTGGACATCCCGGTGCTGTTCCTCACCGCCCGCGACGCGGTGGAAGACCGTGTGCACGGTCTTGAACTGGGCGCAGACGATTACCTGGTCAAACCCTTCGCCTTTTCCGAACTGCTGGCCCGCGTACGCAGCCTGTTGCGCCGTGGCAGCAGCTCGCCTCAGGAAACCGCACTGCACCTGGCCGACCTGCGCCTTGACCTGATCCGCCGCCGCGTCGAACGGGACGGCCAGCGTATCGACCTGACCGCCAAGGAATTCTCCCTGCTGGAATTGCTGCTGCGCCGCCAGGGCGAAGTGCTGCCCAAATCGCTGATCGCCTCCCAGGTCTGGGACATGAACTTCGACAGCGACACCAACATCATCGAAGTCGCGATCCGCCGCTTGCGCCTGAAAGTCGACGATAACTTCCCTACCAAACTGATCCACACCGTACGCGGCATGGGTTACGTGCTGGAGGAGCGCGTCAATTGATCAAGCGCCTGTCCCTGGCCAGCCGCCTGGCGCTGCTGTTTGCCGCCTGCACCGCAGTGGTGTCGTTGATCGCCGGCGTGCTGTTCAACCACGCCAGCGAGGCGCACTTCATTGAGTTGGACCAGCAACAGCTCGACAGCCAACTGGTGGCGCTGCGCAGCACCTTGCAGGGTGTCGATTCGCCAGACGCATTCGCCAGACGTGAAGCGCAACTGCGCGCCGAACTCAATCGCCAACCCGAGCTCAGGCTGCGCATCACCGCCGCCGGCCAGCGCTGGCTGGACGATGCGCCAAGCGTGAACTTGCCAGACGCACCCGGCCTGCACAGCCTGCAAAATGCCGGCACCGACTATCGGGTGTACAACGCGCCGCTGAGGGCAAACCAACCCGACTCACCCCAACTGACGCTGATGCTCGACATCACCCACCACCAACATTTCCTGCAGCGCATGCAGCACCTGATCTGGCTCACCGTCGGCCTGTCGGCCCTGACCACCGCCCTGCTCGGCGCCTGGGCCGCGCGCAGTGGGTTACGGCCGTTGCGACGCATGGGTGAAGTGGCTGCCAGTGTGTCCGCGCACTCCCTGACCCAACGCCTGCCCCAGAAACACATGCCGGTGGAACTGGCCGAGCTGGCCCAGGCCTTCAACGCCATGCTGGGTCGCCTGGACGACGCGTTCCAGCGCCTCTCAGCGTTCTCCGCCGATATCGCCCATGAACTGCGCACGCCACTGTCGAACCTGCTGACCCATACCCAAGTGATCCTGACCCAGCCACGCCCGCTGGAGGATTACCGCGAGGCGCTGCACAGCAACCTGGAAGAGCTGCAATGGATGGCGCAGTTGGTCAACGACATGCTGTACCTGGCCAAAGCGGATCATGGCTTGCTCATGCCCAAGCGCGAGCCTTTGGCGCTGGCAGATGAAGTGGATGCTTTGCTGGAGTTTTTCGCGTTGCTGGCGGAAGACGCCCAAGTCAGCCTGATTCGCGAAGGTACTGCCCATACGCGGGGTGATCGCAGCATGTTGCGCCGGGCCCTGTCGAACTTGCTGGATAACGCGCTGCGGTTTACGCCAGCGGGCGGCGAAGTAAGGGTGCAGATGACGGATGGCGTGAGGTTGACGCTTGAGAACACAGGGGAAGGCATTCCACCCGAGCTGTTACCGAAGTTGTTTGACCGCTTCTATCGGGCTGATCCAGCGCGGCACGAGGGCAGCAGCGAGCACGCGGGGCTGGGGTTGGCGATTACCCAGTCGATTGTGCGGGCGCATGGGGGGAGGATTTTTTGTGAGTCTGAAGTGGGGTTGACGCGGTTTGTGATTGAGTTGCCAACAGTAGATTGATGCAGCTGTGCCGGCCCTTTCGCGAGCAAGCCCGCTCCCACATTCGACCGAGTACATCCTGTGAAATGCGGTCAAAATGTGGGAGCGGGCTTGCTCGCGAAAGCGGTCTTACATCCTACGAATACCTGAGGGCATGCGCCGGCTCTATCTTCGCCGCCCGATACGCCGGATACAGCGTCGCCAAAAAGCTCAACACAAACCCCGCCGCGCAGATCAGCACCACATCCCCGCCTTGCAGCTCCGAAGGCAGGTTGCTGACAAAGTACACATCCGAACTGAAGATGTGCTGCCCGGTGACTCGCTCCACCCAAGCCACCAGCTCACTCACGTTCAGCGCCGCTATCACGCCCAGTACACCGCCAATCAGGGTACCGACGATACCGATCACCGTGCCCTGCACCATGAAGATCGCCATGATCTGCCGTGGCGTGGCGCCGATGGTGCGCAGGATCGCAATGTCTGCGCCTTTGTCGTTCACTACCATGATCAAGGTAGCAATGATGTTGAACGCCGCCACAGCGACGATCATCAGCAACAGCAGGCCGATCATGGTCTTTTCCATTTTCATTGCGCTGAACAGGCTGCCTTGAGTGTGCGTCCAATCATCAGGCTTATAGGCCGCGCCCAGGCTGGCGGCGATATCCGCCGAGACCTTGGGCGCCGCATACAGGTCTTTCACCGCCAGGCGCACGCTTTGCACCTGGTTCGGCTGCCAATGCTGTATCTCGGCCGCGTCGGCCATGTGGATCAAGGCCATCGAACCATCCAGCTCGGCGCCAACCTTGAAGATCCCGACCACGTTCAAGCGCTGCATGCGCGGGGTGATCCCCCCCGGTGCGGTGCTGATTTCCGGCACGATCAGGGTCAGCTTGTCGCCCACATTCAGGCGAAAACGCCGGGCAGTGATTTCGCCGACCACCACGCCGAACTCGCCGGGTTTCAGGTCATCCAGTTTGCCGCGCACGATGTGCTGGGCCACGATCGACACCTTGCCTTCCTGCGCTGGGTCGACGCCGCTGATCTCGATCGGCTGCATCGCGCCCTTGTAGGAAAACATGCCGTCCATCTGCGTGAAAGGTACTGCGGCAGTCACTTCCGGATTCTTCATCGCGGCGGCGGCCACGGGCTGCCAATCGTCAATCGGGTTCACGCCGACGATGGTGGCGTGGGGCACCATGCCGAGGATGCGCGAGCTCATTTCGCGCTGGAAGCCGTTCATCACCGACAGCACCACGATCATCGCCAATACGCCCAAGGCGAGGCCGATCATCGAGGTCATCGAGATAAACGATACAAAACGGTTGCGGCGCTTGGCGCGGGTATAGCGCGTGCCGATGAAAATCGATAACGGTCTGAACATTCGCGTGCACCGCCTGAAAAAATGAAAAAGCCCGGCGCTTAAAGCACCGGGCTTGAAACGGGTCAGATGGCGACCAGATGACCTTCCTGCAGGTGCAACACGCGGTCCATCTGCCGGGCCATGCTCATGTCATGGGTCACCACCAGGAACGCGGTGCGCATCTGGGTGCTCAGTTCCAGCATCAAGTCCTTGATGCCCTGGGCAGTGTGGGAGTCGAGGTTGCCGGTGGGCTCGTCGAGCATCACCAGGCCCGGGTTGTTCACCAGGGCGCGGGCAATCGCCACACGCTGACGCTCGCCGCCGGACAGTTCGGCCGGCTTGTGTTCCAGGCGATGGCCGAGGCCGACGCGTTCCAGCAAGGCCTTGGCGCGCTGGCGGGCTTGCGGGATCGCGGTCTTGCCGATCAACAGCGGCATGCACACGTTTTCCAGGGCGGTGAACTCCGGCAACAGGTGGTGGAACTGGTACACAAAGCCCAAAGAACGGTTGCGCAATTGGCCACGGGCCTTTTCGCCCAGGGCCGACAGTTCTTCACCAGCCAGCCATACGCTGCCCTGGGACGGCGTATCAAGCCCGCCCAGCAGGTTCAGCAAGGTACTTTTGCCGGAGCCCGAACTGCCGACGATCGCTACGCGCTCGCCGGGGTGCAGTTCAAGTTGCAGGTTGGACAACACGACAACCGATTCCGGGCCCTCCTCGTAGGATTTGCCCAGGTTTCGGCAGCTCAGGATTGCTTTTTCACTCATGCCCGATTCACTCATAACGTAAGGCCTGTGCTGGCTGGGTACGTGCCGCGCGCCAGGCTGGATACAGGGTGGCAAGGAAACTCAGGACCAACGCAGCGCCGCCCACCATCAACACGTCCTGGGTTTGCACCTGGGACGGCAAGTAGTCGATGAAGTAGACGTCAGCGTTGAGAAACTTATGGCCGAGCACGTTTTCCAGTGCGGCAATGGCGGCGCTGACATTCAACGCAGCCAGGATCCCGACGGCGGTGCCGATCAAGGTGCCGACCACGCCAATCACCGTGCCTTGCACCATAAAGATCGCCATGATCTGCCCCGGCGTGGCGCCAAGCGTGCGCAGGATGGCGATATCGCCCTTCTTGTCATTCACCACCATCACCAGCGTGGAGATGATATTGAAAGCCGCCACGGCGACGATCAGCAGCAACAGCAGGCCGATCATGGCTTTTTCCATGCGGATGGCCTGGTACAGGTTGCCGTGGGTACGGGTCCAGTCGCGGGCGTAGTATTGGCTCTCACCCAAATGCTGGGCGATTTCCCAGGCACCGCGCGGCGCGTCGAACAGGTCGTTGAACTTCAGGCGCAAGCCCTGCACCTGGTCCGGCTGCCAGCGATGCAGGCGGGCCAGGTCGGTGAGGTTGGTCAGGCCGAGGTAGCCGTCGATCTCGCCGGCACCCACGTGGAAGGTGCCCACCACGGTAAAGCGCTTCATGCGCGGAAACATACCGGCCGGGGTCACAGTGACTTCCGGCGCGACGAAGGTCAGCTTGTCGCCGAGGCCCACGCCGAGCTTGGCCGCAGCCTTGTCGCCGATCACGATGCCGAAGCTGCCCGGCGCCAAGTCATCGAGTTTGCCCTGCAACATGAACTTGTCGATGATCGAGACTTTGCGTTCCTGGGCCGGGTCGATGGCATTGAGCAGGATCTTCTGCACCTTGCCGTCGTTGGTCAGCAACCCCTGCATCTGGGTAAACGGCGCAACGGCCAGTACCTTGGGGTTCTGCTTGACCTTGTCGGCGAGGCTTTGCCAGTCACTGATGGGCGCATCGCCCTCAATAGTCGCGTGGGGCACCATGCCCAGCACGCGGGTGCGCATCTCATGATCGAAGCCGTTCATCACCGAGAGCACCACGATCATCACGACCACGCCCAAGGCGAGCCCGATCATCGAGGTCAGGGAAATGAACGACACAAAATGATTGCGACGCTTTGCACGGGTATAACGCGTGCCGATAAATACGAAGAGAGGTCTGAACATGTCGGGGCTTGTTCGGAGGAAAAGAAGACGTCCCGGTGGCGGGGTCTGGTAAGCAGCTTTACACTCAGACCATTACCGTTACCTGGGGTTCGCCATGTCGACATTAGATGAAGAAGAGCGCCGCGAATACTACCGTATCGACGACATGATCGCACTCCAAATCAAAAGCCTGTCTGCCCCCGAAGCGGCGAGCAAGGAAGTGTTGCTGGATGATTCGCCGCTGTTCAACCTGCTCAGCGAGTTGCACCTGAGTGAATTCGAAGCCCAGCACCTGTTGCGTCAGCTCAGCGAGAAGGATCGCACCCTCGCCGCCTTCCTCCGCGTGCAGAACAAACGCGTGGACCTGCTCAGCCAGATCATGGCGCGCGGCCTGCTGGATGAGGTCGGCGCACCGCAACCGGTGATCATTTCCGAAGGCGGTATCGACTTCCAACACCCCACTCCCCTGGCGACTGGCGCACACCTCGCGGTCAAACTGGTGCTGATGCCCCAGGCGCTCGGCCTGCTGCTGCGCGCGCGCGTCACCCATTGCGATCCCAAAGGCGATGGCTTTGACGTCGGCACGGAATTCGAATCCATGACCGATGCCCAACGCCAACTGCTCGCGCGCTACATCCTGCAGAAACAGGCCCAGGAACGTCGCCTGGCGCGGGAACAAAGCGACGACATCTGAATGTGTATTCACTACGCCAGTCATCCTGGCGCGAAGGAGCAACTGTGACCCTGATCTACGGCCATCGCGGTGCCAAAGGCGAAGCACCGGAAAACACCCTGACCAGCTTTCAGGAGTGCCTCAAGCACGGCGTACGCCGTTGCGAACTGGACTTGCACCTGTCCATGGACGGGGAGCTGATGGTCATGCACGACCCGACCCTAAAACGCACCGCCGACCGGCGTGGCAAGGTCGTCGAGTATTCGGCGGCGGACCTGATGAAGATGGATGCGCGCAAAGGCGGCCCGGGCTGGATCCAGCCGTGCCCGATCCCGCGCCTGGAGGAGCTGTTCGAAAAGTGCGACTTCGATCACTGGCAACTGGAAGTCAAAAGCGCCTCACGCACCCGCGCCGCCACCACGGTGCTGGCGATCCGCGAGATGGCCGTGCGCTTTGGCCTGATGGACAAAGTCACCGTCACCTCAAGCTCAAGGGAAGTATTGAAAGCAGCGGTTGACCTCACCCCCGACCTGTCACGCGGCCTGGTGGCCGAGTACGCCTGGCTCGACCCGCTGAAGGTCGCGCAAAACTACGGCTGTGAGTATCTGGCGTTGAACTGGACGCTGTGCACCCCTGAACGTCTGGAAAAAGCCCAGCGCCAGGGTTTGCACGTATCCGTGTGGACAGTCAACGAACCTGCGCTGATGCGCAGGCTCGCCGACTTCGGCGTAGATAGCCTGATTACAGACTTTCCCGGTTTGGCCACTGCCACCCTCGGGAATTACTGAAATCGGTCTCCCCGGCCGGCTCAGGCCACCGGCCGGAGCCGCTCAAAAAAGCCGGTTGAGGCCGTCGTAGGCAGCTACCCGATAGGCTTCAGCCATGGTCGGGTAGTTGAACGTGGTGTTGACGAAATACTTGAGGGTATTGAGTTCACCCGGCTGGTTCATGATCGCCTGGCCGATGTGGACGATCTCCGAAGCCTGGTAGCCGAAGCAGTGCACGCCGAGCACTTCCAGGGTTTCACGGTGGAACAGGATCTTCAGCATGCCTTGCGGCTCACCGGCGATCTGCGCACGCGCCATGCTCTTGAAGAACGCCTTGCCCACTTCGTAGGGCACCTTGGCCTTGGTCAGTTCGTGCTCGTTCTTGCCGATCGAGCTGATCTCGGGAATCGTGTAGATCCCGGTCGGCACGTCGTTCACGTAGCGCCAGCTGCCATTGTCGACGATGCTGCCCGCCGCCGAACGGCCTTGGTCATGGGCGGCACTGGCCAGGCTCGGCCAGCCGATCACGTCACCGGCGCCGTAGATGTTGGTCACGCAGGTACGGTAGTTTTCATCGACCTCGATCTGACCACGACTGTTGACCTTGACCCCGATGTTTTCCATGCCGAGCTTGTCAGTGTTGCCGGTACGGCCGTTGCACCACAGCAAGGCGTCGGCCTTGATCTTCTTGCCGGACTTGAGGTGCAGGATCACACCGTTATCCAGGCCTTCGACCCGCTCATACTCTTCGTTATGGCGCACGGTGATGTTGTTGTTGCTGAAGTGGTAGCTCAACGCCTGGGAAATTTCCGAGTCGAGGAAGCTCAGCAACTGGTCACGGTTGTCGACCAGCTCCACCAGCACCCCCAGGCCGCTGAAGATCGAGGCGTATTCACAGCCGATCACGCCGGCACCGTAGATGATCAGTTTGCGCGGGGTGTGGCCCAGGCTCAGGATGGTGTCGCTATCGTAGATACGCGGGTGGTGGAAATCGATATCCGCCGGACGATACGGGCGTGAACCGGTGGCGATGATGATGTGCTTGGCCACTAGCTTCTCGACCACGCCGTTGGGGCAGACCACTTCGACGGTTTGCTCGTCGGCGAAGCTGCCAGTGCCGAAGAACAGGTCGACACGGTTACGGGCGTAGTAGCCCGTACGCGAAGCAACCTGCTTGGAGATGACTTTCTCGGCGCTTTTCAGCACGTCCGGGAACGAGAACCAGCGCGGCTCACCAATGGCCCGGAACATCGGGTTGGTGTTGAACTGCATGATCTGGCGCACCGAGTGACGCAAGGCCTTGGACGGGATGGTGCCCAGGTGGGTGCAGTTACCGCCGACTTGGCGACGGCTATCGACCATCGCCACCTTGCGCCCGGCCTTCGCGGCGTTCATCGCCGCACCTTCTCCAGCTGGGCCGGAACCCAGTACCACCACGTCGTAGTTGTAGACAGCCATGCGTACTCCTCAGAACAGGCCAGGCGTACGGTTGGACGCCGGGCTAAATCATGCCGCGGCCAGCGGTCATGAAGGACAATTTGGCTCAAGTGTGTGAACCGGGGCACAGTCTATATAAGGCGTAACGCCGCGCACATTAACCCTTGGTCGCGTCGTAGGCCAGTATTGCCTTTACTACACAGCGCAGATTATCCCTGAACCCTGCCGCTGCCGGAAAATGAATTACCCTGTAGTCACGCATCTTTTCGGGACGGGCCATTATGCGGCATATAGTTTTCTGTTTATTACTGATGCTGTCGATCACAGCACACGCCAATGAGGCGGAACGGCTAAAGCAGGCCAACTTCCCGGCACAGTCACAGGAACTGCCCCTGAAAAACCAGGCTGTGCTCACCTACCTCTGGGCCGACGTGTACGCGGCCGCGCTGTATACCCCTTCGGAATTGAGCGCCAAACAGGCCTGGGAGCAGAAAAAGGCGCTGCGCCTGACGCTGTATTACTTTCGCGACATCGACCGCAATGACGTGATCAAGGCGGCCAATACGACCCTGGAACGCCAACAAGCAAGCGCGAGCTTGAAGCCTGAGCTGGAAAAACTGCATGCCCGCTTTCGTGACATTCAAGCCGGTGATCGATATGCCCTGGATTATCGACCAGGGCGTGGCTTGAACCTAGAGATCAATGGGCAAGTGCTGTTCAGCAGTCGCGATGACGCGCTGGCGAGGGCCTACCTGGGGATCTGGTTGGCGCCCAAGGGGTTGTCCGAGGAGTTGCGCAACAAATTGCTGAATTGAGGATTTGCGCCGACTGAACTGCCGCCTTCGCGAGCAAGTCGAATCGCCGCACCGCCGCGCCCACATTTTGACCGCGTTTTTTCAGGGAGTACACGGTCCAAATGCGGGACCTGGCTTGCCTACGAAGCGGCCCCACAGACAACACAAAACCCCCAGCCATGAAAAAGCCCCGAACCAGTCGGGGCTTTTTCACTTACCGCTAATGCTTAGCGTGGAAACGCAGGCGGGTTGACCCCAGCCATGTCTTCCATCACGCGAACCACTTGGCAGCTGTAACCGAACTCGTTGTCGTACCAGACATACAGTACAACGCGGTTGTCCTGGGTAATGGTCGCCTCAGCGTCCACCACTCCGGCGTGGCGCGAGCCAACGAAGTCAGTGGAGACCACTTCCTGCGAGTTGACGTAGTCGATTTGCTTGTGCAGGTCGGAGTGCAGCGCCATGTAGCGCAGGTACTCGTTCATCTCTTCACGGGTAGCGGCTTTCTCAAGGTTCAGGTTGAGAATCGCCATCGACACGTTAGGCGTCGGCACGCGGATCGCGTTACCGGTCAGCTTGCCGGCCAGCTCAGGCAGGGCCTTGGCAGCAGCAGTGGCAGCACCGGTCTCGGTGATCACCATGTTCAACGCGGCGCTGCGGCCACGGCGATCGCCCTTGTGGAAGTTGTCGATCAGGTTCTGGTCGTTGGTGTACGAGTGAACCGTCTCAACGTGGCCATTGACGATACCGAACTTGTCATTCACCGCCTTCAGCACCGGCACGATGGCGTTGGTGGTGCAGGAAGCGGCGGACACGATCTTGTCGTCAGCCGTGATTTCAGCGTGGTTGATGCCGTGCACGATGTTCTTCAGCTTGCCCTTGCCAGGCGCGGTCAGGACAACGCGGTCGATACCTGGGCAGGCCAGGTGCTGGCCCAGGCCTTCGGCGTCACGCCATACGCCGGTGTTGTCCACCAGAAGAGCGTCCTTGATGCCGTACTGGGTGTAATCCACCTCGGACGGGTTCTTCGCGTAGATCACCTGGATCAGGTTACCGTTGGCGGTGATGGTGTTGTTTTCTTCGTCGATGGTGATGGTGCCGTTGAACGAACCGTGTACCGAATCGCGGCGCAGCAGGCTGGCGCGTTTGGTCAGGTCGTTCTCGGCGCCTTTGCGCACCACGATGGCCCGCAGGCGCAGGCCGTCGCCACCACCGGTTTTTTCGATCAGGATGCGCGCCAACAGGCGGCCGATACGACCAAAGCCGTACAGCACAACGTCGGTGCCTTTGCGGGCTGCGGCGCTCTGCTGGCCAACCACATCGGCCATTTCTTCACGCACGAACTGCTCGGCGCTGCGGCCTGCGCCTTCTTTGCGGAATTTATAGGCCAGCTTGCCCAGGTCTACCGAAGCCGCGCCGAGCTTGAGCTCGCTCATGGCTTTGAGCAGTGGGAATGTTTCGTGGACGGAGAGTTCGCTGTCGTCGGCGGAACGGTGACGCGCAAAGCGGTGAGCTTTGAGAATCGCGATGACAGACTGGTTGATCAGGCTGCGGCCATAGATCGAGCTCACCACATTGTTATTGCGGTACAGCTGACCGATAAGCGGGATCATCGCTTCTGCGAGTGCTTCACGGTCGATCCATTCACCAAGACACTGGTCGGGCTTCTGAGTCACGGGAACCTTCCACATGTAGGGGCTGAAAAAAGGGGCTACATTATGCCGCCCGACTGCCCTTGGAGCAATGCGCGTCCTACAACAAAAAAGCTTTGCGCAAAAAAGCCACCCCGCTGGAGCCCAGTAAATACGCGGGTTACAGAAGACCTCTCTTTGGGCAACAACGCCGACTTGTCCGTAACCCTCCAAAACAATCGCGTATTTCGGCACTACATATTGAGTCAAAACACGCCATTGTTTGTCTTAGCCACTACATTTCCTACAAACCGTAATAGGCTCAGTCAGAAACTGACAGGCGGCACCTCTGGCCGTTACAATTACCGACTTTGTCGCAACGCTTGGAGCTCAACCTTCCGTGCCCGTTCTGCGTCTACCGCTTCTCCCTGCCGCGGCAGGTAAACAGCACTGGGGCAACCTGCCCGGTGCCGCCCTTAGCCTGGCCATCGCCGAGGCTGCCAGCGCAGCCAAGCGCTTTACCCTGCTGCTCACCGCCGACAGCCAAAGTGCCGAACGGTTGGAGCAGGAGCTGAGCTTCTTCGCCCCTGATTTGCCGGTGCTGCATTTTCCCGATTGGGAAACCCTGCCCTACGACCTGTTCTCGCCGCATCAGGACATCATCTCGCAGCGCATCGCCAGCCTGTACCGCTTGCCGGAACTGGCCCACGGTGTGCTGGTGGTGCCGATCACCACGGCACTGCATCGCCTGGCACCGACCAAGTTCCTGCTGGGCAGCAGCCTGGTCCTGGATATCGGCCAGAAGCTCGATGTGGAACAGATGCGCACGCGCCTGGAGGCCAGCGGCTACCGCTGCGTCGACACGGTGTACGAGCACGGTGAATTTGCGGTGCGCGGTGCGCTGATCGACCTGTTCCCGATGGGCAGTAAACTGCCCTATCGCATCGACCTGTTCGATGACGAAATCGAGACCCTGCGCACCTTCGATCCGGAAAACCAGCGTTCCATCGACAAAGTCGACTCGATCAAGCTGCTGCCGGCCCGGGAATTCCCGCTGCAAAAAGACGCGGTCACGCGCTTCAAGGCGCGCTTCCGTGAGCGTTTCGACGTCGACTTCCGTCGTTGCCCGATCTTTCAGGACTTGAGCAGCGGGATTACACCCGCGGGGATCGAGTACTACCTGCCGCTGTTCTTCGACGAAACGTCTACCTTGTTCGATTACTTGCCCCAGGACACGCAAGTATTCTCGCTGCCGGGTATCGAGCAGGCGGCAGAAAACTTCTGGAACGACGTGCGTAACCGCTATGAAGAGCGCCGCGTTGATCCGTCCCGGCCTTTATTGCCGCCCGCCGAGCTGTTCCTGCCGGTAGAAGATTGCTTCGCGCGCTTGAAAAACTGGCCACGCGTAGTTGCCAGCCAACAAGATGTGGACGCGGGTAGTGGCCGCGAGCGCTTCCCGGCGGGGACACTGCCGGATCTGGCGATCCAGGCTAAAGCCACACAACCGCTGGAAGCGCTGTCCAACTTCCTGGGCGACTTCCCTGGCCGAGTGCTGTTTACCGCTGAGTCCGCCGGGCGTCGCGAAGTCCTGCTGGAGCTGCTGGAACGCCTGAAGCTGCGACCGAAAACCGTCGACAGCTGGCCGGACTTTGTAAAAAGCAAAGAACGCCTGGCGATCACCATCGCACCGCTGGACGAAGGCCTGTTGTTGGACGACCCGGCCCTGGCGCTGATCGCCGAGAGCCCGCTGTTCGGCCAGCGCGTGATGCAACGTCGACGCCGCGAAAAACGCGCCGACGCCAACAACGACGCGGTGATCAAAAACCTCACCGAGCTGCGCGAAGGCGCGCCGGTGGTGCATATCGACCACGGCGTTGGCCGCTACCTCGGCCTGCAAACCCTGGAAATCGACAACCAGGCCGCCGAATTCCTCACCATGGAATACGCCGAGGGCGCCAAGCTCTACGTGCCGGTGGCCAGCCTGCACCTGATCGCCCGCTACACCGGCAGCGACGACGCCCTGGCGCCGTTGCATCGCCTGGGTTCCGAGACCTGGCAGAAGGCCAAGCGCAAGGCCGCCGAACAAGTCCGCGACGTCGCCGCCGAACTGCTCGACATCTATGCCCGCCGCGCAGCGCGCGAAGGTTACGCGTTCGCCGACCCGAAAGCCGACTACGCCACCTTCAGCGCCGGCTTTGCTTTCGAAGAAACCCCGGACCAGCAAACCACCATCGAAGCGGTGCGCGCCGACATGCTCGCGCCCAAGCCGATGGACCGCCTGGTGTGTGGCGACGTGGGCTTCGGCAAGACCGAAGTGGCGATGCGCGCCGCCTTCATCGCCGTGCACGGCGGCCGCCAGGTAGCGATCCTGGTGCCGACCACCCTGCTCGCCCAGCAGCACTACAACAGCTTCCGCGATCGCTTTGCCGACTGGCCGGTGACCGTGGAAGTGATGAGCCGCTTCAAGTCGGCCAAGGAAGTGAACGCCGCCATCGCTGACCTGGCGGAAGGCAAGATCGACATCGTGATCGGCACCCACAAGCTGTTGTCGGACGATGTGAAGATCAAGAACCTCGGCCTGGTGATCATCGACGAAGAACACCGTTTTGGGGTACGTCAGAAGGAACAACTCAAGGCCCTGCGCAGCGAAGTCGACATCCTCACCCTCACCGCCACGCCGATTCCGCGCACGCTGAACATGGCGGTGTCGGGCATGCGCGACCTGTCGATCATCGCCACGCCACCGGCGCGGCGCTTGTCGGTACGCACCTTTGTGATGGAGCAGAACAAAAGCACGGTCAAGGAAGCGCTGCTACGGGAATTGCTGCGCGGCGGGCAGGTTTACTACTTGCACAACGATGTGAAGACCATCGAGAAATGTGCTGCCGACCTCGCCGAATTGGTACCGGAAGCGCGCATCGCCATCGGCCACGGGCAGATGCGCGAACGCGAACTCGAACAGGTGATGAGCGACTTCTACCACAAGCGCTTCAACGTGCTGATCGCCTCGACCATCATCGAGACCGGTATCGACGTGCCGAGCGCTAACACCATCATCATCGAGCGCGCCGACAAATTCGGCCTGGCGCAGCTGCACCAGCTGCGCGGCCGGGTGGGTCGCAGTCACCACCAGGCGTATGCCTATTTGCTCACGCCGCCGCGCCAGCAAATCACTTCCGACGCGGAAAAGCGCCTGGAAGCCATCGCCAACACTCAGGACCTGGGCGCCGGTTTTGTACTGGCCACCAACGACCTGGAAATCCGTGGCGCCGGCGAGCTGCTGGGCGACGGCCAGAGCGGGCAGATCCAGGCGGTGGGTTTCACCCTGTATATGGAGATGCTTGAACGCGCGGTGAAAGCCATCCGCAAAGGCGAGCAACCGAACCTCGATCAACCCTTGGGCGGCGGTCCGGAAATCAACCTGCGCTTGCCGGCGTTGATTCCCGAAGACTACCTGCCGGACGTGCATGCGCGGTTGATCCTGTACAAACGCATCGCCTCGGCCACCGACGAAGAAGGCCTCAAGGACCTGCAGGTGGAGATGATCGACCGCTTCGGCCTGCTGCCGGAACCGACCAAGAACCTGGTGCGCCTGACCTTGCTCAAATTGCAGGCCGAGCAGTTGGGCATCAAGAAAGTCGACGCCGGGCCGCAGGGAGGGCGCATCGAATTTGAAGCACAGACCCCGGTGGACCCATTGGTGCTGATCAAGCTGATCCAGGGCCAGCCGAACCGCTACAAGTTCGAAGGGGCTACGCTGTTCAAGTTCATGGTGCCGATGGAACGCGCTGAAGAACGCTTTAATACACTGGAGGCGTTGTTCGAGCGCCTCATCCCGAAATCTGCTTGAAGGACGCCCCAATGCGCCTGTTCCGCATTTTGAGCTTGTTGTTGGTGGCAGTGGCACCTGCGGCGTTTGCCGATAGCCCGTACCTGGTGGAAATGATCCTGGTGCGCCAGAACGCAGAGCCGCCGCTCAACAGCCGCGCCGCCCCGGAAAACTGGGATGCCGGGGCGGCCCGCCTGGGCGATAAACTGAGCCCGCCGCGCTTGTCCAACATTGTCGATAAGCTGCGCGCCGACTCCTCCTACACGGTGCTGCTACACAAGGCGTGGGAACAGAACCTGGGGGAGCAGCCGGTCAACGTCGCCATCTCCGACGGCCAGGAGCAGTTTGGTCAGTTTCCTATCGAAGGCGTATTGAGCCTGCAACTGGGCCGATTTACCGATATCGATACGAACTTCTGGATCAACCAGTTCGACAGCAACGGCAGTGTGATCGCCAGCGAACACTTGAGCCAGACCGACGTGCGCACCAAGAACAACCAACTCAACTACCTGGATGGCGGCCACCTGGCGCTTCTGATCAAGATCACCTCGCTCACCGCCAAGCCACCCAGCGCGCCACCGCCTGACATTCAGGACTGATCCAGCGCCATGGCCCTGACGTCGTCGCTGACCAAACCCCTGGCCCCTTCGTGGGCCAATCGCTTCAAAGAGCAGAGCCTGGAGCGCGGGCGACGTTATGCCTTGGAGAACCGGGTGCGCATCGTTGAGTCCGGCGACAGCACCATCATCGCCAGCTGCGAAGGCTCGGGCAGCAACGTTTATCGGCAAACCATCTCGCTGCGCGAATCGGCCAAAGGCACGCTGATACTGGTGGACAGCCGCTGTACCTGCCCGGTGCACACCAACTGCAAACACATCGCGGCGGTGCTGCTTAAAGTCCAGGAAACCCTGGCCTACCCGGCCGCCGCACAGGATGCCGAGTTGCTGGAAAAACTCCAGGCCGTGCTGGAAAACCGCGTGGCGTTGCCGCAGGTGGTGATGGAAGACGTGCTGCCCGTACCGCGTTTGTGGTTGGCCAGTGTCGAGTTCAGTGCATTTGAACCGCGCAACGGCAAGATGCAGCGCTACATCCAGCACCGCGCGGCACTGTCCTTCAACTACTTGGGCAATTACGTCAGCGGGCAGAAAAACGCCGACATCATCGTGCGCCAGGACACCCAGAGCCTGCGCATCAAGCGGCATCCCGAGCTGGAGCAACCCTATCGCGAGCAACTTCGGTTGCTCGGTTTCAAGATCGCCACGCGTCAGAGCAAAGCCCTGCCGGAAAGCGCCGGCGAGCTGTTCGAGCTGGTCAATGACAGCGCCTGGCTGAACTTTACCCTCAATGCCTCGCCGACCTTGCGGGCCGAGGGTTGGGAGTTGCAGATCGAAGAAGATTTCGGGTTCGATCTGAGCGCCGTCGATGACTGGTACGCCACCGTCGATGAAGGGCCGGAACGTGACTGGTTCGACCTGGAGCTGGGGATTATCGTCAATGGCGAACGGCTGAGCCTGCTGCCGATCCTGCTGAACCTGATGCGCTCACACACAGAGATCCTGAATCCGGAAAAACTCGCGCGACGCCGCGATGATGAGCTGATCCTGGTGAACATTCCCGGCTTGCCCAATGGCCATGGTCCGCTGCAAGTGGCCTTGCCTTACGGCCGGCTAAAACCCGTGCTGGCCACCCTCGGCGAGTTCTACCTGCAAGAAGCCGGCAGCACCACGCTGCGCCTGGCCAAGGCTGATGCGATTCGCCTGAACCCGCTGGAAGACCTGCCGCTGCAATGGGAAGGTGGCGAGAAGATCCGCAACTTCGCCCAACGCCTGCGGGATATCAAGGATTTCACCAGCGTGGCGCCCGAAGGGCTGAACGCGACCTTGCGCCCGTATCAACTGGAAGGCTTGAGTTGGATGCAGTCGCTGCGTCAGCTGGACGTTGGCGGGATACTTGCGGATGACATGGGCCTGGGCAAAACCCTGCAGACCCTGGCGCATATTCTCACTGAGAAAGCCGCCGGGCGCCTGGACCGGCCGTGCATGGTCGTGATGCCCACCAGCCTGATTCCCAACTGGCTTGATGAAGCAGCGCACTTCACGCCACAGCTCAAGGTATTGGCGTTGTATGGCGCAACGCGCAAGAAACACTTCGCCAACCTGCAGGACTATGACCTGCTGCTGACCACCTACGCGCTGCTGCCCAAGGACATCGAACAGCTCGCCGCCCTGCCCCTGCATGTACTGATCCTCGATGAAGCGCAGTACATCAAGAACCCTAATAGCAAAGCCGCCCAGGCGGCGCGCGAGCTGAATGCGCGGCAGCGCTTGTGCCTGAGTGGTACGCCGCTGGAAAACCACTTGGGTGAACTGTGGTCGCTGTTCCACTTCCTGTTGCCGGGCTGGCTGGGCGAAGTAAAAAGTTTCAACCGCGATTACCGCGTGCCCATCGAAAAGCGCGCCAGCGATGTGCGATTGCAGCACCTGAACGGTCGGATCAAACCCTTCTTGCTGCGACGCACCAAGGAACAGGTCGCTACAGAGTTGCCGCCCAAGACCGAGATCATCCACTGGGTCGACCTCAACGAGGCGCAGCGCGATGTGTACGAAACCATGCGCCTGGCCATGGACAAGAAGGTGCGAGACGAGATTACCCGCAAGGGCGTGGCGCGCAGCCAGATCATCATTCTTGAAGCGCTGTTGAAGTTGCGTCAGGTGTGCTGCGATTTACGCTTGGTCAACGACGCCGCCCTGCCCGCAAGGGGCAGTAGCTCGGGAAAGCTCGATAGCTTGATGCACATGCTCGAAGAACTGTTTGCCGAAGGACGGCGAATTCTGCTGTTCTCCCAGTTCACCTCGATGTTGAGCCTGATCGAAGTGGAGCTTAAAAAGCGTGGCGTGGCCTACGCGCTATTGACCGGCCAGACCCGCGATCGGCGTACGCCGGTGAAGGACTTTCAGAGTGGCAAGCTGCAGGTTTTTCTGATCAGCCTGAAGGCCGGCGGTGTAGGCCTGAACCTGACCGAAGCCGACACGGTGATCCATTACGACCCTTGGTGGAACCCCGCTACGGAGAATCAGGCGACTGACAGGGCGTACCGGATCGGGCAGGAAAAGCCGGTGTTCGTCTACAAGATGATTGCGCGGGGTACGGTGGAGGAAAAAATCCAGCACCTGCAGAAGGAAAAGTCAGACTTGGCGGCGGGTGTGCTGGATGGGCGCACGACCGGGGATTGGCAGTTGGGCAATGAGGATATTGAAGCGTTGTTTGCGCCGTTGCCCCACAAGCAAGAGAAGCGTTGACGGTTAGACCGCTATCGCAGGCAAGCCAGCTCCCACCTTTGGAATGCAATCCCATGTGGGAGCTGGCTTGCCTGCGATAGCCACGACGCGGTTCTCAGCCGATCAACTGAGCATCCCGCAACGCGGTAAGCGCCGCCAACCACCGCGGATCCTGCTTGTAATCCGTCGAAGCAATCGCCTGCCCCCGCATCCGCGCAATGCGCGCCGATGGGGTGACCTTCATCCGCTGAGCGGCCGTCAGTGCCAACTCAGCCGCCGCCCGATCATTGCACACCAGCCCCATATCACAACCAGCCGTCAACGCGGCTTCAATCCGGCTGGCCGCGTCACCGACCACATGTGCACCGGCCATCGACAGGTCATCGCTGAAAATCACCCCATCAAACTGCAATTCGCCGCGCAAAATATCCTGCAACCATCGACGCGAAAAGCCAGCTGGCTGAGCGTCAACCTGCGGGTAAATAACATGCGCCGGCATCACCGCCGCCAACTGCTTGCTCAGGCGCGCGAACGGCACCAGGTCATTCGTGCGAATCTCTTCCAGGCTACGTTCGTCATTGGGAATCGCCACGTGGGAATCAGCCTCAGCCCAACCGTGGCCCGGGAAGTGTTTGCCTGTAGCAGCCATGCCGGCGCTGTTCATGCCACGGATAAAGGCACCGGCCAGCACGGCGGCGCGCTCGGGGTCGCCTTCGAAGGAACGGGTGCCGACGACTGCGCTGCGTTGATAGTCCAGGTCGAGCACCGGGGCGAAGCTCAGGTCGAGGCCCACGGCCAGTACTTCAGTCGCCATGACCCAACCGCACTGCTCGGCCAAGTACTCGGCATTCGGGTTATCCGCCAGCGCACGCATGGCCGGCAGGCGCACAAAACCCTGGCGCAGGCGCTGTACACGACCGCCTTCCTGATCGACAGCCAGCAGCAGATCCGGGCGTACGGCACGAATTGCCGCGCTCAATTCACGCACCTGGCGCGGGTGCTCGATATTACGCGCGAAAATGATCAGGCCGCCCACTTCAGGCTGGCGCAGCAGGTGGCGGTCCTCGGCCGTCAGCCAGGTACCGGCAATGTCGACCATCAAAGAACCTTGCAGGGCAGCAGTCATAAACCTTCCTTAAATAACGCACGCAACCCGTTGCCCTCACGCGGCGCGAATGGCGCGGTGAGCACAACGGGTTGCGAATAAATAGCTGAAATCGGCATGGCGGCTAGCTTAGCGGATGCAAGTGGCCTCGCACACCCGGGGCGGTCAAACCTTGGCGACAGCCGGCGTGGTTTTACTGCGCGGACGCAATTGGGCGGCGGCCATGGTCGGGTCGGCCACGCCGGTTTCGGCACGCATGCCGGCGGCGAGGAATGGCACCATGAGGCGCATGACCTGTTCGATGGAGGTGTTGACGCCGAAATCGGTCTCGGCAATAGCCCGCAATGCCTTGATCCCGGACATGCTGAACGCTGCGGCACCGAGCATGAAGTGCACGCGCCAGAACAGTTCGATGGGCGGAATGCGCGGGGCGGCTTCGTTGACCAGCAACATATAGCGACGAAATACCTTGCCGTACATGTCTTCCAGATAACGTCGCAAGTGACCCTGGCTCTGGCTGAACGCCAGGCCCAGCAGCCGCATGAAGATCGACAGGTCGTTGCCGCTGCGCGGTTGAACCACCAGGGCTTGTTCAACCAGGATTTCCAGCAGGTCTTCGAGGGTAGGCTTGTGATCAGCCTTGGCCTGGCGGCGCTCCAACTCACGGTCGAGGCTGGCGCAGAACGGCCCCAGAAAGCGCGAGAACACCGCCTGGATCAGGGCCTTTTTCGAGCCGAAATGGTAGTTCACTGCAGCAAGGTTGACCCCAGCCTTGCTGGTGATCAGCCGCAATGAAGTTTCAGCAAATCCTTTTTCCGCGAACAATTGCTCGGCAGCATCGAGAATGCGTTCAACGGTTTCCGACTGGGCCATGGCTACTCCGCCTGACAAACACTTGTTTGAAACATACGTTTCAGACTGTGTCTTGTCAAGCCTGCGGGTTCGCTTTCCGGCCGGGCAGTCATGTAGTTCATCGCTATTTAATCACATCCCTAACGGTCTGTAGGCAGCGCTATCTCTGCCTTGTGGGAAGCATGCCCGATGACCGTCCAGCGGAGTGGTAGAAAAGGATGATTGCCAAGCGCAGTCCACTGTATATAATCCCAGTCACTGTATAAAAAGACAGAGCGATCAACATGCTAAAACTGACGCCACGCCAAGCTGAGATTCTGGCTTTTATCAAGCGCTGCCTTGATGACAACGGCTACCCGCCGACGCGAGCGGAAATTGCGCTGGAACTGGGGTTCAAGTCCCCCAACGCCGCCGAAGAACACCTTAAGGCCCTCGCTCGCAAAGGCGCGATCGAGATGACCCCAGGTGCATCACGCGGTATTCGCATCCCTGGCTTCGAAGCCAAGGCCGACGAATCGACCCTGCCGATCATCGGTCGCGTCGCCGCCGGCGCGCCAATCCTGGCGCAGCAGCACGTCGAGGAATCTTGCAACATCAACCCGACCTTCTTCCATCCTCGCGCCGATTACTTGTTGCGGGTCCATGGCATGAGCATGAAGGACGTGGGCATCTTCGACGGCGACCTGCTGGCCGTTCACACCACCCGCGAAGCCCGTAATGGCCAGATCGTCGTCGCCCGTATCGGCGATGAAGTCACCGTCAAACGCTTCAAGCGCGAAGGCAGCAAGGTCTGGCTCCTGGCCGAGAACCCTGAGTTCGCCCCGATTGAAGTGAACCTGAAAGATCAGGACCTGGTGATTGAAGGCTTGAGCGTCGGCGTCATTCGCCGCTAAAGGAGGCATCATGCAGCTCACCCATACCCCACAACACACACAACTGTCGCTGTTCGAGGCCTTCATGGCCCAACCCCTTGCGCCCATCCTCAAGGAAACGGTCGAGGCGCCTTGGAGCGCCGAGCCTGAGGCGTTCAGTGAATTGTCGTTGCGCGGTGCGGCGGGGAGTTGCCTGAGCCTGCTGGCGCCGATCCTGCGCGAATTGAGCGAAGAGCAGGACGCCCGCTGGCTGACGCTGATCGCTCCGCCGGCCAGCCTGACCCAGACCTGGTTGCGGGACGCCGGCCTCAACCGCGAGCGCATCCTGTTACTGCAACCGCGCGGTGCGCAAAGTGCCCAGCAGTTGACCTGCGAAGCCTTGCGCCTGGGCCGTAGCCATACGGTGGTGAGCTGGTTGAATCCGTTGAACGCTACCGCCAAGCAACAGTTGATCAGTGCGGCACGCGTTGGCGATGCGCAGAGCTTGAATATTCGATTGGGATAAATGTCGCGCAGCCCTTTGATAGAAGGGCGTGTGTAGTGAGCGGGCTTGTCAAATCGTCGCACCGCCCGCGATGGGCTGCGAAGCGGCCCTGAATAGATTGATGCGATATATCAGATATTCTACGGTGGTCGGTTTTTGGACCGCTTCGCAGCCCTGCGTGAGCAAGCTCGCTCACTACAACGCCGGGACTCAGTGAAGCACCCGCGGCCCATCTTCTTTCTCCGGTTCGCCTTCAGCCAAGCGACCTGCCATCTGTACACCCACGCTCAACATGGCTTTAGCCACTTCCACGTGCTGGCCCTGCAGGAACACCTTGGCGTCCTCGGAAAAATCCAGAATAACCAGAGAACCTTCGTCCTCAGCCCGGCGCAGCTCGATTCGGCCGTCAGGCAACTCAACAATTTCCAGAAAGGACGTCGGCATAAAAGTCTGTTCTCCACGAAAGACGGGAATTATATCAGTCATCCACCCAACCCCGCTGACGATCTGGACAGGTTTCTTTACGGCTTGATGAACGGTGCAGAGCTGACTCGATTCGAATGTGGGAGCGGCAGTTCAACCCTCCCATATTTTAATCGAGCCCTCTCAGCACTCGCTCAGACCTTCGCGATAGCGCAGCGCCAGTTTTTTCAGCTCCTGGCGCCAGCCTTCCAACTCTTCCCGGCTCAACGGCTTGGGTTCGTCCTCTTCAACTGCCACCGCCACGATCAGCGGCTGGGTCACGTCACCCTTGGGCACGTGGGGAACACGCGGCGGCTGGAACATGTCGGCATGCGCCTTGAGCAAGCGCGCGATCCAGCTGTCGGGGCTTTGCGCCATTTCCACCAGCTCGGCCAGTTCCGGGATCGCCATTGTGTCGAGCACGTCGCGGCTAATGATCATTTCTGCGCGCGGCGAACCGGCCTGCGGCAGACGGTAAAACCCGGCGATTTCATGGCACAGACCCAACAAGGCACCGTACAGGTGGAACAACGCGGCTTCACGCCCCGCCTGGACGAGCGCAATGGCATTCATCTCTTTCCCTTCCTCGGCGCGGCCAAGGGCTTCCAGGGACAAACCCGCGAAGTAAATTTTCTGATTGGTACGGGTATAGAGTTCGTTGGCCATGCGGCAGTCTCCACAACGAATAAGCGTGATGCTGGCTTAACAGTGTTACGGATCAGCCGAGCGCACTGCAAGCGCAAAAAAAGGCCGCCTGTGCAGGCGGCCTTTGTATTTAGCGGATCAGTCGATCAAGCGCCCTGGCGCTTGTCTTCGACCTTCCACTTGCCGCCGTCGTAGAACGCTTTCCAGCCGGTAGGCTTGCCGTCCACTTCCGACTGCACGTACTGCTCCTTGGTCTTGCGGCTATAGCGGATCACGGCTGGGCGACCATCCGGGTCCTTCTTCGGCGCTTCACACAGGAAGTGGTACTTAGGGTCGATCTCATCCTTGTGCGGCACGATCTCAAGCACCAGCGGCGCACGGGTCTCGCGGTTTTTCGGGAACTGGCTGGCAGCCAGGAACAGCCCCGAAGCGCCGTCACGCAGGATGTAGGTGTCGTTGACCTTCTCGCACTTGAGTTCAGGCATCTTCACCGGGTCCATCTTCGGCGGCGCCGCGTCACCGCTTTTCAGCAGTTTGCGGGTGTTCTTACAGGTCGGGTTAGTGCAACCGAAGAACTTGCCGAAACGGCCGGTCTTGAGCTGCATTTCACTGCCGCACTTATCGCATTCCAGGCTCGGGCCCTCGTAGCCCTTGATGCGATAAGTGCCCTCTTCGATCTCGTAGCCGTTGCAATCCGGGTTGTTACCGCAGATGTGCAGCTTGTGTTTCTCATCCAGCAGGTAGGCGTCCATCGCCGTGCTGCAGATCGGGCAGCGGTGCTTGCCACGCAGTACCAGCGACTCGGATTCACCCTCATCGTCGGCCGCGATTTCATCACCTGGCACCAGGTTAACGGTGGCCTTGCAGCGTTCTTTCGGCGGCAGGCTGTAGCCCGAGCAACCGAGGAACACGCCAGTGGACGCCGTACGAATTTGCATCGGGCGGCCGCAGGTCAGGCACGGGATGTCGGTCATCACAGGCTGGTTGGCGCGCATGCCGCTCTCAGGGCTTTCTGCTACTTCGAGCTTCTTCTTGAAGTCGCCGTAAAACTCGTCCAGCACATTTTTCCAGTCGCGTTCGCCCTGGGCCACGTCATCGAGGTTCTCTTCCATGCCGGCGGTGAAGCCGTAGTCCATGAGGTTAGAGAAGCTCTCGGACAGGCGCTCAGTGACGATATCGCCCATCTTTTCCGAGTAGAAACGACGGTTATGCAGCGCAACGTAGCCACGATCCTGGATGGTCGAGATGATCGCTGCATAGGTCGAAGGACGACCGATACCGCGCTTCTCCATCTCTTTCACCAGGCTGGCTTCCGAATAACGCGCCGGCGGCTTGGTGAAATGCTGGGACGGGTCGAGCTTGATCAGCTTCAGCGTATCGCCCTGAGCCATATCCGGCAGCACGTCGTCATCGCCAGGCTTGGCGATCTGCGGCATCACACGGGTATAGCCGTCGAACTTGAGGATACGCCCCTTGGCACGCAGCTCGAAGTCACCAGCGCCCACGCTCACGGTGGTGGACAGGTATTGCGCCGGCAGCATCTGGCACGCCAGGAACTGGCGCCAGATCAGCTCGTAGAGGCGCTCAGCGTCGCGCTCCATGCCGCTCAGCTTGCTCGGCTCAGTGTTGGCGTCGGAAGGACGAATCGCTTCGTGAGCCTCCTGTGCGCCTTCCTTGCTGCTGTAGACGTTCGGCTTCTCCGGCAGGTACTTCTTGCCGAACTCGGTTTCAATATAAGTACGCGCCATCGCCACCGCGTCTTGCGACAGGTTGGTGGAGTCAGTACGCATATAAGTGATGTAGCCGGCCTCGTAAAGACGCTGGGCCATCATCATGGTTTTCTTCACACCAAAGCCCAGGCGGTTGCTCGCGGCCTGCTGCAGGGTGGAGGTGATGAACGGTGCCGACGGCTTGCTGCTGGTCGGTTTGTCTTCACGCTTGACGATGCTGTAGCTGGAAGCCTTGAGCTTTTCCAGCGCGGCCATGGCCTGGGCTTCGTTCAGCGGCTTGAAGGCCTCGCCTTTCTCACGGGCCACTTCAAAGCGCACATTGGCGCCCTTGGCAGTGCCGAGGTCGGCGTGGACTTCCCAATATTCTTCGGGGTTGAACGCACGGATTTCGCGCTCACGCTCCACCACCAGCTTTACCGCAACCGATTGCACACGGCCAGCGGACAAGCCACGGGCGATCTTCGCCCACAGCAGCGGCGAGACCATATAGCCCACGACGCGGTCGAGGAAACGCCGGGCCTGCTGGGCGTTGACGCGGTCGATATCCAGCTCGCCCGGCTTGGAGAAGGCTTCCTGGATGGCTTTCTTGGTGATTTCGTTGAACACCACACGCTTGTAGCGGCTGTCATCACCGCCGATGGCTTCCCGCAGGTGCCAGGCAATGGCTTCCCCTTCGCGGTCCAAGTCCGTCGCGAGATAGATGGTGTCAGCATCCTTGGCGAGCCGGCGCAGCTCCTCAATGACCTTTTCCTTGCCTGGAAGGATTTCGTACTTGGCCTTCCAGCCATGATCCGGGTCCACACCCATGCGCGAGACCAGTTGCTTGCGCGCTTTCTCTTTAGGCGTGAGCACCGGACCTTCGCCCGCGGCCGCCTTGCCGCGCTTGGCGGCAGGCTCCTTGCTGGCGCTAGCCGAACCGCTGGTGGGCAGGTCTCGGATATGGCCGATACTCGACTTCACCACGTACTCGTTGCCCAAGTACTTGTTGATGGTCTTGGCCTTAGCCGGGGATTCCACAATGACCAGCGATTTGCCCATGGATCGGAAAATTCCTGAATTCGAGAAGAGAAAGGCAGTTGGCGCCTGTCGCGGCAACGCTATATATAGTGGCAACAAGGTGAGGTCAAGCGCAGCATTCTGCGCGACCTGCCGTTATTGCCCGAAAAAAAGACTCGGTTCGGCCTGGACCAGAGCAAAGCGCGGGACCTGCTCGCCGTCAACTTCGACGCTCTCCAGGAACATGCTCAATGGGCGCACCCAAAAGCCGTAATCGCCATACAGTGCTTGGTAAAACACCACTTCTTCTTCAGTCTCGGAATGCCGTGCCACATTAAAAACACGGTACTGCGGACCTTTATAATGTTGGTAGAGCCCTGGTTCGACTTTCATGCTCTGGCCCTCTTACAAAATGTGTTGAAAAAAAATATTAAAAATTCCAAAAAACAAAAACCGGGGCACTGGGCCCCGGCTTCCGTCAACCCAACGCTTAAACGCGTTCGAAGACGGTCGAAATGCCTTGGCCGAGACCAATGCACATGGTTGCAACCCCGAGGTTGCCGCCATTTTGCTTCATCACGTTAAGCAAAGTGCCGGAGATACGCGCACCGGAGCAACCGAACGGGTGGCCCAGGGCAATCGCACCGCCATGCAGGTTAACCTTCTCGTTCATCTTGTCGAGCACTTTCAAATCTTTCAGCACTGGCAGGGCCTGTGCGGCGAAAGCTTCGTTGAGCTCGAAGAAGTCGATATCGGAGATAGTCAGGCCTGCGCGCTTCAAGGCTTTTTGTGTGGCCGGTACTGGACCATAGCCCATGATCGCCGGGTCCACACCCGCCACGGCCATCGAACGGATCACGGCCAGCGGCTGAATACCCAGGTCCTGGGCACGCTGCGCCGACATCACGATCATGCACGAAGCACCGTCGGTGATTTGCGACGACGTACCGGCTGTCACGGTGCCGCCCTTTGGATTGAAGGCAGGCTTGAGGGCCGCCAGGCTTTCCAGGGTGGTGTCCGGACGAATGGTTTCGTCATAGTCGAACAATTTCAGGAAACCGTTCTCGTCGTAGCCGTTCATCGGGATGATTTCATCCTTGAACTTGCCTTCCACGGTCGCCTTGTGAGCGAGTTGGTGGGAGCGCACGCCGAACGCGTCCTGGGCTTCACGGGTAATGCCGTGCATTTTGCCAAGCATTTCCGCAGTCAAACCCATCATGCCCGAGGCTTTGGCTGCGTACAGCGACATGTGCGGGTTAGGGTCGACGCCGTGCATCATGCTGACGTGGCCCATATGCTCCACGCCACCGACCACGAACACATCACCGTTGCCGGTCATGATTGCCTGGGCGGCAGTGTGCAGCGCGCTCATCGACGAGCCACACAGGCGGCTCACGGTCTGGCCGGCCGCGGTGTGCGGGATCTGGGTCATCAGCGACGCCATGCGCGCGATGTTCCAGCCCTGCTCCAGCGTCTGGTTGACACAGCCCCAGATCACGTCTTCGACTTCGTTCGGGTCAACCTTGACGTTACGTTCCAGCAATTTGCTGATCAGGTGCGCCGACATGTCTTCGGCACGGGTATTGCGGTGCATGCCGCCCTTGGAGCGGCCCATCGGCGTGCGACCGAAGTCGACAATCACCACGTCTCTTGGATTCAAGCTCATAAATATTCTCGCTCTAGTCGTCTGGGCGCTTAACCGAAGAAGCTCTGGCCATTTTTGGCCATTTCACGCAGCTTCTCGGTCGGGTGGTACAGCGGGCCCAAATCAGCGTACTGATCAGCCAGGGCAACGAACTCGGCCACACCGATCGAGTCGATGTAACGCAGCGCACCACCACGGAATGGAGGGAAACCAATACCGTACACCAGGCCCATATCGGCTTCGGCGGCGGTTTCGACGATGCCATCTTCCAGGCAGCGCACGGTTTCCAGGCACAGGGCGATCATCATCCAGTTGATAATGTCTTCGTCCGACACCTCACGCTGTTCGTAGATGACCGGAGCCAGCACTTCGTGCACCGACGGGTCGGCCACTTTCTTCTGCTTGCCCTTCTTGTCGGCCTCGTAGGCGTAGAAGCCCTTGCCGTTCTTCTGGCCCAGGCGCTTGGCGTCGTAGAGCGCGTCGATCGCCGAACGGCGGTCGTCTTTCATGCGGTCCGGGAAGCCTTCAGCCATTACGTCACGACCGTGGTGGCCAGTGTCGATGCCGACCACGTCCATCAGGTACGCCGGGCCCATTGGCCAGCCGAATTTTTCCATGACTTTGTCAATGCGCACAAAGTCCACACCGGCGCTGACCAACTTGGCGAAACCGCCGAAGTACGGGAACAGCACGCGGTTGACCAGGAAGCCCGGGCAGTCATTGACTACGATCGGGTTCTTACCCATTTTCTTGGCGTAGGCAACGGTGGTGGCAACAGCCTGCTCGCTGGATTTCTCGCCACGGATCACTTCCACCAGCGGCATCATGTGCACCGGGTTGAAGAAGTGCATGCCCACGAAGTTTTCCGGACGCTTGAGGGCCTTGGCCAACAAGCTGATGGAAATAGTCGAGGTGTTCGAGGCCAGGATGGTGTCGTCCTTAACCTGGGCTTCCACTTCTGCCAGTACGGCTTGCTTGACCTTCGGGTTCTCGACAACCGCTTCAACCACCAGGTCGACGTGGCCGAAATCGCCATAGGACAGCGTAGGACGAATGCCGTTAAGCACTTCAGCCATCTTCGCGGCGGTCATGCGACCTTTGTCCACGCGGCCGACCAGCAGCTTGGCGGCTTCCGCCAGGCCTTGCTCGATGCCATGTTCGTTGATGTCTTTCATCAGGATCGGCGTGCCTTTGGACGCCGATTGATAGGCGATACCGCCGCCCATGATACCGGCGCCGAGTACGGCAGCCTGGTTCACGTCCTTGGCGATTTCGTCGTAGGCCTTGGCCTTTTTCTTCAACTCCTGGTCGTTCAGGAACAGGCCGATCAGGCTCTGGGCCGCCGAGGTTTTCGCCAGTTTGACGAAGCCTGCCGCTTCCACTTCCAGGGCTTTGTCGCGACCGAAGTTCGCGGCCTTCTGGATGGTCTTGATCGCTTCAACCGGCGCCGGGTAGTTCGGGCCGGCCTGGCCAGCCACAAAACCTTTGGCGGTTTCGAACGACATCATTTGTTCGATGGCGTTGAGCTTGAGCTTTTCCAGCTTCGGCTGACGCTTGGCCTTGTAGTCAAACTCGCCACTGATGGCGCCCTTGATCAGGCTCAGTGCCGCTTCGGCCAGTTTGTCCGGGGCAACCACGGCGTCGACGGCACCGACTTTCAGCGCGTCTTCAGCACGGTTTTCCTTGCCGGCAGCGATCCACTCGATGGCGTTGTCGGCACCGATCAGGCGCGGCAAGCGTACGGTGCCGCCGAAACCTGGGTAGATGCCCAGTTTGACTTCAGGCAGGCCGATTTTGGCAGTGGCCGACATGACGCGGAAGTCCGCTGCCAGGCACATTTCCAGGCCACCGCCCAACGCGATGCCATTGATCGCGGCGACGGTCGGTACGTTGAGGTCTTCGAAATCACTGAAAATCTTGTTGGCTTCGAGGTTGCCAGCCACCAGCTCGGCATCGGGCAGCTTGAAGTTCTCGACGAATTCGGTGATGTCAGCGCCGACGATAAACACGTCCTTGCCGCTGGAGACGATCACACCTTTGATCGATGCATCAGCCTTGATGGCGTCTACGGCCTGACGCAGTTCATTCAGGGTTAGACGGTTGAACTTGTTGACGGACTCACCCTTGAGGTCGAATTTCAATTCGACGATGCCACTTTCAAGAGCCTTAACCGTGATGGCTTTACCTTCGTAAATCATCAACTGATCTCCACGATATGGAAGCTGAACAGTACACATTGAACGCTGGCGAAACGGCGTGAGCATTGATGATTTCGTCAATGTTAAAGCCCATCCGCCAGGCACACCCGCCAATGCGATAGTCGGGATTCTGTATGAGTCGTCTGACAGACAAACGCTCAATTCATACGCCCGTTTGATTTGGGTATGCCACCTTCATCCAATTCCGGGCAATTGTCAATCGCTCGAAAGGCTAGGAAAAACGCGACTTTCCAGTCATTTCAGAACCCGAGTCATAGACCCGCAACCCGTCAATATTCAGCTATTCACTCAATCAATAATAGAAAACATACGGGAAAAGGCTGCACAGAATGGGATATGCCGCTAGGCTAGCGACAACCGTAACGCGCCTGGATGAACATCCGACGCGGAAAACACAGATTACCGGCCTGCCTGGCCAACTCCAGCCCGATGAGATGTCGGGCTTTTTATGGCCGGCTGTTTATCAGGCCAGGGCTTTAAGCAGCGTATCAATCTCCTTCAGGACGCTCGCGTCGCCCTTCTCGCCCCAATACAGGGCGATCATTTGCTTGTCGGCCTCGATCTTGTAGACGTTGTCCGGCAGCTTCGCAAAATACGGCAACAACTTTTCATCGACGCACACTTCACGCCACTGATTCACCCATACCCCTGGTTCCAACTGCCAATAGCTCCAGAGCGCCGGCGTGCTGCCGCGCCGTGGCCGGCAATACTGCGCGCACGGGCTCGGCGGCTCATGCTTGAGCCAGTGCGGCCACGCCTGGGGCGACAGTTGCATGGCCAGGCCGATGCGGCGCGCCTCCATGCGCAGGGCCATGCGCCCGCTCTGATGGCGCGACGGGCGCAGCCATGCCAGAGGGCTCAGAACCACCACAAGGATTGACACCACTATCCAGACCGTCATATGTGTACTCCCGAATTTCGATGAGCGGATTTGACCTGACGCAACCGCATCCGCTTGAAAGCAGCCATACTGAATTTATTGCAGCCCCTTGGAGGAACGCCTCATGCCCTACAAACATATTCTGGTCGCTGTCGATCTGACCGAAGAGTGCGATCCGGTGATCAAGCGCGCGCAGGAATCTGCGTTGGCCAATGGCGCCATACTGTCGCTGGTGCATATCGTCGAGCCCATGGCCATGGCCTTTGGCGGTGACGTGCCGATGGACCTTTCCCAGTTGCAGCAACAACAATTTGACCAGGCCAAGGAGCGCCTGGACCGTTTGATTCTCAAATACCCGCACCTGAAAAAGGAAGACTGCCACCTGACATACGGCCAACCGCGCCAGGAAATCCACCACTTGGCCAAGGAAAAGGCTTGCGACTTGATCGTGGTGGGCAGCCATGGCCGGCACGGTTTGGCGTTGTTGCTGGGTTCTACTGCCAATGATGTCCTGCACGGCGCGCCGTGCGATGTATTGGCGGTGAAACTGGTGAAGAGCTCCTAATACCACTGAAAATCAACTGTGGGAGCTGGCTTGCCTGCGATAGCGGTGTGTCAGTCGCCAGGTGTATCAACTGACAGACTGCTATCGCAGGCAAGCCAGCGTCCACATTTAACTGTATTCCCCTATAAAAAACCCGGTGCTCACCTAAGTGAACACCGGGTTTTTTAATGCATTGGAATCACTCAGGCATCCAGCTCAGCCCAACGCTCAACCAACACTTCCAGCTCTTGGTTCAAGGTTTCCAGGGAAGCGATGACCTTGGCAGTTTCCGCCGCCGGACGCAGGTAGAAACCCGCGTCAGCCATGTCTGCTTCTACTGCCGCAATCTGCTTTTCCTTGGCTTCGATATCCGCTGGCAAGGCTTCCAACTCACGCTGCAGTTTGTAGCTGAGTTTTTTCTTGGCAGCCGGTGCGGCTTCCTGAGCGGGTGCAGCAGCGGCCACCGGGGCAACGACGGCAGAGGTCAAGTCGGCCTTGCCGGACTTGCTCTCGGTCACGCCCAACAGACGCGGCGAGCCGCCCTGGCGCAGCCAATCCTGGTAACCCCCGACGTATTCACGCACCTTGCCTTCACCTTCGAAGACCAGGGTGCTGGTGACCACGTTGTCGAGGAATGCCCGGTCGTGGCTCACCATCAGCACAGTGCCGTTGAAGGTCAGCAGGACTTCTTCCAACAGCTCGAGGGTCTCCACGTCGAGGTCGTTGGTCGGTTCGTCGAGTACCAGCAGGTTGGCCGGCTTGCTGAACAGCTTGGCCAGCAGCAGGCGCGCACGCTCGCCACCGGACAAGGCTTTCACGGGTGTACGCGCACGTTGCGGGCTGAACAGGAAGTCGCCCAGGTAACTGAGTACGTGCCGGCTCTGGCCGTCGATGTCAATAAAGTCGCGACCTTCGGCGACGTTGTCGATCACGGTCTTTTCCAGGTCCAACTGATGGCGCAACTGGTCGAAGTAGGCCACGTCGATGCGCGTGCCTTCTTCCACGCTGCCGCTGGTCGGCTGCAGACCATTGAGCATCAGCTTGAGCAAGGTGGTCTTGCCGGTACCGTTGGCACCCAGCAGACCGATACGGTCGCCGCGCGCCAGGACCATCGAGAAGTCCTTGATCAGGAACGGGCCGCCCGGGTGCGCGAAGCTCACGTTATCGAGGACCATTACCTGCTTGCCCGACTTGTCGGCGGTGTCCAGCTGGATGTTGGCCTTGCCGGTGCGCTCACGACGCTCGCTGCGCTCAACGCGCAGGGCTTTGAGGGCGCGTACGCGGCCTTCGTTACGGGTGCGCCGCGCCTTGATGCCTTGGCGGATCCAGACTTCTTCCTGGGCCAGTTTTTTGTCGAACAGCGCGTTGGCGGTTTCTTCAGCCGCCAGAGAGGCCTCTTTGTGCACCAGGAAGCTGGCGTAGTCGCCGTTCCAGTCGATCAGGCCGCCACGGTCCAGTTCGAGGATGCGCGTGGCCAGACTTTGCAGGAAGGCACGGTCGTGCGTGATAAACAGCACAGCGCCCTGGAAATCCTTGATGGCTTCTTCCAGCCAGGCGATGGCGCCGATGTCCAGGTGGTTGGTCGGTTCGTCGAGCAGTAGCAGGTCCGGCTCGGACACCAGGGCCTGGGCCAGCAACACGCGACGACGCCAGCCGCCGGACAACTCGGCGAGGGTCTTGTCGGCCGGCAGTTGCAGGCGGCTCAAGGTGCTGTCGACCAGTTGCTGCAAGCGCCAGCCGTCACGGGCTTCGAGGTCTTGCTGGACGTGCATCAGCTTGTCCAGGTCTTCTTCGGTGACACAGTTCTGCGCCAGGTGATGGTATTGCGCGAGCAACTCGCCCACGCCATCCAGGCCTTCGGCAACCACGTCGAACACTGTCCGTCCGTCGGCCACCGGCAATTCTTGCGGCAATTCGCCAATCTTGAGGCCCGGAGCGCGCCAAACAGAGCCGTCATCGGGCTTCTGGTCGCCTTTTACCAGCTTCATCATGCTGGATTTGCCGGTGCCGTTGCGGCCGATGATGCACACCCGCTCACCACGGGCGATCTGCCAGGACACCTTGTCCAACAACGGCATAGCGCCGAAAGCAAGGGACACATCGCTGAATTTGAGCAGGGTCATACGCTTCTCCAAAAACTGGGCGCGCATTCTACCTGAGTTGAGGGTGGGATGCGGCTGGCATTTTCGCTACCGACACGTTCTGTAGGACATTTCCAACGAACTTGAACCAACCGGCCTGCAAAGCTTTCACCGGTCGCGGGCAAAAGGCTAAGCTAGGGGCAATCAGTGTCGGCGATGCCGGTGCTAGTCGTGATTTCTCTGCACGGACGTCTCATGCGCAGCCGCCTTTTCAACTTTTTATCTTGTCTGCTTCTTTCCGCCACCGCCGCTCAATCCGCCCAGGCCGTGGACCTCACCACCCAACGTCAATATTACGATGAAGCCAAACGCGCCCTGGCCAAGGGCGATACCGGACCCTACATGCAATACAGCCAGGCCCTGGCGGACTATCCGCTGACGCCCTACCTGGCCTACGACGAACTGACCGCCCGCCTGAAAAACGCGAGTAACCAGGAGATCGAACAGTTCCTCGCCAAAAACGGCGACCTGCCCCAGGCCAACTGGATGAAGCTGCGCTGGTTGCGTTGGCTGGCCGAACGTGACGACTGGCAGACGTTTGAAAAGTATTACGACGCCAAGCTCAATTTTGTCGAACTGGACTGCCTGCATGGCCAGTACCAGCTCACTCACAATCTGAAAGCAGAAGGCTACAAGACTGCCGAAAAACTCTGGATGACCGGCAAGTCCCGACCGGCGGCCTGCGATGTCACCTTCGGGCAATGGGCGGCTGACGGCCAACTCACCGAACAGAAAATCTGGGCCCGCGCCAAGCTCGCCGCCGAAGCGCGCAACTACGCACTCGCCAACAGCCTGGTGAAAACCCTGCCAACCCTCGGCGTCCAAGGCCGCTTGATGGTGGATGTGGCGCAAAAGCCCGACATGCTCAGCGACCCATCACGCTTCCTGCCGGCCACCGAGGCCATGTCTGACGCCGTGGGGCTGGGCCTGCGACGCCTGGCACGCAAGGATCCGGACAAGGCCATGGCCCTGCTCGACGGCTACGCCAGCAGCATGCACTTCTCCCGTGACGAAAAAGTGTCGATCGCTCGAGAGATCGGCCTGACCCTTGCCAAGCGCTTCGACCCACGTGCGCTTGAAGTAATGACCAAGTACGACCCTGAGTTGCGCGACAACACCGTCTCCGAATGGCGCCTGCGCCTACTGTTGCGCCTGGCCCGCTGGGAAGATGCCTATCAGTTGACTCGCAAACTCCCACAAGACCTGGCGACCACCAACCGCTGGCGCTACTGGCAGGCCCGTAGCCTGGAGCTGGCCGAGCCGAAAAACCCCCAAGCACTGGTCTTGTACAAGAACCTGTCGCGGGAGCGCGATTTCTACGGTTTTCTCGCCGCTGACCGCTCCAAGGCGCCCTACCAGTTGAACAACAAGCCACTGGTGATGAGCAAGGCGCTGGTCAACAAGGTGCGCAACACGCCTGGCGTGCGCCGTGCGTTGGAGTTCTATGCGCGCGGCCAGATCGTCGATGGCCGCCGCGAGTGGTACCACGTCACCCGTCACTTCAACCGTGACGAGATGGTCGCCCAGGCCAAGCTGGCCTACGACATGAAGTGGTACTTCCCGGCCATCCGTACCATCAGCCAGGCGAAGTACTGGGACGACCTGGACATCCGCTTCCCAATGGCCCACCGCGACACCCTGGTGCGTGAGGCCAAGGTACGCGGCCTGCATTCGAGCTGGATATTCGCAATCACTCGCCAGGAAAGCGCCTTCATGGATGACGCCCGCTCCGGCGTCGGCGCCAGCGGCCTAATGCAACTGATGCCCGGCACCGCCAAGGAAACTGCGCGCAAGTTCAGCATCCCCCTGGCCTCCCAGGCCCAGGTGTTGGACCCGGACAAAAACATCCAGCTCGGCGCCGCCTACCTGAGCCAGGTGCACAGCCAGTTCAACGGCAACCGCGTCCTCGCCTCCGCCGCCTACAACGCCGGCCCTGGCCGTGTGCGTCGATGGCTGCGCGGTGCCGACCACTTGAGCTTCGATGTGTGGGTAGAAAGCATCCCGTTCGACGAAACCCGCCAGTATGTGCAGAACGTGCTGTCTTATTCGGTGATCTACGGGCAGAAGCTCAATTCACCGCAGCCGCTGGTGGATTGGCATGAGCGGTATTTTGATGATCAATGACCGGTAATGCCGGTCATGTAGGCGCTGTCGAGTAAAAAGAGGCTGCGCGCTTTTTGCCCGCCACAATGAAAATGCCCGCATTGAGAGATGCGGGCATTTTTTTCAGTGGGATTTAATGTGAAGCAGGCTCTTCCACCCCATCGCTGAACTGCAACGCCGCCAACCGCGCATACAACGGATTGCTCGCAATCAACTGCTGATGCGTACCTACCGCCACCAGCTTGCCCTGGTCCATTACCGCAATCCGGTCAGCATTCTTCACCGTCGCCAAGCGATGCGCGATCACCAGCGTGGTACGCCCCTGCATCAATTGCGGCAGCGCTTGCTGGATCAGGTGTTCACTCTGGGCATCCAGCGCGCTGGTGGCCTCGTCCAGCAACAGGATCGGCGCGTCCACCAGCAACGCGCGGGCGATGGCCAGGCGTTGGCGTTGGCCGCCGGAGAGGCCCATGCCGCCGTCGCCGAGGTGGGTCTGGTAGCCATTGGGCATTTGCAGGATGAAGTCGTGGGCATGGGCGATGCGCGCGGCGGCTTCGACGTGTTCTGAAGTGGCCATCGGGTTGCCATAGCGGATATTTTCTTCGACGCTGCCGTAGAACAGCGCCGGGCTCTGGGATACCAGGGCGAAGTGGCGGCGCAGGTCCATGGGGTCGAGATCGGTCAGCGCGTGGCCTTCAATCAGGATGCGGCCTTGCTGGGGATCGTAGAAACGTAGCAACAGGTCGAAAATCGTCGATTTGCCCGCGCCGGACGGGCCGACCAAGGCCAGGGTTTCACCGGGATTGATCGTCAGGTTCAAGCCGTCGATGGCGAAGCTGTCCGGCCGTGACGGGTAGGAAAAGCGCAGGTCGTGTAGCGCCATGCGGCCGCTGACCCGCTCAGGTAATTGAACAGTGCCGCTGGCCGGCGCCTGGATGTCGTTGCTCGACTGCAACAACTCGCCAATCCGCTCGGCGGCACCGGCGGCGCGCTGCAATTCGCCGAGCACTTCGCTCAGGGTGCCGACGGCACTGCCGACGATCAGGCTGTAGAACACAAATGCCGCCAGCTCACCGCCGGAAATGCGCCCGCTGATGACGTCCATGCCGCCGACCCACAACATCACGCCCACGGCGCCGAGCACCAGCATGATCACCAGGGTAATCAGCCAGGCGCGCTGGGTGATGCGTTTACGCGCGGTGGTGAATGCGTCTTCCACGGTCATGGCGAAGCGCTGTTCGTCCTGCACCTGGTGGTTGTACGCCTGCACGGTCTTGATCTGACCGAGGGTCTCGGACACATAGCTGCCCACATCAGCGATGCGGTCCTGGCTTTGTCGCGACAGGCTACGCACGCGCCGACCGAAAAGCAGGATCGGCGCCAGCACCAGCGGCAACGCCACCACCACGATACTGGTGAGCTTGGGATTGGTGACAAACAGCAGCACGATGCCACCGATGACCATCAAGGCGTTGCGCAGGAACAGTGACAGCGACGAGCCGATCACCGACTGCAGCAAGGTGGTGTCGGTGGTCAGCCGCGACTGGATCTCCGAACTGCGGTTGTTCTCATAGAAGCCCGGATGCAGGTAGATCAGGTGGTTGAACACCTGCCGACGGATATCCGCCACCACCCGCTCGCCAATCCACGACACCAGGTAAAACCGCGCAAACGTGCCCACGGCCAGGCCCAGTACCAGGATCATGAACAGTCCAATGGACTGGTTGAACAGGTGCGGTGACTGGGTCATGAAGCCCTGGTCCACCAGCAAGCGAATGCCCTGCCCCATGGACAAGGTAATACCGGCCGTGACGATAAGCGCCAACAGGGCGCCGAGCGCCTGCCAGCGGTAGGGCCCAATGAAACGGCTGGCCAGGCGAATTGCACGGCGTTGACGGGCTGAGAACATGGAGGGCATCACCTGTGGAGGGGATAAAGTTATCTACACCACAACATTGGGGGAACTTGCCTAAATAACAATGAGTCAGGTTAATTATGCCCCGCGATGTTGCGCCTAGAGGCTACCGGTCTAACGCCTGGCTGGAAATTTGTATCGGTTTCTGGTCGACTGGGTGTCTGAACCGCTGAACGGGTAGGAAGTTGTAACAGCTCGGTCACGCGGGGGTCTTAAAGTGGGTATACAACCTGATGAGGAGACAGGCCATGACCTTGCAAAATAGCAGCGATGCCAACATTGAAGTGATCCGCCAGCCGCAGCAGTTGCCTTGCTCGTACATCGACGCCCAGGGCCGTGAAGTGCAGATCACCGAAGAGATGATCCAGCAAGCCTGCAGCGAACTGGAAGAAAAATTAGTCAAGCCTGCCCAGCAAGGCTGAAGCGCCACGCTCTTTCAAACCCGGCCCAGATGGCCGGGTTTTTTATTGGCGTTTAAATCGTCTTCGCACCCAATGCGGAAACGATACTGGCCAGCGCCATCGACTCCCCATTGATTCGCACCTTTACACCGTCGATCTCTCGGCGTGCGGGATAATGCTTGCGCAGCAGGTCAAAAGCCTTGCGCTGCTCTTCCACGGTTCCCACAAGGCTGCGGCGGAAATCCGCATCATCGCGGCGCGGGTCGTACACGCTGCGGCACAGGGTTGTCAGCGCCCAGGCCGGATCGGTCGATGCATTCAAATGCACCTCGTCCAGCCACAACGGTGGCAGCAGGTCGCTCAGTTGAATACCCGGTTCCTGGCCCAAGTGCGAACAGAACGCCTTATAAATCTGCGCCGTGCCGCGCTGCCGGCCTTCCAGGCTGTAGCCCGCGATATGCGGCGTAGCCAGCACACACAAGTCAGCCAGGTCGACATCCACCTGCGGTTCGCCTTCCCACACATCCAGCACCGCTTGCAGGTCTTCGCGTTCCAGCAGTACCTCGCGCAGGGCGGCGTTGTCCACCACTGCACCACGGCTGGCGTTGATCAGCCAGGTGCCGGGTTTGAGTTGCTCAAGGCGCTGGCGGTCAAGCAGGTGCCAGGTAGAGCCGTTGCCGGATTTGGTCAGCGGCGTGTGCAGGCTGATCACATCGCATTGCTCGATGATCTGCGCCAGGCTGACGTAATCGCCATCTTCGGCGATCTGCCGTGGCGGGTCGCAGACCAGGACGTTCCAGCCCAGGCCCTTGAGCACCTTCACCAACCGCCCACCGACCTCACCGGCACCGACCACGCCGTAAGTGCGCTGATTGAGGTCGACGCCTTCGATTTCAGCCAAGGTCATCAGGCTGCCCAACACATAATCCACAACGCCACGGGCATTGCAGCCGGGGGCGCTGGCCCATTGGATGCCGGCCTGCTTGAAGTAGTCGAGGTCCAGGTGATCGGTGCCGATGGTGCAGGTACCGACAAAGCGTACCTTGCTGCCCACCAACAGGGCACGGTTGACGTTGGTCACCGAGCGCACCAGCAATACATCGGCCTGCTCGACTGTAGCGCGGTCGATGGAACGGCCGGGCACGCGGCGAATCTCGCCAAAACCTTGGAAGAATGCATCGAGCAGCGGAATATTTTCGTCGGCAACAATCAGCATGGCAGGCTCCTTTGGCGGACCGGCAGTGTACAGGGAAGCGCTCTGCGTTCCATCGCAGATCGACGGTGCTATCAACTGCCTTGAGGGCGTTCTGTGTGTGTGGCTTGCCTGCGGTCGCATCGACTGGGTGTACTTGATACACCGAGGTGTATGCATCGCGGGCAAACCCGCTCCCCCAGTAGATCTGCGGTGCAGGGAAGATCGCTTACAAATCGCTAACACAGGTTTTTTCCTGACCGATGCGTCAATGCGTAGAATCCACGGTCCTTGCGCTTACCTTGATCGGACATCTGCACGTGAACACTGCCACCGCCATCCTCAGCCGCCCCGTCCGCATCACCCGGGAAGTCGGCGGCCTGCTGACACTCGCCTTGCCGATCATGATCGGCCAACTGGCCACCACCGCGATGAGCTTTGTCGATGCGGTGATGGCCGGCCGCGTCAGCCCCCAGGACCTGGCAGCGGTGGGCCTGGGCAACTCGATCTGGATTCCGGTCTACCTGCTCATGAGCGGTACGCTGCTGGCCACCACGCCGAAAGTCGCCCAACGCTACGGTGCGGGTCACTACAGCGAAATCGGGCCATTGGTGCGTCAGTCATTGTGGCTGGCCTTGGTGGTCGGCATTATCGGCGCACTGCTGCTGCTCTGCGCCGAGCCGATCCTGCATGCGATGAAGGTTGAACCGGACCTGATCGCGCCCACCATGGGCTACCTGCATGGCATCGCCGCCGGTATGCCGGCCATTGCGCTGTATTACGTGCTGCGTTGTTTCAGTGATGGCCTGGGCCGCACGTTGCCCAGCATGGTCATGGGCCTGTTCGGCCTGGCACTGAATATTCCGCTGAACTACATCTTCATCTATGGTCACCTTGGCCTGCCGGCCATGGGGGGCGTGGGCTGCGGCTGGGCCACGGCCATTTCGATGTGGGCGATGATGCTCGGCCTGGCCGTCTGGAGCCGTTGGGGCCCGGCCTACCAGAACAGCGAACTGTTCAAGCGTTTCGATTGGCCGCAGTGGGCGGTCATCAAGCGCGTATTGGGGATTGGCTTGCCCATCGGCATCGCGATCTTCGCCGAGTCGAGCATCTTCGCGGTGATCGCCCTGCTGCTTGGCGGCTTGGGCGCCACGGTGGTGTCCGGTCATCAGATCGCGCTGAACATCAGCTCTATGGTGTTCATGATCCCTTACTCCTTGAGCATGGCCATCACCGTGCGCGTGGGCCAGGCGCTGGGGCGCGGGAAACCGCGTGAAGCGCGCTTCGCCGCCGGTGTTGGCATGGGCACGGCGCTGGCCTACGCCTGCCTGTCCTGCAGCCTGATGCTGCTGTTTCGCGAGCAGATTGCGGCGATCTACACCCCGGACCCGGTGGTCATTCACTTGGCTTCGACGTTGATCGTGTTCGCCGCGCTGTTCCAGTTCTCCGACTCGATCCAGGTGACGGCGGCAGGCGCATTGCGCGGCTATCAGGACACACGGGTGACCATGGTGCTGACTTTGTTCGCGTACTGGGGCGTGGGGCTGCCGGTGGGTTACGCCTTGGGCCTGACCGACTGGCTGGGCGCACCGAGCGGCCCAAGCGGCTTGTGGCAAGGGCTGATCGTGGGCCTGAGCTGCGCGGCGGGGATGTTGCTGGTGCGCCTGGCGCGCAGTGCACGCCGGCGCATTCGCGCAGACCAGGCGCGGGGTTAAGCGGACTTCTTGCGGATCCAGTACAGGTACGTACCGGCCAGCGCCTGCTGATCCACCAGTTCGTGGTCAAGAAACACGCAGAACTTGGGGATATCGCGGCGCGTGGACGGGTCGGTCGCGATCACCTTGAGCAAGCCGCCAGGCGGCAGGTCGCGGATGTGCTGGTGCAGCATCATGACCGGTTCCGGGCAGTTGAGGCCGGTGGCGTCCAGCACAGCGTCTACGGGCAAATCGAGGGGCTGATTCATACATCACTCCTGAAACGGCGCCGCTCAACCTGTGGGAGCGGCGGTGCGACGGGTCGACTTGCTCGCGAACACGCGGGCACATTCAACATAAATTTCGACAGTTATACCGCTTTCGCGAGCAAGCCCGCACATTGGTCCTGTAGTCACCTCAAGGGCTCAGCGGGCCTTGGTTTTCTTCACCTCCACCAGCCGACGCAAATGGCAGGTCACTTCCTCGCGGTCGTGATACAGCTGCTTGCAGCCGATCTCCACGCGAATGCCGCGCGCCTTGAAACCGTCTTCGATGCGCTCCAACAAGCGCTTCACTTCGGCGTAACGCTGCTTCATCGGCAACTTCAAGTTCACCACCGCTTCACGGCAATGCCCCTCGCCGATCCAGGTTTCCAGCAGCGCGGCGTTACGCGCAGGCTTCTCGACGATGTCGCAGACCATCCAGTCCACCGGCTGCTTGGGCACGAAGGTAAAGCCGTCGGCCATCAAGTGCTGCACTAGGCCGGTGTCCATCAGGCTTTCGGCCATGGGGCCGTTGTCGATGGCGGTCACCAGCATGCCGCGGTTGACCAGTTGCCAGGTCCAGCCGCCCGGCGCTGCGCCGAGGTCGACGCCGGTCATGTCGCCGTGCAGGCGCTCGTCCCATTGGTCGCGGGGGATAAAGTGGTGCCAGGCCTCTTCCAGCTTGAGGGTCGAGCGGCTTGGCGCGTCGCGCGGGAACTTGAGGCGCGGGATGCCCATCGGCCACATGGCCGAGTTGTTCGGCTCGGCCAGGCCCATGAACACTTCACGGCCGCTTTTGAAGGTCAGCAGCAGGCGCGGCTTGCTCGGGTCATCCACCAGCTTGCCGGCGTTCAATAAAGCTTTACGCAGGTGCACTTCGAGTTTTTTGCAAAAATTCGAGAGTTCCTTGCCGTCGTTGGTGTCGACCATTTCCAGCCACAGGCTGCCGCACACCGGAAAACCCTGCAGGTGAGCGAGGATCACGCTGATGCGGTCAGTTTCCGGCAGGTCGATGAATACCCCGCGCGCCCACTGCCTTGGGAAGATCAGCTCGGCAAAGCGCTGGCCGTGCATCAGGCGCTGAGCGCCGTCTTCTTCGGTGCAGACAAATTCGGCGCAGGCGCTGCCGGTCTTGGCCTTGGCATAGCCGGAAACGTTCAGGCGCGCGGCGAGGTCCGCGATCTCGGAACAGACTTCGCTTTCAAAACCCGGGCGGCAGTGCATAAAAAGGGTGTTCATCAACTCTCCTGGTGAATCAACCGACGTTGCGCTGTCGCAATGCCTGTCATGAAAACCCGCGCATGATAACGGAGTTCGGAACCTTGGACTTAACGATAGAGTCCAGTTATTAGCCTGCTAATGAAAACAGGGCTAAGTTGATAGCTCTGTTCGTCCCGTCAGGTCCGTAGCCGTGCGGACCATAAGGAGTCGTGTCATGTCATCGCTTGATAGCCTGAGTACCCTTAAAACTCTTGAAATAGACAGTAAAACCTACCACTACTTCAGCCTGCCCGAAGCCGCCAAGCGCTTGGGCGACCTGGATAAGCTGCCGATGTCGCTCAAGGTGCTGCTGGAAAACCTGCTGCGCTGGGAAGACGGTAAGACCGTCACTGGCACCGACCTCAAGGCTATTGCCGCCTGGCTCAAGGAGCGTCAGTCCGACCGTGAGATCCAGTACCGCCCCGCCCGGGTGTTGATGCAAGACTTTACCGGTGTGCCCGCCGTGGTCGACCTGGCCGCCATGCGCGCCGCCGTGGCCAAGGCCGGTGGCGACCCGCAGCGTATCAACCCGCTGTCGCCGGTGGATTTGGTGATCGACCACTCGGTGATGGTCGACAAGTTCGGCAACGCCGACGCCTTCGAGCAAAACGTCGACATCGAGATGCAGCGCAACGGCGAACGCTACGCCTTCCTGCGTTGGGGCCAGAGCGCCTTCGATAACTTCAGCGTGGTGCCACCGGGCACTGGCATCTGCCACCAGGTCAACCTCGAATACCTCGGCCGCACCGTGTGGACCAAGGACGAAGACGGCCGCACCTACGCCTTCCCCGACACCTTGGTCGGCACCGACTCCCACACCACCATGATCAACGGCCTCGGCGTACTCGGCTGGGGCGTGGGCGGGATCGAAGCGGAGGCTGCGATGCTCGGCCAGCCGGTGTCGATGCTGATCCCGGAAGTGATCGGCTTCAAGCTCACCGGCAAATTGAAGGAAGGCATCACCGCCACCGACCTGGTGCTGACCGTGACCCAGATGCTGCGCAAGAAAGGCGTGGTGGGTAAATTCGTCGAGTTCTACGGCGATGGTCTGGCCGACCTGCCGTTGGCCGACCGCGCCACCATTGCCAACATGGCCCCGGAATACGGCGCCACCTGCGGCTTTTTCCCGGTGGATGAGGTAACGCTGGACTACCTGCGCTTGTCTGGCCGACCTACGGAAACCGTAAAACTGGTTGAGGCCTACACCAAGGCGCAGGGCCTGTGGCGCAATGCCGGCCAGGAGCCGGTATTCACCGACAGCCTGGCGCTGGACATGGGCAGCGTCGAAGCCAGCCTCGCCGGGCCAAAACGCCCACAGGACCGAGTGTCGCTGCCAAATGTCGGCCAGGCATTCAGCGACTTCCTCGACCTGCAGTTCAAACCCACCAACAAGGAAGAAGGTCGCCTCGAAAGCGAAGGCGGCGGCGGGGTTGCCGTGGGCAATGCCGACCTGGTGGGCGAAACCGACTACGAATACGACGGCCACACTTACCGCCTGAAAAACGGTGCCGTGGTGATCGCCGCGATCACCTCCTGCACCAACACCTCCAACCCCAGTGTGATGATGGCGGCCGGGCTGGTGGCGAAAAAGGCTGTGGAAAAGGGCCTCACCCGAAAACCTTGGGTGAAAACCTCGCTGGCCCCGGGCTCCAAGGTGGTCACTGATTACTACAAGGCGGCAGGTCTGACCCACTATCTGGATAAACTCGGCTTCGACTTGGTGGGTTACGGCTGCACCACGTGCATCGGCAACTCCGGGCCGTTGCCCGAGCCGATCGAGAAAGCCATCCAGAAAGCTGACCTTGCCGTAGCGTCGGTGCTCTCCGGCAACCGCAACTTCGAAGGCCGCGTGCATCCGCTGGTCAAGACCAACTGGCTGGCGTCACCGCCCCTGGTCGTGGCTTATGCCCTGGCCGGCACCGTGCGTATCGATATCAGCAGCGAACCGCTGGGTAACGATCAAGCGGGCAATCCGGTCTATCTGAAAGACATCTGGCCCACCAGCCAGGAAATTGCCGACGCCGTCGCTCAAGTCACCACGGGGATGTTCCACAAGGAATACGCCGAAGTGTTTGCCGGTGACGAACAGTGGCAAGCGATTGAAGTGCCGCAAGCCGCGACGTACGTGTGGCAGAAAGACTCCACCTACATCCAGCACCCGCCATTCTTCGACGATATTTCCGGGCCTCTGCCGGTGATCAAGGACGTCAAAGGCGCGAATGTGCTGGCGATGCTGGGAGACTCGGTCACCACTGACCACATCTCCCCCGCCGGCAACATCAAAACCGACAGCCCTGCAGGCCGTTACCTGCGCGAACAAGGCGTGGAGCCACGCGACTTCAACTCCTATGGCTCACGCCGAGGCAACCATGAAGTGATGATGCGCGGCACCTTTGCCAACATCCGCATCCGCAATGAAATGCTCGGCGGCGAGGAAGGCGGTAATACGCTGTATATCCCTACCGGCGAGAAAATGCCGATCTACGACGCCGCGATGAAATACCAGGCTTCGGCCACGCCGCTGGTGGTGATTGCCGGCCAGGAATACGGCACAGGCTCAAGCCGTGACTGGGCGGCCAAAGGCACCAACCTGCTGGGTGTGAAGGCCGTGATTGCCGAGAGTTTCGAACGCATTCACCGCTCCAATCTGGTGGGCATGGGCGTGCTGCCGCTGCAGTTCAAGCTGGACCAGAACCGCAAGTCGCTGAAGCTGACGGGCAAGGAGCAGGTCGACATTCTTGGGCTGACGGAGACAGAGATCGTGCCGCGCATGAACCTGACGCTGGTGATTACGCGGGAGGATGGCAGTACAGAGAAGCTAGAGGTGCTGTGCCGGATTGATACGTTGAATGAAGTGGAATACTTCAAGGCGGGGGGCATTCTGCACTACGTACTGCGCCAACTGATCGCGTCCTAACAAACGCTGAAGATCAAATGTGGGAGCGGGCTTGCTCCCTCCCACATTTTTGACCGCGTTCCGATCAGAACAGCCACTTCCACAGCAGCACCAGCACGACGACCGCCAACACCGGCCGGGCAATCCGGTACGCCTTGGGATGCTTGCGCTTCCACTGCTTCACCACACCGCTGAACGTGTCACTGAACGTCTTGCTCCAGGCATACGCCTGGTTGATCCCACCCACCCGCTCGTCATCCAGGTTCTGCGGTGCAGTCGCGCGGCCCAACTGCTTGCTGACCCAGCGGTTGACGCGGGTCATCACGCGGTTGCTCAGCGGCCGCTCAATGTCGCAGAACAGAATCACACGGGTCTGCTCGGTTTCGTTCTTGACCCAGTGCACGTAGGTTTCGTCGAACATCACGTCGTCACCGTCGCGCCAGGCGTATTCCTCGCCGTCAACAAAGATCCGGCAGGCGTCGGAATTCGGCGTGGACAACCCCAGGTGGTAACGCAGCGAGCCGGCAAACGGGTCGCGATGCGGGTTGAGGTGGCTGCCGCCAGGCAACAGCGCGAACATCGCGCCTTTCACGTTAGGAATGCTGCTCACCAGTGCTACGGTTTTCGGGCACAGTGCCTCGGCCGACGGCAGGGGTTTGTCGTACCACTTGAGGTAGAAACGCTTCCAGCCCTTCTTGAAGAACGACCCGAAGCCAGCGTCGTTGTTCTTTTCGGCAGCGCGGATGTAACCCTCGTCGAACAGGTGCATGGCCTCTTCGCGGATCACTTCCCAGTTGTCCTTGAGCACGTCCAGTTCCGGGAACTTGCTGCGGTCCAGGTACGGTTTGGACGGCACCGCCGAGAACAGGTACATCAAGGCGTTATACGGAGCGAACAGCGCCGAATGGTTGACGAATTGGCGCAACATCGGCAAACGGGCCTTACCGCGCAGGTGCACATACAGCGTGCTGCCAATAAACAACAGCAACACCGACAGTTTGGCGGCCAAAGAAAAGGTCATGCAGCAACTCCTGGAAATAAGCGCCTGGCCAACAGCAGACGTAGCAGCCGGCCATGATAAACATTTGGGCCAGTATGCAGAAGGCCTAGCTTACCTGCGCTGATTCACATCAAGCCTGGTTTTCCTGTTCGGTAAACAAATCGCTGAACAGCATGCTCGACAGGTAACGCTCACCGGAGTCCGGCAGAATCACCACGATGGTCTTGCCTTGCATTTCCGGCTTCTCGGCCAGGCGCACCGCCACGGCCATCGCGGCGCCGCAGGAGATGCCGCACAGAATCCCTTCTTCCTGCATCAGACGCCGGGCCATGGCCTTGGATTCGTCGTCGGTGACCAGCTCCACGCGGTCGACCATCGACAGGTCGAGGTTTTTCGGCACGAAACCGGCGCCGATGCCCTGAATCTTGTGCGGGCTCGGCTTGATTTCCTCACCGGCCAGCGCCTGGGTGATCACCGGCGACACGATTGGCTCGACGGCCACCGACAGAATCGGCTTGCCCTGAATGTTCTTGATATAGCGCGACACGCCGGTGATGGTGCCGCCGGTACCCACGCCCGCGACCAGCACGTCCACGGCGCCATCGGTGTCATTCCAGATTTCCGGGCCGGTGGTTTTTTCGTGGATCGCCGGATTCGCCGGGTTTTCGAATTGAGCCGGCATGAAATAAGTGGCCGGATCGCTGGCGACGATTTCGCCAGCCTTTTCGATAGCGCCCTTCATGCCCTTGGCCGGTTCGGTCAGCACCAATTCGGCCCCCAGGGCCTTGAGCACTTTGCGCCGCTCGATACTCATGGACGCCGGCATAGTCAGCAGCAATTTATAGCCACGTGCAGCGGCGACAAACGCCAGGCCGATGCCGGTGTTGCCGGAGGTGGGTTCGACAATGGTCATGCCCGGCTTGAGTTTGCCGGTGCTTTCAGCGTCCCAGATCATGTTTGCGCCAATGCGGCATTTCACCGAGTAACCTGGGTTACGCCCCTCGATCTTGGCCAGAATGGTCACGCCACGCGGTGCGATACGGTTGATCTGAACCAGGGGCGTATTACCGATGGAGTGCGCGTTGTCTGCAAAGATACGGCTCATGACGGGTCCTATTTGGCAGTTTCCAGAAAGCCCCAAGGGTATGCCTCACCTCTCGAAGCGTCCAGTCGGAGGAACGTTGGCGCATTCAAAACAGTCAACCTCCTAACTGCAAGGAGATCTGCACCATGAAACGTCGTTACAGTTGGCCGCTATGGACCGTCGCCGGGCTGGTGGTGGTATTGGTTGCCTTGAACATCGCGCTGCCCTATCTGGTGCGCAACTATTTGAATGAAAAGCTCGCCGACATGGGGGACTACCGTGGCGAAGTCACTGATGTGGACTTGGCGTTGTGGCGCGGTGCCTATCGCATCAATGGCCTGAAGATCGTCAAGGTCGACGGCAAGGTGCCCGTACCGTTCGTCAACGCGCCGTTGATCGAATTTGCCGTGAGCTGGCACTCGTTGTGGTACGACCATGCGGTGGTCGCCGAGGGGCATTTCGTCAAGCCGGAGCTCAACTTCGTCGACGGCGGCGCCAACAAGCAGGCGTCACAGACGGGTGAAGGCACCGACTGGCAGGAACAGTTGAGAAAACTGCTGCCGATCACCCTGAATGAAATGCGCATTGAAGACGGCAAGATTTCGTTCCACAACTTCAATTCCAAACCGCCGGTGAACATCAACACCACCTCGGTCAATGCCAGTTTCTACAACCTCACCAACGTGGTGGACGTCAAAGGCAAGCGCGACGCGCGCTTCGAAGGCAAGGCCTTGCTGCAAGGCCAGGCGCCATTGGAGGCCACGGCGACGTTTGATCCGCTGAGCGACTTTGAAGAATTCGAGTTCCGCTTCCGCGCTCGCGACCTGCAGCTCAAGCGCATGAATGACTTCGCCTCGGCCTACGGCAAGTTCGACTTCAAGGCCGGCACCGGCGACGTGGTGATCGAAGCCCAGGCCGAAAAAGGCCAACTGACGGGTTACATCAAACCGCTGCTGCGCAACGTGGAAGTGTTCGACTGGAAGCAGGACGTGGAGAACAAGGACAAGAACGTCTTCCGCTCGATCTGGGAAGCCGTGGTCGGCGCCAGTGAAACAGTGCTGAAAAACCAGAGCAAAAACCAGTTCGCCAGCCGCGTCGAGCTCAGTGGCAGCGTGCACCAGCAAGATGTCAGCGCGTTCTCGGCCTTTATCTCGATTTTGCGTAATGGATTCATCCAGGCATTCAATGCGCGATATGAACAGCCCAAGCCCTCGGCGGACTAGGCCTGACTGACCATTCAGAGACTGAATAGCCCGTCTGCGTTCACAGTCGCCAGGGCTGCGCGGTATAGTCCGGCCATTGATGAATTCGAGGAAACACCGATGAAGTTCGAAGGCACCCAGGCCTACGTTGCCACCGACGACCTGAAACTGGCCGTCAACGCCGCCATCACCCTGGAGCGACCGTTGCTGGTCAAGGGCGAGCCTGGCACGGGCAAGACCATGCTTGCCGAGCAACTGGCCGATTCCTTCGGCGCCAAACTGATCACCTGGCACATCAAGTCCACCACCAAGGCCCATCAGGGCCTCTACGAGTACGACGCGGTCAGCCGCCTGCGCGACTCGCAACTGGGCGTGGATAAGGTGCACGACGTGCGCAACTACTTGAAGAAGGGCAAGCTCTGGGAAGCCTTCGAGTCCGAAGAGCGGGTAATCCTGCTGATCGATGAAATCGACAAGGCCGACATCGAGTTCCCCAACGACCTGCTGCAAGAACTCGACAAGATGGAGTTCTACGTCTACGAAATCGATGAGACCATCAAGGCGAAGAAGCGCCCGATCATCATCATTACCTCCAACAACGAAAAAGAGCTGCCGGACGCGTTCCTGCGCCGCTGCTTCTTCCATTACATCGCCTTCCCCGACCGCACCACCCTGCAAAAGATCGTCGATGTGCACTACCCCGACATCAAGAAAGACCTGGTCAGCGAAGCGCTGGACGTGTTCTTCGACGTGCGCAAAGTACCCGGGCTGAAGAAAAAACCGTCCACCTCCGAACTGGTCGACTGGCTCAAGCTGCTGATGGCCGACAACATCGGCGAAGCCGTGCTGCGCGAGCGCGACCCGACCAAGGCCATCCCGCCGCTGGCCGGTGCGCTGGTGAAGAACGAGCAAGACGTGCAGTTGCTGGAGCGTCTGGCGTTCATGAGCCGTCGCGGTAATCGCTGATGCTGCTCAACCTGTTCAACGAGATGCGCGCCGCCAAGGTGCCAGTGTCGGTGCGCGAGCTGCTCGACCTGATCAACGCGCTGAAACAGCGCGTGACCTTCGCCGACATGGACGAGTTTTACTACTTGGCCCGGGCAATCCTGGTAAAGGACGAACGGCATTTCGACAAGTTTGACCGCGCCTTCGGCGCGTATTTCAACGGCCTGGAAAAACTCGACGACCACCTGCAGGCACTGATCCCCGAAGACTGGTTGCGCAAGGAATTCGAACGCTCGCTGAGCGATGAGGAACGCGCGCAGATCCAGTCCCTCGGCGGCCTCGACAAATTGATCGAGGAATTCAAGAAACGCCTGGAAGAACAGAAGGAACGCCACGCCGGCGGCAACAAATGGATTGGCACCGGCGGCACCAGCCCGTTCGGTTCCGGCGGCTACAACCCCGAGGGTATTCGTGTCGGCGATGCTGGCAAGCGCCAGGGCAAGGCGGTGAAAGTCTGGGACCAGCGCGAGTACAAGAACCTCGACGACCAGGTCGAGCTGGGCACGCGCAACATCAAAATCGCCCTGCGCCGCCTGCGCAAATTCGCGCGCCAGGGTGCGGCTGAAGAGCTGGACATTGACGGCACCATCGACCACACCGCCCGCGATGCCGGGCTGCTGAATATCCAAATGCGCCCGGAGCGACGCAACACCATCAAGCTGTTGCTGCTGTTCGACATCGGCGGCTCGATGGATGCCCACGTGAAAATCTGCGAAGAGCTGTTCTCCGCGTGCAAGACCGAGTTCAAACACCTGGAGTACTTCTACTTCCACAATTTTGTGTACGAATCGGTGTGGAAGAACAACCTGCGCCGCACGTCCGAGCGCACGTCAACCCAGGACCTGCTGCACAAGTATGGCGCCGATTACAAAGTGATCTTTATCGGCGACGCGTCGATGGCGCCGTATGAGATTACCCAGGCGGGTGGCAGCGTCGAGCACTGGAATGAAGAGCCGGGTTATGTGTGGATGCAGCGCTTCATGGCCAAGTACAAAAAGCTGATCTGGATTAACCCGTATCCGAAGGATACCTGGGGGTATACGGCGTCGACGGGGATTGTGCGGGAGTTGGTGGAGGATCAGATGTATCCGTTGACCCTGCGGGGGTTGGAAGAAGGGATGCGGTTTCTCTCCAAATAAACGGCGCGCCCACATTTTGAAAAGCGCCGTTAGTTAAATCGGCGCAAATACTCAATGTGCTGCTGGTAGGCTGTCGGTTGTACGACCGGCGCCAACTTCACCTTCTCTCCCGGCAAGCACTGCGCCAATCGCGCCAGCGACAGCGGCGTCAACGCCCCCAGACGCGGATACCCCCCAATCGTCTGCCGATCATTAAGCAACACAATCGGCTGCCCATCCGGCGGCACCTGGATCGCCCCCAGCGCAATCCCCTCGGAAATCAACGACGGTCCCTGGTACTGCAACGGCGTGCCCAGCAAGCGCATGCCCATACGGTCGGCGCGGCTGTCGAGGGCCCATTCGGTGTTGAACGCATCGAACAGGCTTTGGCCGCTGAACTGACCGATCTGCGCGCCGACAATCACGTCCAGCGGTTTACCGGATGGCACCTCCTGGGCATTCATCACCTTCATTGCACCGCCTGTACCGGAATAGACCAGGCGCCCGCCTTCGGCCAGCGCCTTGCCAAAACCGTCTACCCCGCCCAATTCCTCCCGCACAACGGTGGCGCAACTGCCCAGCACATCCGGCGCATCAAACCCGCCCGGCGCCGCCAGGTACGCGCGCGCACCACTGAAAGGCTGGGTGAAGCGCAAACGCTGGCCCTTTTGCAGGATAAAACTGCGGCCGGGGCTGATGGCGCGCTCGTCGACATACGCACCCAGGTCTGCACCGGCCAGAGCCAGCAGGCAATAATCGTCGGCTTGCACGGTAAAGCCGCCGAGAGTGATTTCCACCACTGGCGCGTCCAGTGCGTTGCCCAGCAGCCAGTTGGCCCAGGACATCGACACCCAATCCAGCGCGCCGCCCTGGGTCACGCCCAAGTGGCGCACGCCAAAGCGACCGGCGTCCTGCAGCAGGCACAGCGGCGTGCTGGCCTCAATGATCAAGCGGCTCATGCCTGTGCCTCCAACGGCGTGTCATCGCCACCTAATTTGATGAACTGGGCGTGATCGACCGGTTCGAAACGTACGGTGTCGCCCGGTTGCATCAGGCTGTAGCCATCGCGATCACGGTCGAACAGCTTGGCCGGGGTGCGGCCGATCAGGTTCCAGCCGCCCGGGGATCCCATCGGGTAGGCGGCGGTTTGCCGTTCGGCGATGCCCACGCTGCCGGCCGCCACGCGCTTGCGCGGGGTGTTGAGGCGTGGCGTGGCGAGGATTTCATCCACCAGCCCCATAAAGGCAAAGCCAGGCGCGAAGCCAAGGGCGAACACCTGATATTCGTGGGCGCTGTGGCGGCGGATCACGTCGTCGATGGCCAGCCCGCTGCGTTGGCTGAGCAAGGTCAATTCCGGGCCGACGCTCAGGTCGTACCACACCGGCAGCACGTGGCGCTGGCCGCCGCCCTGGGCTTGCGGCTGCAGGTCGGTGAGGGCGTGAGTGATCAGCTCCCGTGCCTGGGCTGGGCTCAAGACGGTGAGGTCGTAATGCACCATCAAGGTGGTGTACGACGGCACCAGGTCCACCAATGCCGCGCCAAACCCGCTGCGCAGGCGCTGGCTAGCGGCGAGCATCCAGGGCATGTTGGCTTCGGCGATTGCATCAAACAGACGTACCATCAGGCAGTCGATGGCCACCACTTCAATACGTGGCTTCATGCTGGTTTCAAGGCCTCGCGGATGCGCTGTACAGCTGCGACGGAACTGGCGTTGTCGCCGTGCACGCACAGGGTATTGGCCTGTAAGGCCAGCGGGCTGCCGTCGCTGGCGGTGAGCGCTTCGCCACGGGAAATGGTCAGGGCTTGTTGCACGATGGTCTCAGAGTCGTGGTGCACCGCGCCGGGCAACTGGCGGGACACCAGATGGCCATTGTTGTCGTAGGCCCGGTCGGCGAAGGCTTCGAACCACAGGGTCACCCCATATTCGTTACCCAACGCCTGGGCCACGCTGTTGTCGCGAGTGGCCAGCAGCATCAGCGGCAGCTCGCCATAAGCGGCGACGGCCTGGATCACGGCGCGCAACTGCATAGGGTTGGCCATCATGTCGTTGTACATCGCGCCGTGGGGTTTAACGTAGCTGACCCGTCCACCTTGCGCCCGGCACATACCTTCAAGGGCGCCGATCTGATAGTGCAACAGGTCCTGGATTTCCTGCGCAGTGTAAGCCATGGAGCGGCGGCCGAAGCCCTGCAGGTCCTGGTAGGCTGGGTGCGCGCCGATTTGCACGCCGTGCTTGAGCGCCAGGCTGACGGTTTTGCGCATGATGCTCGGGTCACCGGCATGGAAGCCGCACGCCACGTTGGCGCAATCAATGAACGGCATGATCTCGGCGTCCAGACCCATGGCCCAGTTGCCGAAGCTTTCGCCAATATCGCAATTCAGTAGCAAACGGCTCACGGTAGGTGCTCCTGTAGGCTTTGTTTTTTTGTAGTGTGGGATTTTTTACGCAGAACTCGCAACTTGTCCTGACACCCCAACGGCGCTTATCGTGGAATAGCTCGATTTTTGGCGCTGGCCCGGTGCGGCGTCCAACTAATAAAAACCGATCCATGCATAAGAAAAAGTTGATCCCATGAATTTGAAGTTTCTCGAAACCTTCGTCTGGGTGGCCAAACTCAAGAGTTTCCGCCTGACCGCCGAGAAGTTGTTCACCACCCAGGCCTCGATCTCAAGCCGCATCGCCGTGCTGGAAAACGAGCTGGGGGTGAAGTTGTTTCTGCGTGACTCACGCGGCGTGAGCCTGACCCCGGAAGGCTTGAAGGTGCTCGATTATGCCGAGCAGATGCTGGTGACCCTGCAGGGTTTGAAGCAGTCCCTGGAGACCACCAGCAGCAAGGTCGGGCGCATCCGCATCGGCGCCATGGACACGGTGATCCACACGTGGCTCAGCCCGCTGGTGGCGGAACTGATGGACCATTTCCCATTGGTAGAAATCGAGTTGGTCGCCGATACCGCACTGAACCTCAGCGATCAACTGCAAAAAGGCTTCCTCGACCTGATCCTGCAAACCGACCTGCTGCGCCTCGAAAGCGTACGCAGCCTGGAGCTGGCCAGCCACCCCATGGCGTGGATCGTCGCCAGCCAATCGATCTACAATCGGGATTACGCTTCCCTCGCCGAACTGGCCCAGGAGCGCATCATCACCTACTCGAAAAATTCCCACCCGCACCAGGACGTCATCAGCCTGATGCAGGCCAACGACGTGGCCGCGCCGCGGATGAACTGCGTGAACTCGGTGTCGGCGATTACCCGCTTGCTGCGCGATGGCTTTGGGATTGGTGCGTTGCCGCCGGTGCTGGTCAGAGAAGAGCTGGCGCGCGGGGAATTGGTGATGCTGCCGATGGCGCAGCGCTTGCCGAACTTGCAGGTGGTGGTGTCGTGGCGTGTGGGGGTGGAGTTGGTGGAGGAGATTGTGGGGTTGTGTCAGAAAGTCGTTGCCCGCTATGCCGGGGAAGTCGGTGAAGACAGAATGTTACTGACGAAACCCGATTAAAACTGTGGGAGCTGGCTGCCTGCGATAGCCATCGGTATCTACACATTCTAAATGTGATATCGCGTAGCAGAGGCTCGCTATGCCTAGGCTGCGATAGCGGTGTATCAGTTACTGATAAATAGCTATCGCAGGCAAGCCGGCTCCCACATTTGACCGCGTCGGTCTTTAGAGGCCTTTGAGGTCACGCTCTTCTATCGGCCGGCTCTGGCGCAGGCGCTTGCCGCCCAACACCACCCAGTCGATCAGGCGGAACAGGCATTCGATGCCAAACGACAACAGCATCGCCCCGCCCAACCCCCAGCCCATGGCTTCGGGGGTCAGCAGGATCTGGTAGCTGTAGCCATTCCAGGTTTCCTGGCGAATATCCGGGTCCGCCGCCACCGCCACTTGCAGGGCGCGGATGTACCAAGGCCCTTGCATCGCCTGGAACTGCTTGTCCAGCGCCACTTGGCGGTCAAGCATGGCGCCCAGGCTGTTGGCGTCGCTCTGGAACACGGGATCATCACTGGCGCGGTAATGCGCCACCAACGCCTGCAAGTCACCGTTGAAGAACTGCCGTGCGGTGGTTTCGAACCCGCTCAGGCCGGTCTGGGCCTCGATCAGGTGAGCCTCGACGCGCTTGGCGTAGTCGTTGATAAACCCGGGCACTTGCACGCCGACCAACAGGCCGATGGCAAACAGCACCAACCGCAGATAACTGAGCAACATGGTCGATATCCTTACTCGGTGATGCCCTGGCTGACGCATTCACCGCGTCGCCACAGGCTCCATTGGCCCGGTTCGTAACGGGTCCAGTTTTCGTTGTCGGTCAAAGGCTCGGTGGCGATCACGGTGACGACATCATTGGGTGTGGTTTCGGCCTGAAAATCGACGATCACGTCGACATCTTTCAAGCGCGCCGGCCCAAAAGGTGCGCGGCGGGTAATCTGCGCCAATTTGGTCGAGCAGTAGCAGAAAAGCCAGTCGCCATCGCTGAGCAGGCAGTTGAACACGCCTATGCTGCGGTATTCGGAACAGGCGGCAATCAGGTCCGGCAAGACGTTTTCAATCTCCACCGGCTCAGGAAAGACTTCGCGCACGCGATTGAGCAGATCGCAGAACGCCGCTTCGCTGTCGGTATCGCCCACCGGGCGGTAGAACGTGGCGCGGGGATTGAAGTCTGCCAGTTGGCCGTTATGTGCGAAGCACCAGTTGCGCCCCCACAGTTCGCGCACGAACGGATGGGTATTGGCCAAGCTGACCTTGCCGACATTGGCCTGGCGAATATGGCCAATCACCACTTCACTTTTGATCGGATAACGCTGTACCAGCAACGCGACTTCCGACTCACTGCTCGCAGCCGGGTCCTGGAACAAGCGCAGGCCACGCCCTTCATAAAACGCAATGCCCCAACCGTCGCGGTGTGGGCCGGTGCGCCCACCGCGCTGCATCAGCCCGGTAAAGCTGAACACGATGTCGGTGGGGACGTTGGCACTCATGCCCAATAATTCACACATGCCAGGGCTCTCGCTACAACGTTAAAGGCGTGGTTCGACCCGCATACCGCTCACAGGCTCAGGACGGCGGAAAGGTACGTCATCGTCATCGCTTTCAGGTTCAGCGGCCAATGCCGCATCGGCGGCGGCCTTGCGCTCACGGCGGGCGTTAGCGGCGCGCTCGATGGGCCAGCGGATCAACACGATCACGAGGTACACGCCAAAGGCAATCATGGTGTACATGAACAAATCGGAAATGGCCCGCCAGGCGTTGTTGCCGACCTTGAGCAACAGGTCCAGGGCGGTTATCGCCACGGCCGGCGCGAACTGGGTCTTGACCGGATCGACGATGGTCGGGCTGAGCAGCAGCACCGCCATCAGCAATTGCAACGGCTCGCGCAGCCAGCGCCAGATCCAGCGGGTCATGCGCCACCACACCAATAGGCAGCCCAAGGCAGCGAAGGCGTAAAGGCCCCAAGCAGTCAGATAGTCGTTCTCGGTCATGGTGTCCATGGCAAGGTTGGCAAACAGGCGGCTATGATAACGGCTTTTGCGTGTCGCGGCTGCAATGCCTGCCACCGTCTGCCAGATAGAGAATAATCCATGCCTATGTCGACCCCCCCGATTGCCCGCCAGGCCCAAGGCCCAGATCCGTACGCCTGGCTGCAAACGCGTGACAGCGCTGAGGTACTCGATTACCTCAAGGCCGAAAACGCCTGGCAGGAAGCCCAGCTCGCCGACCAGCAGGCGCTGCGCGAAAGCCTGTTCGAGGAGATCAAGGGGCGCATTCTCGAGACTGACCTGTCGCTGCCCTCCCCTTGGGGACCGTATCTTTACTACACCCGCACCACCGCCGGTGACGAATACGCCCGCCACTACCGCTGCCGCCGCCCGGATGACGACAGCAATCAGGTGGATGACAGCAGCGAAGAATTGCTGCTCGACCCGAACGTGCTCGCCAATGGCGGCTTCTTCTCCCTCGGCGCGTTCAGCATCAGCCCCGACCACCAGCGCCTGGCCTACAGCCTGGATACCAGCGGTGAAGAGGTCTACACCCTGTACGTGAAGGAATTGGCCAACGGCAAGGTCAGTGAACTGGAGTTCCAGGACTGCGACGGCAGCATGACTTGGGCCAATGACAGCCTGACCCTGTTCTTCGGCGAATTGGACGACACCCACCGTCCGCACAAACTCTACCGCTATCGCTTGGATGGGACGGCGGCGCAGGAAGTGTTCCATGAGCCGGACGGGCGTTTCTTCCTGCATTGCTACCGTTCCAGCTCCGAGCGCCAGTTGCTGCTGGCCCTGGGCAGCAAGACCACCAGCGAAATCTGGGCGCTGGACGCCGACCAGCCGCAACTGGACTTTACCTGCCTGGCGCCACGGGTCGAAGACCATGAATACGATGTCGACCACGGTCAGTTGAATGGCGCATGGACCTGGTTTATCCGCAGCAACCGTGATGGCATCAACTACGCATTGTTCGTGGCGACCGACATTGGCGACGTGCCGACCGAGGCTGAGTGGCAAAACCTGATCCCCCACAGCGATGACGTCATGCTCGACGGCGTGAGCCTGAATGCCAGCGCCATGACCCTGAGCCTGCGCATTGGTGGGCTGCCCGTGATCGAAGTTCACCCGCAAGGCGTGCCGGCTTATCGGGTGGAATTGCCCGACGCCGCCTACAGCCTCTACGTTCAAAACAGCCTGGAATTTGTCAGCGATAAGATTCGCCTGCGCTATGAGGCGCTTAACCGCCCGGCCCAGGTTCGCCAGCTGGAACTGGCCAACGGCGCACAGCAGGTGCTCAAGGAAACCCCGGTGCTTGGCGTGTTCAATGCCGACGATTACGTCAGCCAGCGCCTGTGGGCCACCTCGGCGGACGGCACACAGGTGCCGATCAGCCTGGTGGTCAAGCGCGACCAGTTGGGCAAGCCTGTGCCGCTGTACCTGTACGGCTACGGCGCCTACGGTTCGAGCCTCGACCCGTGGTTTTCCCACGCACGCCTGAGCCTGCTCGACCGTGGCGTGGCCTTCGCCATTGCGCATGTGCGCGGCGGCGGTGAATTGGGCGAGGCCTGGTACCGCAATGGCAAGCAGGAGCACAAGCAGAACACTTTCAGCGACTTTATCGCCTGCGCCGAGCACTTGATCGCCAAGGGCCTGACCACCTCCAAACAACTGGCAATCAGCGGCGGCAGTGCCGGCGGCCTGTTGATCGGCGCCGTACTTAACCAGCGTCCGGAGCTGTTCCAGGCGGCGATTGCCGAAGTGCCTTTCGTCGACGTGCTTAACACCATGCTCGACCCGGAGTTGCCGTTGACCATCACCGAGTACGACGAGTGGGGCAACCCGCAAGAGCCCGAGGTGTATGCGCGCATCCAGGCCTATGCGCCGTATGAAAACGTCAGCGCCCAGGCCTACCCGGCCATGCTGGTGATCGCCGGCTACAACGACAGCCGCGTGCAATATTGGGAAGCGGCCAAGTGGGTGGCCAAGCTGCGCGCTACCAAGACCGACGACAACCTGCTGCTGCTCAAAACCGAATTGGGCGCCGGCCACGGTGGCATGAGTGGTCGTTACCAGGGATTACGTGACGTAGCACTCGAATATGGCTTTGTGTTCAAGGTACTGGGGCTGGTTTAAGGAACTTAGTGCGGCGGTTCTGTCTGAACACAGTACCGCCCTACATGATTGATGGATCAAGATTGCAGCCATGACACTACCCACGCTTCTCAACGACGAAATCCGCGACATGCTCATGGACTGCGGCCTGTTCGACCCGCTGTTTCCGGAAGATTTTCACGTCGCCGCCGGCTACTTCAACATCAGCAGCATTGCCCGTGACGAAGCGATTTTTCTCGAGGGCGATGCCGGTACTTTCATGTGCATCATCCACAGCGGCCAGGTGGCCGTGCAAAAAACCAATAGCGACGGCCAACGCCTGACCATCGCCACCCTGCGCAGTGGCCGGGCCTTTGGTGAAATGGCCGTGCTTGACGGCGAGCGGCGCTCCGCCAGTTGCGTGGCCGCCAGTGACTGCGTGCTGCTCAACCTGGGCAAGGACGCCCTGGAAAAGATGCTCAACGAAACCCCCAGGGTTGCCGCCAAGATCATCCGTGCGATTGCCATCGCCCTGTCCAAGCGCCTGCGCATGGCCGATGGGCAGCTGCTATCGCAACAGTTTTAACCGCCGGGCGTCTTCGGTTTGCTGTCGTTCTGCTGCAGGCCGGGCACCGTCTGGTCCTTCGGCGGCGTCGGCAGCACGATGGGCGCAAGGGGCGGCGAGCCGTTAGTCTTGGGCATGGCCGGTGGGGTGACTTGCGGGTACAGCGTCGGCGTCGGCGTGCCCGGTGCACCTGGCGTAGGGGCCGGCGCAATCGGTACGGTTTGCAACGCCTGAGCCTGCGCTGTACCGGATGCGAGCGCGCTCAACACAATGACCGTTAGAATGCTGCACTTCATCGATGGCTCCATGGCCTGACCGGAATGTCACAAGGCTACTCCCAACCGCGCAAGAATGCCCTTCCCAATGAGATTTCCATGAAACGTTTCGTTCTGCTCGACACCACCCCGATCCCCGACAACGGCGGTGCCTTGTGCCTGTTCGAATACGGTGAAGATTTTGTCATCAAGATCCAGGGCGGTGACGGCGGCCAGTTGATGAACACGCGTATGCACGGTTCCGAAGATGCCTTGGCGCAAATCCCCTGCTGCAAAGTCGCCGGTCGCCCGGATTCGCGGGTATTGATCGGCGGGTTGGGCATGGGGTTTACCCTGGCTTCAGCCCTAAAGCACCTGGGCAAAACCGCCGAAGTGGTTGTTGCGGAGTTGGTGCCGGGCGTCGTGGAATGGAACCGTGGGCCGCTGGGAGAAAAATCCGGCCGCCCGCTACTGGACCCGCGCACGGTGATCCGTATGGAAGATGTAGCCAAGGTGCTGCAAGCCGAGCCCCAGGGCTTTGACGCGATCATGCTGGACGTCGACAACGGCCCCGAAGGCCTCACGCAAAAAGCCAACAGCTGGCTGTACTCCGCCGGAGGCCTGGCCGCCTGCGCCAAGGCCCTGCGCCCCAAAGGCGTGCTGGCCGTATGGTCGGCCAGCGCCGACAAGCTGTTCAGCGACAAACTGCGCAAGGCCGGTTTCAAAGCCGAGGAAGTGCAGGTGTTTGCCCATGGCAACAAGGGCACCCGGCACACCATCTGGATTGCGGAGAAGCTCAAGGGTTGATCACACCGCAGATCTAATGTGGGAGCGAGCAAGCCCGCTCCCACAGTTTTGATCAGCATTAGTTTCGAGAATTGCGGTAATCGATCACATACGGCACTTTTTTGTCGAAGGTCTTTTCCAGCTCATCCCGGTCGAGCCTGGTCATGCCTCCCAACTGATGAGAGGTAAAACCGCTATCCCCGACCTGCGACCCCGGCGCCAGGCTGACCATGCGCTTGGCTACAGCCTCAATCGCGTCTTTGTAGCCGCCTTTCTTGTTCAGGTTGAACGCGGCCAGGTCAATCTGCGTACGCAACCAGTTGCCCCAGTAAAACTCCAGGAACTCCGGCGCGATCTCCCCAGCCTCGGGCTTGCCATAGGCCGCCTTGCGGGTGAAATACACCAGGCTGCGGAAGGTGTCGTCCTGCAGGTTTTTGAAGCCCAGGTGCGCGGGCAACTGCTCGGGCGGCAGCGTCTGCCCCCTGTTGTCCTTGAGCCAGACTTTGCGCGCTGCCTCCATCCGCCGCCAGAAGCTCGCTAAAGTCGGGCTGTTGCTAAAGTCGTCGGTAACCTTGACCCACATCTTCAACCGAGGGCCACCGCCGGGCACTTCCCATAAAGTGGTGAAACTGTGGTGACCGTCGGTCAGGTACAGCTGGCCAGCGGGACCGACCACCACGGTTTTCATGTCCTCGGGATGGGTGCCCACCGGGTCCTTGCAGGTGAACCTGGAGGCTTTGTGCAGGTCTGCGTCCTTGGGCACCTTGTCTGCTTCGCCCTGGCCGTTGGTTTCGCAGTACTCATCGAAGACCTTGGCGGGTTTGTCGGCAAACAGCCCGAGGCTGTAGTAGATCTGGTCGAAGCCCACCACGGCCTGGGTCGGGTGCAAGTGTTCGAGTGCAACCTCGATCACTTGGCCGGGTTTTGGCGTGGAGAACGCTTGGGCCTGGGCAACCACCCCACACAGCAACAACGCAACAGTCCATGATTGCAGACGCATGATATTGAGCTCCTTATCGACAAAGTGAAGCGGTCATTTACAACGCAAGCGGCTAGAATCAACCTTATCCGTGAACCACCCAATAGCCAGGAGCCATGATGAGCTCGACCAATCCGCCCTCCCACACCGCCAAGCTGGATCGTATCCTCGCCGATGCCCAGCGCGACCGGGAAATGGGCTATCGCGACAAAGCCTTGAAAATGTACCCCCACGTGTGCGGCCGCTGCGCCCGTGAGTTCGCCGGCAAACGCCTGAGTGAGCTGACCGTACACCACCGCAACCACAATCATGATGACAATCCCCAGGACGGTTCCAACTGGGAGTTGCTGTGCCTGTACTGCCACGACAACGAACACTCGCGCTACACCGACCAGCAGTACTTCGGCGAAGGCTCCACCAGCAGCCCGACAATTGCCAAGGCGACGCATAACCCGTTTGCGGCGTTGGCTGGCCTTATGAAGAAAGACGGCTGAAAGCATCAAGCTGCAAGAAAAAGCCGCTCCGCTTTTAACTTGCAGCTTGTAGCTTGCCGCTATAATGCTGCCTTTTTAAGGCACCCTTCCCCGTGGGCAATAAACGCTACAGCTGCATCGGTCTGTATAACCCCAAATCCCCCGAAAACGTCGGCTCGGTCATGCGTGCCGCCGGCTGCTACGGCGTGGCCTCGGTGTTCTACACCGGCGTGCGCTACGCGCGCGCCCGGGATTTCATCACCGACACCAAGAAAGTCCACCACGACATTCCGCTGATCGGCATCGATGACCTGAAAAAGATCCTGCCGCTGGGCTGCATCCCTGTCGCCGTGGAGCTGGTGGAAGGTGCTCGCGCGCTGCCTGAATACACCCACCCCGACCGCGCGCTGTACATCTTCGGGCCGGAAGACGGCTCCCTCGACAAAGAGATCCGCGACTGGTGCGAAGATGTGGTCTACATCCCGACCACCGGCTGCATGAACCTCGCCGCCACCGTCAACGTGGTGCTCTACGATCGACTGGCCAAGGGCAACAACACCCGTTCGGGCCCCAAGTACTGATTTTTCCGGAACATCCGGCAGGTGCCAGCAGTCAGCTACATATCACTAGCCCACGTTGGAGACAGATCATGAGCGACAGCAAAACCTTGCGTCCTATCATCGAACACGCCCCGTTTGAAACGCAGCCGCAGCAAAACGTGCACGGTTGGGAGCGCATCGGCTCGGTGGCCGGTGGCGTGATGATGGTGGGCAAAGGCCTGCGCCGTGGCGGGATTTTCGGCTTGATCCAAGTGGCGATCGGCGGCGTGGCGCTGGCGCGTGGGTTCACCGGGCACAGTTCGCTCAAGGACAAACTTGCACAGGGCCGCCAGGAAATGAACACGGTGCGTGCGAAGATCGAGCGGGCCGGGCAAGAGTTGCAGAACTTGAAGGCCAAGGCGGAAGTGGCGGCTGAAAAAGCAACCAAGTAGTCCAGCCGAACGCGGTTGAATGTGGAAGCGGGCTTGCCCGCGATAGCAGTGTGTCAGGTTGCTGGTTCAGTAGCTGATAGACCGCTATAGCAGGCAGGCCAGTTCCCACAATGATTTGCGTCAACGCAATAATTTGCTGTCCAGCACCACTGAGGGCTCGCCAGTAATGCTCTCAGCCAGCTTTACGAACTCCGCAGTGGTGATGCTGTTCGCGCGCATCACCGCCTGAGCCAGGTCATCCAGCGACCGTTTGTTATGAGTCTTCACCCGAATCTCGCGATCCAACTCCTGTAACACCACCACCGCCCGTGCCACCGTCGCGCCGCTGACATGCTCGCCGCGCAGGCTGTTCACGTCCTTGCCTTCCTTCGCCAGGCGTGCCTGAATGGCCTCATACCGCTCATCGGTAATACCTCCAGCTCGGCGCAGCAGTTCGATCGCGTAATACTCGCCCAAACCCTCGCTGACCCAGTCACTGACGTCGTGATCGTTGAAGCGCCCAATCGCCTGCACCACTTCACGGATCAACGGGCTGATGCCGTTCTCACCGACCAGCGACGTGCGGCTGTTGAGGTAAATCGAGTCGCGCGCCGCGAGCGCGCCACGGCGCATCGGGTCACTGGCGCCCACCACCAGCAGCTTGGCCGGACGACGTGGGAATGCTGCTTCTACTTGGGGCCAGACAAAAGTCAGCAACGTCAGCACATCCATGCGCCGCATGGCCTGGCCCTTGGGCGAGGCCACGCTGACTTCAGTCTCGCCCAGGCGCACGCGACGGCTGCCGAGGGTGCCGGCGAGCATCCAGCCGGTGGGCCGGTCGAACAGGCGGGAGACGTTATCAATGCGGAATTTGTTCTTGCCGATACGCGGCCATGCGGTTTCGACGCTTTTCCAGCCAGCCGGCAGTTCGAACACCAGCCGGGAGACCAACTCGACACCGTCTTGCTGGTCGAGCCGCGCCGTCGGCACCAGGTCCTCACCGCGAAACAGCGCCCAGCTCGGCGTCATGCGCGCTTCATAGGTGCCGGGCTTGCGCGCGTGGGTGAGGCGCACGCGGTAGGTCAGGCTGGCCTTGTTGGCGCTGGGTTGCCACAGGCCACGGTGCTCAGTGATGCTCCATCGGCCATCGGCCTTGAAGTCGCTGTAGTCACCGTCGTGGCCGAGGTCGAAGTCCAGGCTGCGCACTGCCGAGCCCTGTGACAGGCTTACGCGCACCTCGGCCTGATCGCTCTGGGGCAGGAGTTTGACGTGATAATCCAAGTCAACTTTCTTCGCGCTCCACGCTGGCATGCTCAGCGCCAGCACTACCAGGCTCACCCCCAACCGCCCCCCTTTCATACACACTCCTTTTCAGCCGGCACGAAAAATCAGGTAATCCTCCCAGTCGTCCTCGGGCACGCTGCCTTCGCTGAGCATGCGCCCGGACTGGGAAATGCGTTCTTGGTGCACAGCATCGCGGTCGCCGCAGACCAAGTGGTGCCACAGTGGCAGGTCCTTGCGTTCGCTGACCAGGCGATAGCCGCAGGTCGGCGGCAGCCATTTGAACTGATCCGCCTGGCCCGGGGTGAGCTGGATGCAGTCCGGCACCGATGCACGGCGGTTCGGGTAGTCGGTGCACTGGCAGGTTTTCAGGTCGAGCAGTTTGCAGGCGATACGCGTGTAATAGACGCTGTTGTCGTCTTCATCCTCGAGCTTTTGCAGGCAGCACAGGCCACAGCCGTCGCACAACGACTCCCACTCCTCCTGATCGAGGTGTTCAAGGGTTTTGCGTATCCAGAAAGGTTCGACTTTGGCGGCCATGGCTCTACATCAGTATCGGTAGGTGAAAAGGCCGCCAGTCTAGTGCCCGCGGCCCCTGGGGCCAAGCGCTTACGACTGGCGGTCTAACACCACTTGTCAGTCTAGTGAGCGCGCAGTAGCCTTGAACGCCGAATTGACGATCAGGAACTGCTCCATGACACGTGTTGCCGACTATCCGATCGATCCCCAGTTCACCGACCGCTGGTCACCCCGCGCCTTCACCGGCGAAACCATCTCCCAGGAAACCCTGCTGAGTTTCTTTGAAGCCGCGCGCTGGGCGCCGTCCGCCTACAACTCGCAGCCATGGCGTTTTCTTTACGCGCGCCGCGACACGCCGGACTGGGAACGTTTCCTGGGTTTGCTGAATGAATTCAACCGTGGCTGGGCGCAACACGCGTCGGCCCTGGTGATCATCGCGTCGAAAACCGACTTCACCGCCCCCGGCGCCACCGAAGAAACCCCGGCGCTGTGGCACACCTTCGACACCGGTTCGGCCTGGGGCCACCTGGCGTTGCAAGCCAGTATCAGCGGCTGGCACACCCACGGCATGGCCGGCTTCGATCAGGAGCTGACCCGCAAAGAGCTGAAGATTCCAGACGGTTATGCGCTGCATGCGGCCGTGGCGGTTGGCAAGCTGGGCGATAAATCGACCTTGCCGGATTACCTGCAAGGGCGTGAAACGCCGAGTCCGCGCCGGCCGTTGAGCGAGCTGGTGTCGGAGGGTGATTTCAGCCTCTGAGCCCGGCACCCTGTTGTGCGGCGAGCCTTGAAGGTCTCGCCGCACAACCTCAGACGGCAGGTTCCTGTTTGGGCACTAACCCCGGCGTCACGTCGTAGAGCGGGCCATAGTCGAGCAACAACTCATCGCCGGCCTTGATGTCCTTGAGCGCCACATAAAACGACAGGTTCTTGCCCACGGCGATGGAAATCACGTTGTTGCTCTGCCAAGCGGGCCCATTCCTCAATTGTGACGTGTTCACCAGGCTCAGAGTATTACCGCTGTTCAAGGCACTCACCGAGCGCGTGCCCGAGCGTGTGCCGAACAGGTACGTCAGCACTGCACGCGAGCCTTGCTTGCGCTGCTCCTGAAACAGGGAGGCGTCGGTTGCATGATATTTGCCGGCGTAAGGGCCGAGCACTTCGAATTGCGCGATGTCTCGCCGCGCCCATACCGACGCACCACGGGCTGGCCCGCCGTCATCCAGCGGCGTCACCACTTCAAGCATCTGGTCGAAACGCGGCCCATGGCTGCCTTCGCTTCGCAGCCAGTCCTTGATCGAGTCTTTGATCCGGTTGGCCACCACCTTTTTCTGCGCCGGCTCCAACCCGTCAAGCAACCCATACCAATGCGCAATGCGAATATCATCGATCGGCCCTTCAATCGCCTGGGTCAGGCTGAGCCTTGGGTTGGCCGGGTCCTGTAAAATCGGCAGCGTATTATCCACCGAATGAGTCGCCAACGTGCACAACGGGACAACCTCCGGCTCGGTCTTGATAATCGGCGCAGCGGCCGGAGGATCGCCGTCGGCGGGTTTGGACAAATCCAGTGGGGCATCCTGCGCCGGGGGCATGTTATCCGGTGCAGGCCGTTTGCGCGTCGCGCCTGGGGCAGGAAACCTGGCAGCCGGCTGGGTAGCCAGGTTTTCCTGCGCCCTGCTCAGACGTCGCGCCCCCGAGGTGTTGAAGGAGCCATCGCTATACACATGAGTTTTCCAGTCCACTGGATTGAGCGTGTGTTGTCGCCGGAACGCCTCTTGGGTCACCCGATTGTTCGGTTGCCGGGAGACCCGGTGCCACTTCAGCAAATGATCGTCAGTCAGCTGGTTGTACTTGCCGCCGCCGGCCCTGAACAACAGCGCTTCGCCGCGTGGCAGCAGGCCGCCGGTGTGTTTGACGCAGGATTTGAAGTCGCCCACATCAAGATGATGGAGGCTGGCGAATCCTTCCATGGTTGCCGCATCCCGCGCTTGTTGGGTCATGCCCTGCCAATCACGCAGATGGTGGGGAGTCAGCGTGCGCGAGGGCGCACCTGCCGCGCGGTCGCGCACGATCACGCCTGCAGCACTCAACGTCCCGTCGGGCTGCACGTAATACGTCAGGGTCGGCAGGTTCAAGCGGTGCTGCCTCGCAAACCCCTTCAGCGTGAGCCGCTGCTGCTCCTGGGTGGAGAGCGCCTCCCATGCGCGCAGGTGCGTGGCGTCAATGTGGGCGCCGCCCAGCGCGGCGAGGTGCTGCCACTGGTCATCCTGAACATGCTGGACCAGTAGCTCGGTTTGCCGGTTATTGTGATAAATCCGCGCCTGCACCACGCCCTCTTCAGTGCGAGTCACCTGGCGAACTTCATAGACGGCGGTTTCGCCGCTGCTGTCGGTATGGCGCATATGGGAACGGTGACCATCGGCGGCGACATACACCCCTTGGCTATTGCGCGTCAGCCCATCCAGGTTCGACTCCGCCACCTTGAATTGCCGATACTGCGCATTATCCAATTCGCTGGTGTGCTCGATATGCGCCGTGCTGACTGCGCCGTCCACGGCCCGGGTATGCGCGGTGAAATCTTCGAGAGGGCGGCCGTAAGGTTGCATTACGTCGGCATCGAACGCGTACCAGCGGCCGTCCTTGAGTACCGCCGCGCCAACCACCCGACGTTCGGCCACGTTGAGCGTGCCAATGGCCGCAGCGTCATAGTCTTTGCTCATGGCCTTGAGCACGTCATAGCTGCCCGTGGCACCCCGCAGCCGATTGATCGCGGCGCTGCCTTTTGCAACCGCGAAGCTGACGCTACCCACTGCTAGATCACCAAACCCGCCCAGTGGATTGAACGCACCGATGGCAGCGGTGCCGATTACCTTGGTCGCACGCAGCGCTTTGCTTGCAGTGGAAATGGCCGTCGCGCCGATCTTGGCGACTTTGCCGGCGGTGGCCATGCCCGCCGTGAGAAAACCAAATACATCCAACGCAAGGTCCATCGCGCCGTCGCCGTAGTTGCCATTCTGGAAATTGACAATGGCCGCTCGCAGCGGCACCAGGTTCAGCAAAAACGTTTCAAACGCCTTGGCCCTGTCATGCTGGCGGTCTCCGGTGGTCTTGCCCCTGGCCTCTTCCTTGATGGCAGGGTCGTCCAGCGCCAGATGTTCGACGAATGCAGCAGCGATCGCTTCACTTCGCGCACTGTTGAAACTGTCCGGCGGCGCCGTTCCCGAGGTCCGCTCGCGACTTAGCTCGCCTACGGCTTCGGCGGGTGTGAATACCTTGGTCTCCTGTACCCGATTGGCGTCCCTTGAGCGTTGCTCGCGGGCTTTGTAGAGCTGTGCAGGTTGTACCGTGCCGTTGTGAAAATCGATCTCATACGCCGAGGCCACGCCGTTTCGCTCAGTCTTTACCAGCAACCGCGGTTGCTTCGGGCCTGGCGTTTTTGAGGTGAAATCCAGCCCAAGCGTGTGGGAAGTCTGCTGAAACAGGGTGATTTTGCCGAACTCGAAATTACGTCGATGCTCCAAAGGCAATTGTGCAATGAGGTGTTTGACCGTAATGCCGATGGCGGATTTTTTGCCGCTGATGAATGTGTCGAACTGCTGATCGAACGCCTCGGTCACACCAAACCTGGGATTGGCATTCAAGGCTGCCAGCGGCAGGCGATTATCCGCCGAGACGAATGGCGCCGGGCTGGGCAAATCCATCATTGCGATATCGAGCAACGAATGGTCCCCCACCAGCGATGTGCGATGCCCCGGCCCAGCGTAGTTGTGCGTGGCTAACAGCTTCTCTTCAAACAACGCGCCAAGGTCGCCAAACCGCTCGACGAGTTTGGCCAGCGCGATGTCTCGGCGCATCGGCATCGCTTGATTCAATGCCTGTGAAGCCGACAAGCGCTGACCAAGCCGGACATTGAACGTCGCCCTGACACTGTCCAGTTGTTCGCTCGAGTATTGATCATCGCCGCGTCTGTCGATCACACCATTGGCCACGCCCCAATCTGCCAGCGCCGTTTTGCGGGCACGTTCGGTCATCACGGGATCGACCATGGCCGCATGTTCTGCCCGGATCATGACCTGGGCGAATGTCATGTTCGCAACCGTTCCCGGCGACTGTGCCTCAATCGTCGCCGCCGCCACCGACAGGCTGACCCACGCCGGGCTGCCGTACGTGAGGTTGCCGGGCAGGTCCTTGACCAGAAACTCGGGGGCCTTGTTTGCCAACAGCAAATAAGCGCCAGCGTTGGCCATCAGCGGGCTGCTTTTGCGCTGGGTGATCAGATGCTGGCGCAGGCCCTCGACCACCACCGCGGCAGGCTCGCCCCAATGTTGCTCTTGCATCAAGTCAAAGCCGGCCACTTTATTGCGGTGCGGCGCGGAGATTGATTCAGGGTCCAGGTGCAGATTGATTGCCGCGAGCAGGTAGTCATTCGCGCTGTTCTCGGTGGCGATGCCACCCAGTCGGTGTTGCAGCGTCTGCCCCAAGCGCTGCGCTGCGGCGGAGCCGATCAGCGTGTTCAGCGCCTTGACCGGGTCAACCAACTCATCAGGGGAAAGCGTTTTGGGGTAACTGAGAAAGTCCAGAACCCCTTTGGTCTGCATCACCAGCGGCTGCTCACCCTGTGCATGATCATGCCGCTGGGTGATGTCGCGCATCCTGCCCTGTTGATCCGGGCTCAAAGGATTCGGCCATGAGAGCGCGCCGCTCAAGTTGCCAAGCGGGTGCTGCAAGGCCCGGTCGCTCACTGCGTCGGCCAGGGATGTCAGCGAAAACAGGTTATACGGCAAGCCCAGTCCCTTGCCCTGAATAAATGCCGCGAGATTGACCGTACTACCCAGTGCTGCGGCGTCGGATGATTCAGGCCGCACGGCCATAGGCGTGGTTTGAAGTGTGGTCTTGATCATGTCGGCAGTGGGGTTTTCGGCCAGGCGTGCGGCGATCTCATAGAGCTTGAGGCCCAGCGTTGCAAGGTTTCCCTTGTCGCCCAATGACGCATGTAACGTCGAGGCACGATGGGTTTTGCCGACGACGTCCACAGACGGCTGCGTCGTCTGTTGGACCGCCGGGCTGGACGAGATGACCTGCTGCTGACGAGAAGGGAAATCAATGATGTTCATAGTGATTACCTGTCGCCAGCACGCACGAGTTCGTTGAAGTCCCTCTGCAACTGAGCCTTTTTGCGTGCGTAATCACTAAGGGTCATGTCATGCAGAAACTTGTCGCTCGCCAACACTTCCGGGCTCAGTGACTGAATGTCCACCGGATAGACTTTTTTATCTTTCAACGAGTACAGAAAGTTATTCAAATGCAGATCGTTATGGTAGATCCCTTTGTCTTCCATGCCTTTCAACGCGTCATCCAGCCAGATGCGGACCACTGGGGGCAAGCTGCGCTTGGGCACATCATCCAGTGCGATGCCATCCAGTCTTTTCATTTTGATGTAGGAGCGCCCGTCCTCCACCATGGCCTCTGCAAAACCGGCACCATAGTAGGTATTCAGGCGGTGCGCCTCGGAAGTGGCGTAATCGGGGATCTTCGTGGCGGCTTTCGTGTGAAGGTCTTTGTAAACACTTTTGCCATCCAGGCTTGCGTAAAGAGTGCTCTCGCCGCCGCCGCCAATCACTGGTCCCAGGTCTGCTTTCACGGAAGACCCGTTACCGCCCCGCGCCGTCAAACGCTGCCATTGATCGCCCTGTACGTGCTGGACCAGTAGCTCGGTTTGCCGGTTATTATGATAAATCCGCGCCTGCACCACGCCCTCTTCAGTGCGAGTCACCTGGCGAACTTCATAGACGGCGGTGTCGCCGCTGCTGTCGGTATGGCGGATATGGGAACGGTGACCGTCGGCGCCCACATAGACCCCTTGGGCGTTGCGCGAAACCCCGGCTATTTTCGATTCGACGACGCCGTAATTGGCAAACCGCGCATTGCTCAATTCATTACCCGGCGCTACATCTATCACGCCGTCGACGGCCCGTGTGGCGGGAGAAAACCCTTCGAGCGGGCTGCCATAGGCCTGCAGCGTGCGCGCATCCAGGCCATACCATTTGCCGTCTTTGAGCACCGCGCCGCCTTCGATGCTCTGACCTGCGGCCTTGAACGTCCCAGTGGCTGCCACGCCGTGCTGTTGGCTGGCGGCCTTGAGCACGTCATAACTGCCCGTTGCACCGCGAAGCATGTTCACGCTTTCGCGTCCCTTGGCGAACGCCAACCGCGTGACAGTACCCAGCGCGTACCCGCCCGCCATCGCCAAATCGCCCAGGCCGTTGAACGGGTTGAACATTTCGATCGCCGCGGCGCCCACAAATCGCGCAACCTTCGACAACCCGCCGAGTGTGCTGATACCTTTCGAAAGTGCCTTGCCGGCCTGCGCAGCCTTGCCCGCCCCCAAGGTGACAAGACCCATTACATCCAGGCTCAGATCAAACAGGCCGTCGGCGACTCTGCCGTTCATAAAGTTGACGATGGCCGATCGCAGTGGGATGAGGTTGAGGAAAAACTCGCCGATGGCCTGGTCGGTGGCTCTGCCCTGATCAAATGACGTCACGCCGCGTGCCTGTTGCAACAGGTCGTCATTGCCCAACCCCAGCGCCTTGACGAATACCTTGCCGATGGCTTTGCTGCGGCCGGAACCATAGGACTGCAGGTGGACGGAGGGCAGCGGCTTTTCGGTGTACTGCCCGGGTGGTGGATCAAACAGGCTGGTCTTGCTGACGATATTTGCGTCTCGGGACTCCAGGTTTTTTGCCGTATAGGGCGGTGTATAGCGGGCTATCAGATAGTTCTGTTTTTTGATGCTGCCATTTCTGGTATCCAGCTCATAAATATTGACCGCTCCATCCAGGGTGGTTTTCACCTGCAGCGTATGCCCGCGAGTGTGCAGGGCCTGCGGCGAAAAAAGATCCCCGGCTATTTTGTATTGATCGGTGCGAAAAAATTCGAGCGCACCATATTCGAAGTTGTTTCTATCCTCCACGGGCAGGGTGGAAATCAGATACTGGACCAGGCCTGCGTGACCCCGTTCGTGTGACGCGATGGCCTTGTCATACTGCGCACCGAAAGCATCGTTGACGTCCAGCCGGCCGGTTTCATACAGCTGGCAGAACACCTCGCCCGGCACCCGCTTATCCCGCGCCAACCAATGCTCCTGGACATTGAGTTTGCCGCCTTCCATTACGATATCGAGCATCGAATACAGCCCGGGAAACGCGCCCGGCCTTCCTGGTTTAAGCCAGGCCTTTTGTAAGGCGGGCAGTTCGAATACCTGCGGATCCAGCGTTGGAAAGTGCGCCTTGAGCGTGGCAAGCGCCATGGCCCGTCGGCTGGGTATCGGCGTTTGCACCGCGGCACACGCGTCCGTCAGCGTGCTGAGTTGACGGTTATAACGTGTGCGTACACGCTCCATCTCGGTTTCGCTGGGCATCGCTGAAGCGACGTTCAGCAATGCGTTGGCCGCCCCCCAGTTCACGAGGGCCAGTTGCTCGGCCGCTTGCACGCCAACCCCGCGCCCAGTGAGGGTATCGGCATGCGCCACGACTTCGGCGTAGCTCATCGTGTGCGCACGTCCGGGCGAGTCGGCTTCCACCTTGGCCGTGGCTATCACCAGTTGCGTCCACAGCAGGCTGCCGTAGGTCACGCTGGCGGGAACGTCTTTGACCAATAACTCCGGGGCGGTTCTGGCCAGCAGCAGGCAGGCTGCCAGGTTCGCGGTTTGTACCGTGGCTCTGCCCTGTTCGATCAGATGACGACTGAGCCCGTCAATCACCTCTGACGCAGGTTTGCCCCAATATTGGCGCGCCGCAAGATCAAACCCGGCGACGCTGTTTGGGCGCGCAACGCGCAGCTCCGGGTCCAGGCCCAGGTGGATGGCGGCCAGCAAATAGTCGTTGCAACTGGTGGCCGTCGCAATGCCGTTCACCCGGGTTTGCAGGGCCTGCCCTAACGCCTGAGCCTTAGAGGATCCGAGCAGTTTTTGCAGGGTGATGTCGGGTGTATTCAGGTCAGCATTGGCGACCGAACTGCCACTCAGCAAATAACCCAATGCGCCCTTGCGTGCATCCACCAGCGGCAGCCCCGGTAGAGTGGCGTCGGGGTCCTGCAACAGTGTGATAATCGCATCTTCGTCGGACTTGGACAGAGGCACTGGCCAGGCCAGCGCCCCGCCGAAATTACCCAGCGGTGGGGCCGTCGCATGGCGCGGGGCCTGTGCTGTCGGCTGCGTTGCCAGGGCCACCGAAGGTTCGGGCACGCTCGTTGCGTCGGGGTCGACGATGGATGCTGGTGGTTGTGTCGAGATGGATGCGTGGGGAAAACTGGAGCGTGAGGAATTGCTGGCGATCATGTGCACACCTGTCCATAGCTGAAGGAACGTCCTGCCGGGCACGCGATTAGCAGCCTCGGCGTTCACTGGGTGTACAAACCCAGTGAGGAGGTTCCAGCGCAACTGTCAGGGTTCATGTCGGGGGCAAGATCTAAAGGCAGATGTGGCTCGAGTAGCAGGTCGACTCAGTAACCGCGCTCGAAACTCACTTCACCGCGCAACGCAGTCTTTGCTTGATACGCGCGCAGGTTTTCCAGGAACAGCGCCACCATCATCGGCGGCGAAGTCGGCGCCGAGCTGTGCCCAGTCAACAACAACCCCCAGGCGGTCCAGAACGGATGACGCTGGGGCAGCGGCTCCTGACGGCAGACATCGATCACTGCGCCCGCCAAATGCCCTTCCTTCAAGGCCTCGACCAAGTCAGCATCGACCACCGCCACACCGCGCCCGACGTTGATAAACACCCCCGTCGGCTTGAATTGTTTGAACAGCGCTGCGTCGAACACATCATGCGTATTCGGCGTGTTGGGCAGCAGGTTGATCACGTAGTCCACCTCCCCCACCAGCCGGCCCAGTTGGTCGAGCCCAGCCACTTCGAGAAACGGTGCCCGCTCACGCGCTTCGCTTGCGATGCCATACAGCTTCACGCCAAACGGCACGAGGAACCCGGCAACGCTCTGGCCGATGTCGCCGGTGCCGACGATCAACGCCTTACGCCCCGCCAGGCTCTGGCCCAAGCGGTTGTCCCACTTGCGCTCGACCTGGCTGACCAGGCGCGCCAACACTTCGCGCTCGTGGCCGAGCATATAGGTGAGGACAAATTCAGCCATGACCTGGCCAAAGATGCCGACCGCGCGGGTCAGGCGGTAGTCGCGCGGCAAGCCTTCGGCCAGCAGCGGCGTAATGCCAGCCCAGGTCGATTGCAGCCATTGCGGGTGATGGCCCTGGCGCAACAACGTCGCCAGCAGGTCGGGCTGGCCGAGCCATACCGGGCAATCGGCGGCCAGGCGCGACAGTTGGGCGGAGTCGCCGCTGGTCAGCACCTCAAGGTCCGGGGCCAGGTCACCCAGCAATCGAGCGTAGAGCGGGTGATCCTGTTCAGCAATCAGAACACGCATGGTTCAAACCTTTCAAAAACAATACGGACGGCCGCCCGCATCCTTACGGCCACCGCCCACTTATACGATTCCATTGAAGACTGTGCCCTGAACAGGGCACTCACCGATCACATCGGGTCGTTACGGCGCAGCAGCTCTTCGGGCAAGTGTTCGATGTACTCGTCCTCGGCCGGCGGCATTTGCAGGTGGTAACCCTGCTTGTCGAGGTTTTCCAGGACCACGGCGATGTCCTCACGGGACAGTTTGCGCTCCGGCGTCAGCACCATGTCAAACGCGTGATGCGCCTTGCCGAAGGCGTCCATCAAGGGTTCAGGCACGCGCTCCAAAGCATCACTTTTCAGCACGTAGAGGTACATCCCGTCTTTTTTCTTGCTGCGATAGATGGAGCAAATACGTTTCAAGGCTGTTCTCCGGCAGTGGCCAGGCTGTCGAGCAGCGCCTGGCCCATCAACTCGCGGCGCCAGCCACGCAGCGAGTCTGGCAATTTATAAGGCCCATCGGGGTAGCCACTTTTGACCAGGGCTTCGAGGGTTTTCTTGCGCAGCATCAGTTCCGGAGCCATGTTCAGGCGCTCGGCGAACGTTTGGCCCAAGGCGCGCAGTTGCTTGATCAATGCAGCGGCATCCACCGGCAAAGGCTCGGCAACGGCAGGTGGCCATTGGTCCATCGGCACGCTGCCGGCACGTTTGATCAGGTCGAGCAGAAACGGGCCGTCCTGACGCACGGTGCGCGGGTGCATGTCTTCGATCTTGCCCAGGGCGGCGAGGTTATCCGGCTGGGATTTGGCCAGGGGCCACAACGCGTGTTCGCGGATGATGCGGTTGCGCGGCAGGTCACGGGCGCGGGCTTGCTGCTCGCGCCAGGCACACAGCTCACGCAGCACGGCGAGTTGGGCACGTGAGAGTTTCCACGCCAGCTTGGCGTCGCGGTACACCTCGTAAGGGTCGACTTCGCGGCGCAGGTTGGCGACCAATTCGGCACCATCGTCCAACACCCAGGCGTATTTATCGTCGGACAACTGCGGACGCAGGCGGATGTACACCTCGGCCAAGTGCAGCGCGTCTTCGGCGGCGTAGCTGATCTGCGTCTCGGACAACGGCCGCTGCAGCCAGTCCGAACGGGTCTCGCCCTTGGGCAGTTCGATATCCAGCACGGCTTGCACCAGGCGCGAATACCCCATGGAGAAGCCAAGATTCAGATAAGCGGCAGCCAATTGGGTATCGAACAACGGCACAGGCAGGCTGCCGGTCAGGCGCAGCAACACTTCCAGGTCTTCGCTGCAAGCGTGCACCACCTTGATCACCGCCGGGTTTTCCAGCAGGGCGGCCAACGGTTGCCAGTTGTCGATGGTCAGGGGGTCGATCAGGTAAGCGCGCACGCCATCACCGATCTGGATCAGCCCGGCAATAGGATAAAAGGTGTCGACCCGCATGAATTCGGTGTCGAGGGCGACGAATGGCAACTGCTGCCATTCGGCGCAATGCTGGCCGAGGCTATCGTTGTCGCAGATCCAGTGAATATCGATGGCCACACGGCTCTCCCTTGAAGAATGGCGCGCAGTATATATCGCGAAAGGGACTTGCGAGCATCCGCAATGCAGAGGCGACCATGAAAACTCAGGCAAGACTTGAAGAATAGTCCGACAGGCGGGACTTATCCTCTCTTACGCAGTACGTAAACCCGCCACACGCTTGAGCCTGGCATGAATTCCTGATAATTCAGGACCTTGAAGCCGGCCTGCCGAAACTCGTCCTCTACGGCGGTACGAGAATTGACAGAAACGATCACCGTGTCGCGGCTGACCCGGTGAAATTCGCGCAGTAACGCCAAGCGCCCTTCACTGCTGGGGACATGGCGAAACAACTCCAGGCAGAAAATGCAGTCCACTGCGTTCGCCGACAAGCCGATTGAAAATGCCGAGCCCTGAAACGTCTTGACTCGTTTGAGCAAGGACGCCGGGTGGTGACTGCGTGCGTGGTCGAGCATGTCCTGGGAATTGTCCGATGCCAGGATCACCCGGTTGACGTGTTCGGCCAACACCGGCCAGAAACGCCCGGAACCGCAGGCCAGATCGAGCACCAGCCCAGGTTCACCGGCGACCTTCAACGCCTGGCGCACCAGCCACTCGTCGCGCCATGACGCCAGGCGTCGCCGCAGTCCCGGCGGGCGCGTATCGCCGCAAACCCGAGCGTGCTCACGGTCACAGCGCTCGGCGTATTCGATCTCGATGGAGGATGGTGGTGGTGACGGCATCGCGGGCTCATGTAAGTAGAACAGTAGTGAACGACCTTGATTGGCAGCTTAAACACCACAACGTGAAAAAAAGGTCGAAGCCACCACCGCCCTGTCACCGGCTCACGCCTGATGCAAATACCAGCGCCAATCCTGCTCCCCTACCTCGCCCATGAACTGGCGATACTCAGCGCGTTTTACCGCCAGGTACACGCCGAGGAATTCACTGCCAAATGCCTCCCGCGCCCAGCTTGAACCTTCCAGCGCGCGCAGAGTGGTAAGCCAGTCGGTCGGCAGCAGCTCCTTGGCCTGGGCGTAACCGTTGCCTTCCACCGGAGCACCGGGGTCGCGCTGTTCACGGATGCCACGGTGGATGCCGGCCAGGATTGCGGCAGCCGCCAGGTAAGGGTTGGCGTCGGCGCCGCAGATGCGGTGTTCGATATGCCGGGAGTTGGCCGGCCCACCAGGCACGCGCAGGCTGACGGTGCGGTTGTCCACGCCCCAAGTGGCGGCCAGCGGCGCGTAGCTGTTGGTTTGGAAGCGACGGTAAGAGTTGGCATTGGGGCAGAACAGCAACAGCGAATCGATCAAGGTGCTGAGCATGCCACCCACCGCCTGGCGCAGCAGCGGCGTGCCGTCAGTGGCTTCGCTGGCGAACAGGTTATTGCCCGCGGCGTCCGCCAGGCTCACGTGCATGTGCATGCCAGTGCCAGCCAAGTCATCGAACGGCTTGGCCATGAAGCAGGCGGTCATCCCGTGTTTGTGCGCCACGCCCTTGACCAAGCGTTTATAGCGCACCGCTTCATCCATGGCTTGCAGGGCGTCGGTACGGTGTTCCAGGGTGATTTCCACTTGACCGGGGGCGTATTCGGAAATCGCCGTGCGCGCCGGGATGCCTTGCAGTTTACAGGCGCTGTAGAGGTCGGCGAGGAACGGCTCGATCTGTTCCAGCTCGCGCAGGCCGTAGACCTGGGTCGAACGCGGGCGCCCGCCATCCACATCCCGCGCCGGTTGTGGCCGGCCATTGCTGTCGGGTTTTTGGTCAAGCAGGTAAAACTCCAACTCCGCCGCCATCACGGGGTAATAACCATCGGCCTTGAGCCCGTCGATCACTTTGGCCAGCAAATGCCGGGGATCAGCCACGGTGGCGGGCAGACCTTCGGTGGGGTGCATGCTGACCTGCACCGCCGCCGTCGGGATCAGACGCCACGGCATGCGATGCAAACTGCCGCTGATCGGGTAGGCGCGGCAGTCGATATCGCCCACCTCCCACACCAGCCCGGAGTTTTCCACGTCGTCGCCATTGATGGTCAGGCCCAGGATAGTGCTGGGCAAGGGCCGGCCGCTCTCGTACACCGCCAGCAGTTCATCGCGGTGCAGCAATTTGCCGCGTGGCACACCATTGTTGTCGAGGATAAACAGCTCGAACATTTCGATGTCCGGGTTGTGTTCGAGGTAAGACTGGGCTTCGTTCAGGCAGGCAAACACACTCATGGGCATTCTCATACGTTTGTGTAAAGCAGACGCGCAGGTGCACGCCATCCAAGGGATGGATCAACGTAGGAATGAGGTATCTGGTGGGCGTGCGTGACGGCAGTGGAACAAGGCCCAGAACGCGAGATCGGACGGCAGTGTCGCGGGGTGGGTGTCGAGAGAGCCGTCCATGCAGGGATCACAGTGCTGAAGATAGCGGCCAGCCTCACACGCCTGCACAGGTGGGTAAATTCAGGGTTGATGGAGTTTGGTTGCGACTTGGCTAAACATTCGCAGCGCCTTGCCACACTGCCCAACGCTGGAAATAATGACCGCCCAAGACCATGCCCCAAGGACTCGACCGCATGAAAGCTCTTTTTGCCCTGTGTGTATTAGGTATGGCCACCAGCGCCCTGGCCGACGTCGCCCCTTCGCGTCTAGACCAGGTGCTCCAACGCGGCACGCTCAGCGTCTGCACCACCGGCGACTACAAGCCCTACACCTCCCTGCGCGCCGATGGCAGCTACGAAGGCATCGACATCGCCATGGCCGAGTCCCTGGCCAAGAGCCTCAACGCCAACATCCAGTGGGTGCCCACCACCTGGAAAACCCTGATGCCGGACTTCCTCGCCCAACGCTGCGATATTGCCGTGGGCGGCATTTCGGTGTCGCTGGAGCGCCAGAAAAAAGCTTTCTTCAGCCAGGCCCTCGGCGTCGACGGCAAGATCCCGCTGGTGCGCTGCGCCGATGTGCAGCGTTATCAGACCGTCGAGCAGATCAACCAACCGCAGGTCCGCGTGATCGAGCCCGCCGGCGGCACCAACGAAATATTCGCGCGCGCCCACTTGGGCCAGGCGCAAATCCGCTTGCATGACAACGTGACCATCTTCGACGAACTGCTGGCGGGCAAGGCCGACGTGATGATCACCGACGCCAGCGAAGCGCGTTACCAGCAAAAGCTCAAGCCAGGGCTGTGCGCGGTCAACCCTGAGCGGCAGATGCAGTACAGCGAAAAAGCCTTCATGCTGCCCCGCGACGATGTGGCATGGAAAAGCTATGTCGACCAATGGTTGCACCTGAGCGTGGCCACCGGGGTGTATGACGGCATCGTCAGTCAATGGCTGGCGGCGCCCTGAGCTACGCTCTTGTCACATCAATAAAAACGAGGGATAGGTTATGACGCGATTGCTTCGAATCACCTGGCTGCTGTTGTTGTGTTTCAGCCAGGCGCATGCCGCGACGGCTCAGGATGAGGATGCGCAGGCGGCCAAGGCGCTGCTGGAGAAAGCCTTGGCCTACTACCAGAGCAACGGCGACAAGGCCTTTGCTGCGTTCAGTCGCCAGGGGGAGTTTATTGATCAGGATCGCTATGTGTTCGTGGTCGATACCCAGGGCGTGCTGCTGGCCAGTGGCGGGCCCTCCTCCGCCTTGATCGGACGCGATGTGTCCGACGTACTGGGACCGGATCTGCGCCAGTCATTTAAAGACGCGCTGAAGGTGCCGGAAGGCCAGGGCATCCAGCAGGCCGATTACCGCTGGCAGAACTGGAACGATGGCAAGGTCGAGCACAAGCACGTGTTCTACCAGCGCGTGGGCGAACGCATCCTGGCCGTGGGTTATTACTTGCCGCGGGCCACACCGGAACAGGCACGCGCCCTGCGCAACAAGGCGGTGAACGCATTGCTCAAGGATGAGTCGGGCACGCTCAAGGCGATCAACTCCTTGCAAGGCGGCTTCTTGCAGGATGACCTCTACGTGTTTGTCGTCGACCTCAATACCCGACGCTACGTGGCCCACGGCACCACCCTGCGGCTGATCAACACCGACTTCAGCAAGATCAAGGACCCCGACGGCAAGCCGGTGGGCGAGCCGATCCTCAAGCTGATGGCCGAGCAGGACCAGGGTGAATACACATACCGCTGGAAAAACCCGGTGACCGGCAAGGTCGAGAACAAGCATGCGTATGTGCGCAAGGCCGGACATTTCATGGTGGCGGTGGGTTACTACAGCCCCTGATTGGACTTGAAATGCAATCTCCTGTGGGAGCTGGCTTGCCTGCGATAGCGGTGTATCAGTAACAGCTGTGCAAGCTGAACCACCGCTATCGCAGGCAAGCCAGCTCCCACATTTTGAACTGCATCATGCCGGTTATTTTGCCTTGTCTTCGCGACCGCGCAGCACGCGGTTGGGCATCGCAATCGCCGCCGCCAAGCCCAACAACGACACCGCCGCACTCACCATCAGCAAATGCCGGAACGTCACCGCCAATTCCCCGCGCAAGGCGTCCTGCGCCGGGCCGGGAGCCGCGTTGAGGCCATCAAGCAACACATTACCGGAGCTACCTTCAACGGCCAGCGCGCCGCTGGCCAGGTGGGCGAAGCTGGAATCCTGCAACAGCGCCAGCAACAGCGCCGACATGCACGCCACCCCCACTGCCCCACCGAGGGAACGGAACAGGTTGGTGGTGCTGGTAGCGACGCCGATATCGCGTTGTTCCACCGAGTTTTGCGTGCCCACCAGCGAGGTGGGAAATTGCATGCCGGCCGCGATCCCGCACAGCAGCATAAACACGGCTGTCAGCCCCACCGCCTGAGGCGCGCTCAAGGCCATGCCGAGAATCGCAAAGGGGCTCAACAGCGCGCCGCTGAGGATCATCGGTTTATAACGCCCGGTCACCGAGGTCATGCGCCCGGCAAAATAGGCGCCCATCGGCAAGCCCATTGCCAGCGGCAGCAGGTGCAGGGCGGCGCTGTCGGCACCTGAGCCGGTCACCGTCTGATAACGCAGCGGCATCAGCACCGTCAGGGAAATCGCCTGGAAGCTGGTGAAGAAAATCGTGCACCAGCACAACACCGCGCTGCGGTTGGCGAACAAATGCATCGGCAACAACGGCTCACGCGCGCGGCGTTCGTGCCAGACAAACAGGCTCAACGCCAGCAGCGAACACGCCAGCAGGCCCAGTACTTCATTGTCACGCCAATGATGGCCCTGGCCGATTTCGGTGATGCCCAGCAGCAACGCGGTCAGGCCGACGATCATCAGCACAGTGCCGAGGTAATCGATGATCGGCTTGCGCTGCGGCACCGGCAGCCCCACCAGGGTGCGATGGGCCACGTACCAGGCGCCGGCGCCCAATGGCAGGTTGATCAAAAATACCCAGCGCCACGACAAGTACTCGGTCATGTAGCCGCCGAGGACCGGCCCGGCCACGCTGGCCACCGCGTACATACTGCTGAAATAGCCTTGGTAGCGTCCGCGTTCACGGGGCGGGATGATGTCGCCAATGATCGCCTGGCTCACCGAAATCATGCCGCCGGCGCCGATGCCCTGGAGGATCCGCGCCAGCACCAGTTGCTCCATGCTTTGCGCCATGCCGCAGAACAGCGACGCCAGGGTGAACAGGCCCATGCCGATCAGCATCATCGGCCGGCGCCCATACAGGTCGCCGAGCTTGCCGTAGATCGGCACGGCCACGGTCATCGCCACCATGTAGCCGGAAATCACCCAGGCCAGCAGGTTGACGTCGTGGAACTGCGCCGAAATGGCCGGCATGGACACTGCGACAATGGTCTGGTCCAGGGCACCAAGGAAGATCGCCATCATCAGTGAGGCGAGGATACTGCGCACAGCGGGAAGCGGCGGAGCGGGCTGATTGAGGTGCGTCACGGCAAGACCTTCGAGCAGGGCCCGCGGGAAAGTCGGCCCGCGGGAATGCTCGATACGATAGCAGGCTACTCGATAGCTTCGTAAGGAAGTCCGACGTAATTTTCTGCGATGGTTTTGCGCCCCGCCTCGGAGTGGATGAAGTACTCAAGCTCACTCTCAGCAATGCGCTGGCTGAAACCGTCCGCCTCGGGAAATTGATGCAACATCGAGGTCATCCACCAGGAAAACCGCTCGGCCTTCCACACCCGCCGCAGGCAGATGGCGGAATAGCGTTCCAGCAAGTCCACGCGCCCCTCGCCGTAGACCTTGAGCAGAATCCGATACAGTGTGCTCACGTCACTCGCCGCCAGGTTCAAGCCCTTGGCGCCGGTGGGCGGCACGATATGCGCCGCGTCACCCAGCAGGAACAGGCGGCCGTACTGCATCGGTTCCACCACGAAACTGCGCAGCGGCGCGATGCTTTTTTCGATCGACGGACCGGTCACCAGGTTCTCGGCGAGGTGGCTGGGCAGGCGGGTTTTCAGCTCGTCCCAGAAGCGGGCGTCAGGCCATTCATCAATAGGTTCTTCCAGCGGCACTTGCAGGTAATAGCGGCTGCGGGTCGACGAGCGCATGCTGCACAAGGCAAAGCCGCGCGCGTGCTTGGCGTACACCAGCTCAGCGTGCACGGGCGGCGTGTCGGCCAGTATACCCAGCCAGCCGAAGGGGTAGACCCGCTCGAAGACCTTGAGCGATTCGGCCGGGATCGATTGGCGCGCAACGCCGTGGTAACCGTCGCAACCGGCAATGTAGTCGCACTCCAGGCGAAACGCCTCATCCTGGTGCTCAAACGTCAGCCAGGGTCGATCACTTTTAAGGCCGTGGGGCTGCACGTTATGGGCTTCATAAAAAGTGGTGGCGCCAGCGGCGGCACGCGCGGCCATCAGGTCGCGGGTGACTTCGGTCTGGCCGTAGATCATCACCGACTGGCCGCCGGTCAAGCCCTTGAGGTCGATATGGGTGAGCTGGCCGTTCAGCGCCAGCTCGAATCCGTTATGCACCTGGCCTTCGCTGTCCATTCGCTGGCTGACGCCGGCCTGCCTCAACAGGTCGACCATGCCTTGCTCCAGCACCCCGGCACGAATGCGCCCTTGCACGTAATCGGCGCTCTGGCGCTCTAGGATAAGGGTCTCGATACCCGCATTGTGCAGCAGTTGACCGAGCAACAGTCCAGAGGGACCGGCGCCGATGATGGCGACTTGGGTTTTCAGCGTTTTCATTATTTTTATGGCCCGCAAGTTCCACCCGAACGGACAGGGTGAAAGAGTTGTCATTGGTCTTGTTGCTGACATTTTTCACTTGAGCGAGCAGCATAAGAAGGTGAAAACTGAGCCAAAGCCTGCGCTTTTTGCCAATTGGGGCGATTACCGCACCACTGTCCTGCGTATCGGATTGAAACCATGACCAAAACCGCGATTCCGGTCTTCAAGCTTTACGGGGAAGACCAGCAATGGCCGACCCCCGATTTGTTGCACTGTGAAACCATTTCCCGGCGCAGTCGGGAATACCAGTGGGAAATCCAACCCCACCGGCACGCGGATCTGTGCCAACTGCTCTACGTGCACAAAGGCCAGGCACAGCTGGAAATCGAAGGCCAGCGCACCACCTTGAATGAAGCGACCCTGCAGGTATTGCCGCCGTTGTGCGTGCACGGGTTTCGCTTTCCCGAGGATGTTGAAGGCTATGTCGTGACGCTCGCAGCGCCGCTGGTCAGCCATCTGCAAGCACAGCTGGGCGCAACGGTAGACGGCTTGCAGGCATTGGGCAGTTACCCGGCAGGCAAAGACAGTGATTACCTGAACAGTCAGTTTGCCCGTCTGCAGGATGAATACGCCGACGACCAGCCAGCGCGAGACATGATGATGCATGCGCTGGTCAGCGTGCTGCTGGTGTGGATCAGCCGCCAGGCCATCCAGCATCGCCACCCTCGGGCGCCCAGGGGGCGTGAATACTTCCGGCGCTTTACCCAACTGGTCGAGCAGCATTACCGCGAACACCCGAAGATCGAGGACCTGGCCCACAAGCTGGGGATCTCGGTCTCACACCTGAACGGAACATGTCGGGAGTTGGGTGGGCAGCCTGCGCTGCAGATCATGCATGACCGCCAGTTGCTGGAAGCCAAGCGTCTGCTGACTTACACCAGCATGACCATTAATGAAATGTCGGAGGTGTTGGGCTTTTCCGACCCGACCAACTTCTCACGGCTGTTTCGCCGACGGGTCGGGTTTTCGCCCAAGGCGTTTCGCGAACAGCTGAAGGCCGAGGCGCCGCAAAGCTGAATGTAAGCGCGGGCTTTTGTGGGAGCGGGCGGTTTTAGCGCAAGGCACTGAAACTGCCGGTACGCGGAACACATTGGTCCTGATGGCAACTGATCGCAAAGGTCGGCTGCAGACGCGTTTGCTCCACACGGTAGGCGGCAGCCCCGTACAGCGCGCTGGCGAGTGCGCACAGGCTGAAAATCATCAGGTATTTTCTGGTTTTAATACTCATGGCACAGACCTCTGAGCGGATCTACAGGGTGCTATCCAAAGCATAGGTCAACGCGCGCGAGTTGCCATTATCAGGCGACATTCAACACGCTTATGTCGACCTAGAGACCCGCATCCCATGCGGGCTCTTCCGGGAACCGCACCACCAGGAAATCCAACAGGCTGCGCAGCGCCGATGGCATGTGCTTGCGCGAGGCGTATACCGCGTAAATGTTCATCCGGCGAGGCTCTGCATCGGGCAGCAGGCGTACCAGTTCACCGCGGCGGATGTAGTCGCCGGCCTGGTAACTGGGCAGCATCGACACCCCTGCCCCGGCCAGCGTCACGCGCAACAAGGTGCTGGCCTCGTTGGAAGTGATATTGCCGTTGATGGGCACCGAAACGTGCTCGCCACGCTCTTCGAAATGCCACAGGCTTTTACCGAAATAAGAGTGGGTGAGGCAGTTGTGCCCGGCCAGGTCTTCGACTTTCTGCGGGGCCGGATGCTCCAGCAGATAAGCCGTCGTGGCGCAGACCACTGAGCGACACACCGTCAGCCGCCGGGCGATAAGGTTGGGGTCCAGGTCATTGCTGGTGCGGATGGCCAGGTCGATACGCTCATCCACCAGGTTCACCGTGCGGTCGAGCATCTGCAGGTCAACCGTCACCAGCGGGTAGCGCTTGACGTACTCGGCGATGGCCTGCGCCAATTGCGCCTGGCCGAAAGACGTACTGACACTCAGGCGCAGCAGGCCGCGGGGCGCGTCGTCGGGCTCGCTGACAGCGGCCTGCATATCGCCGCTCAGTTCCAGCATTTGCCGACAGCGCGGCAGGGTTTCACTGCCGGCCGCCGTGAGGCTGAGCTTGCGCGTGGTGCGGTGCAGCAAACGTGCGCCGACCCAGTCTTCCAGCTCGGCCAGGTAGCGCGACACCACCGGCCGCGACAGTTCCAAATGGTCGGCGGCGGCGGACTGGCTACCCAGGTCCACCACCGTGACAAACACGCGCATTGCTTGAAGACGATCCATGATCTGCCCGATTTTAGAAACAAACTATGTCCCAGCATCGCATTTTTAGTCTGGTTTTGTGCAACTAAGCTCTGTGCATCCCTTACCCATGCTGGAGCTGTCCGATGTTCTCAACCTTCAAGCGCCTGACCCTGGCCACCGCTGCCTTGGCCTTCGCCGCCCATGCGGCTGCGGCCGACCTGACGCTGGACGTGTACAACCCAGGCGAAGCCGCGATCTTCCCGGTCAGCTCGGTGCTGGTCAGCGGTGCCAAGGACGCCATCCTGGTGGACGCGCAATTCGGCAAGGGCCAGGCCGAGCAGTTGGTGCAAAAGATCCGCGCCAGCGGCAAACACCTCACCACCATCTACATCAGCCATGGCGATCCGGACTACTACTTCGGCCTCGACACCCTCACCGCCGCGTTCCCCGACGCCAAGGTGCTTGCACCGCAACCGGTGGTCGACCACATCAAGGCGACCGTTGCCGGAAAGCTTGAGTTCTGGGGCCCGAAAATGGGCGCCGACAAGCCGGCCAAAACCATCGTCCCGCAGGTGCTTGAAGGCCACAGCTTGACCCTCGAAGGCCAACAACTGGATGTCATCGGTCTGGATGGCCCGCAGACGGATCGCAGCTTTGTGTGGATCCCGTCGATCAAAGCCGTGGTCGGTGGTGTGGTCGTCGCTGAAAACATCCACCTGTGGATGGCCGACACCCAGAGCGCGCAATCCCACAAAGATTGGCTCGCCACCCTGCAACGCATCGAACAGCTCAAACCTCGCACCGTGGTTCCAGGCCATTACCTGGGCACACCGTCGCTGAAATCGGTGGCCTTTACCGCCGACTACATCAAGGCCTTTGACGTCGAGACCGCCAAAGCCAAGGATTCCGCTGCCCTGATCGCGGCCATGAAAAAACGTTTCCCGACCCTCGCCGACGAAAGCTCGCTGGCGCTGAGCGCCAAAGTCGCCAAGGGCGAAATGAAGTGGTGAAGCGTTTCAAACCTTAACCGTCCTGGAGAACGTCATGAGCAAGATTGCAATCATTGGGGCCACTGGCCGTGCCGGTAGCCAACTGCTGGAAGAAGCGCTGCGCCGTGGGCATAGCGTTGTAGCCATCGCACGTAATACCGACAAGCTGGCCATTCGCCCTGGCGTCACCGTCAAACAGGTTGACGCACTGGACGCAGATGCCCTGCCACACGCCGTCAGCGGCAGCGATGTGGTGATCAGCGCCGCACACTTCGCCACCCTGCCCGCCAGCGCCGTGATCGGGCCGGTGAAAAAAGCCGGGGTGAAACGCCTGCTGGTGGTGGGCGGTGCGGGTTCGCTGTTGCTGCCGGGTGGCGGTCGGGTGATCGACAGCGAAGGCTTCCCGGCAGAGTACAAAGCCGAGGCCAGCGCGGGGGCTGCGTTTCTCGATGCGCTGCGTCAGGAGAAGGAACTGGATTGGACCTTCCTGTCGCCCTCGGCGGAGTTTGTTGAGACCGAACGCACCGGTAAATTCCGTGTAGGCAAGGACGATTTGTTGGTGAGCCGTGAAGGGCGTAGTTGGATCAGTTTTGCTGATTACGCGATTGCCCTTATCGACGAAGTGGAATCACCAAAGCACTCCCGCCAGCGTTTCACCGTGGGCTACTGACCCAACGCGGTTAAAAACTGTGGGCGCTGGCTTGCCTGCTCCCACATGTTGATCAACGGAGAATCAGTCAGCTGCAATTTTTCAATAGGCACTGCGACTTTCTCATTTGCCCCACGCCTCCCCTCCATGGCCTGATTCGCCCTTGCTCACTCAAGGCCCGCCCATGGAAACCGTTCACACCAAACCCACCACCGCCCTCTGGCTGATGATCAGTGTCGTGCTGGTCGCCCTCAACCTGCGCCCATCAATGGCCGCCGTGGGCCCACTGTTGTCATCGATTCGCGGCGACGTGCCGTTGAGTTTCAGCAGCGCTGCGTTGCTGACCATGTTGCCGGTGATGGCCATGGGCTTGGCGATGTTCTTTGGCATGGGCCTGGCAAAGCGTTTTGGCGAACACCGCAGCATTGGGCTGTCGCTGCTGGTGATTGGCATCGCTACGCTGTCGCGGTTGTTCCTCGATTCGGCGCTGGAGCTGATCGTCAGCGCCATCGCGGCCGGGGTGGGCATTGCGATGATCCAGGCATTGATGCCGGCGCTGATCAAGTCGCGATTCAGCAATAACGTCTCGCTGTTCATGGGCCTGTACGTCACCGCGATCATGGGGGGCGCTGCGCTGGCGGCGTCGTTCGCGCCCTTCGTGCAAGTGCAGACCGGCAGTTGGCGCATTGGCCTGGCAATCTGGGCAGTGCTCGCGGTACTGGCGCTGGCGTTCTGGGTTGCGCAGCGCTCGGTGCTGCCGCCGTTGCCGCAAGCCAATGCCGGCCCACAGGCATCGTTTTTCGGTAACGGCCGGGCCTGGTTGCTGGCCGTCTTTTTCGGCCTTGGTACTGCGTCCTACACCTGCGTACTCGCCTGGCTGGCGCCGTACTACGTGGAGCAAGGCTGGAGCGAACAGAACGCCGGTTTGCTGCTAGGCTTTTTGACGGCAATGGAAGTGGTGTCCGGCTTGATCACCCCCGCCATCGCCAACCGTCGCCGGGATAAACGCGGTGTGGTTGCGGTGCTGCTGGTGCTGATCATCCTCGGTTTCTGCGGGTTGATTCTCAGCCCGCAATACCTGAGCCTGCTGTGGCCCTGCCTGCTCGGCCTGGGCATTGGCGGGCTGTTCCCGATGAGCTTGATCCTGTCCCTCGACCACTTGGACAACCCGCGCCGCGCCGGTGGCCTCACGGCGTTTGTTCAAGGTATCGGCTACTTGATAGCCGGGCTGTCGCCGCTGATCGCGGGGATGATCCGCGATCAACTGGGCAGCTTCGAATGGGCCTGGTGGTCGCTGACGGCGGTGATCGTAGTGATGCTGCTGATCGTCACGCGCTTTAACCCAAAACACTACGCACACCATATCCACTGAAGTCGTGTTGCAAACAGTATTTGTCTCACGCCAAACATAGAAACGCCCTACAGAGCTTTCTAATGGCACGCTCGTTCCGTTAAGCTTTTGCGTTGTCTTGTACTGAGTTCGGTACAACGGGTTTACGGACGAAACCGATGTTAAACAGTAACTTGCTCAGAAAGCTCGACATGCAGGACTTGATGGTATTTATCGCCGTCTATGATCAGAGCAGCGTTACCGAGGTGTCCGAAACGCTGTTTGTCAGCCAGTCCACCGTGAGCTACAGCCTGAAGAAGCTGCGCACCAGTTTCGAAGACGAGTTGTTTATCAACACACGAGCGGGCATGCGCCCGACGTACAAGGCCACCACCATGTACGGCCATGTGCAGAAAATTCTCGAGTGCATCAACCTGTGCCACGCCGGTGGCCAGGCTTTCGACCCGACGCAAAAGGCCGTGACGTTCAACGTGTGCGCGCCGGAATATTTCGAACAGTTGATCCTGCCGCGCCTGTTGAAGCACTTCGACCGCGCCGACCTGCCGGTGATCGTCAATGTACAGAAGCTGGAAACCGACATCCCCGCCGACGACCTGCGCGATGGCCGTCTCGATCTGGTGATCTGTTTCGGCCCCAACTTCCACCGCGCCCATAGAGACTTCCGCACGCAGATGCTGCTCGAAGACGACCTGGTGTGCGTGTTCGATAAACGCTCAGCGCCGCGCGAACCGGCCTTCAGCCTACAAACCTTTGTCGAGCGACGGCATGTGTTCCCCACGCCGTGGACCTCCGACACCAACATGATCGACGGCTGGCTGGCGCGCCAGGCCCACAAGCGCCAAGTGATCGCCCGCGCCAACAGCTACAGTGCGGCGCTGAAGATGATCACCGGCACCGACTTTATCGTCACCCTGCCGCGCCGCGTGCAAAAGCTGTTGGCGCCTGCGGCGGTGTTCGGCCATTGCGAGGCGCCCAACGGTTTGCCGGGGTTCACGCTGGAGATGCAGTGGAATGAAACCAGTGAACAGGACAGTGCCAATACCTGGTTTCGTGAGCAGGTTGTAAAAGTCTGCGCGGACCAGGGCTTGCTGTGAAAGGACCCTACGCCGGTGGCATCGTTGCGGTGTCAGCCGATGACGGCTTTGCTGTAGGCATCGCGGTCCATGTCCACCAACAGGACACTCAGTTGAACCTGTATATCCGCCGGCCAGTCGCTCGCGTCCTGCAACGCCGCCAGCAAGCTTTCCGACAACTGCTTCTTGACCTGTGGTGACCGCCCGCTGAGCAGCGAAAGCTTCAACGCGACAAACCCACGCGGATCGAGGGAAGTGCCTACCTGGAAACTCTCGACCTTGACCGCACGGCTTTTGATATCGAACTCGGAACCGAACTGGCCGGAGACCATCAGCACGTTGTTGAGCCGCAACAGGACTTTCTCGACGGCAAGGCCTGTCAGGTTGGCGGTGTATTCCAGGTGCAGGTGTGGCATGAAGGGCTCCAAATTTATTGTAGGAAGTTTCGCAGGTATACCATGCGAGTCAGGCCTGGGTCGCCAACCCTCGATCACTCATGAAGGCCTCAAGCCGCGAACGCACCCAGCGTTCAGCCGGGTCAGTGTCCACATGACTGAGCCAGACCATGGACAAATCCAGGGTCGGCGTCTCGAACGGGAACGGCTCGCAGAACAGGTGGCCCGACACCGCCATGGCTTCGGCGGTGTAGTCCGGCAGGCTGGCGATCAGGTCAGTGCCGGCGAGCAACGCCGGCAATGCGCTGTACTGCGGCACCGACAACACCACGTGGCGTTTGCGGCCGATTTCCGCCAGCCATTCATCGGCAAACCCCGACACGTTGGCGGTGTGGGACACCAGCACATGGGGCCGCGAGCAATATTCATCGAGGGTCAGCGGTGTGTCAGAGGCATCGGCGCGCAGCAAGCGCGGGCGGATATGGCGCAGCAGCTTGCGCTTGGCATTCGCCGGCAAGCCACGGGTCTGGGTGATGCCGACGGTGATATCACCAGAGGCCAGCAGGTCCGGAATGCGCCAGTAGTCCACATGCTGCACCACAAACACCACTTGCGGCGCTTCCTGGCGCAACGCGCGTAGCAACGGTGGCAGCAGGCCGAACTCGACATCGTCGGACAGGCCGATGCGAAAGGTCATGGTGCTGATGGACGGGTCGAAATCGTGGGTCAGGCTCAGGGCCGATGACAATGAATCCAGGGCCGGCGACAGGTGCTGGATGATTTCCTCGGCGCGCGCGGTGGGCTCCATGCGGTGGCCGACACGAATGAACAGTGGGTCGTTGAATAAGGTGCGCAAGCGGTTGAGGGCCGAGCTGATGGTCGGCTGGCCGAGAAACAGCTTCTCCGCCACCCGCGTCACGTTGCGCTCGAGCATCAGCGCTTCGAACACCACCATCAGGTTGATGTCGGCCTTGCGTAATTCATTGCGATTCATCGGCGCCTGCCCCTTTCCCCAAGACAAGCCGCAGTTTAGAAAGCGCGGGGGCCTGCGTCTATGTGCACACTGTTCATCCAGCCGCTTTGCGGCTATAAAACAGCTCTCCAAGGTCGCAGGAACACTACCGTGCTGGTCATTCTCGCCTCGGCCATTGTATTGGTCGGGTTTTGTATCTGGGTCATCCAGCTGATTGCCAACCCCACCGCCCGCACACTGCTGCGGGTGTTTGTCGGCCTGTGCCTGGCGGCGATGGTGGCGTATGGGGTGCTGGCGTCGGGCTTTCCTATTTCGTTGCTGGTTTCATGATTGCCTGTGGCGCAGGCGCCTGCTCCTGGCCCTGACGTAAACGCAAGGCTGCCAATGCCGCGATCACCAACACCACCGCAATCACTTTCAAGCCGTTCATCGCGTTGCCGGTGCTCATCTCGATCGCCCCCATCACCGACGGCCCGACAAACCCGCCCAACAGCCCACAGGCGTTGACGAAACCCAGCCCGCCCGCCAGCGCAACGCCTTTGAGGCGCGAGGCCGGGTACAAAAAGATGATCGACTGCACCACAAAGAACATCACCGCCGAGAGGCAAAAGCCCAGCAAACTGAACACCGGCCCCGACATCGAGGCAATGCCCAGGCCCAACGCCATGGTCAACAGCCCTGTGACTAACAAGCGACGGCAACGCCCGGGCGTGGTGGCAAAACGCGGAATCAATACCGCGCCGAGAGCCGCCGCGATCCAGGGCAATGAGGTCAGCAAGCCGACGCTCATGGTGCTCAGTTCGCCGTACTTGCTGATGATGCTCGGCAGGAAAAAAATCACCGTGTAGATGGTGATCTGATGGCAAAAGTACACAAAGATCGCCAGCAGAATTTGCGGGGTCAGCCAGTTTTTCAACGAGTGCCCGCCCTCGCCCGCGCCCTCTTCGGTTTCCAGGGCGATGCGCTGTTCGATCCCATGCGCTTCCTCGGCCGACAGCCACGGCGCCTTGCTCGGACGGTCCGGCAGTTTGCGCCAGACCACCCAGGCAAAAGCCACCGCCGGCAAACCTTCCAGCAGGAACATCCACTGCCAGCCGTGCCAGCCGAGCAGACCGTCCATGCGCATCAACGCCGCGCCTACCGGGCCGCCGATGATGTTGGCGAAGCACACGCCGAGCAGGAAGTAACCGGTGGCACGCGCCCGTTGTTCACGGTTGAACCAGTAGGTGAGGTAGAGCATGACACCGGGAAACAGACCGGCTTCGGCAATGCCCAGCAACAGGCGCAGCACGTAGAACGAGGTCTCGCCCTGCACAAAGGCCATCGCCGCCGAGATCAGGCCCCAGGTCACCATGATCCGGGCGATCCAAAACCGCGCGCCGACCTTGTGCATGATCAGGTTGCTGGGGATTTCCGACAGCGCATAGGTCAGGAAAAACAGCCCCGCGCCCAATCCGTATGCAGCGGCGCAAATGCCCAGGTCGACATCCAGGTGATGCTTGGCCAGGGCGATGTTGGTGCGGTCCAGAAAGCTCAAAATGTAGGCGATGATCAGCAAGGGCATCAGCTTGACGAACATCAGTTTGTTTAACGCCTGCGGCTCGCGGGCGGGGATGGCGATAGTCATCGGCAATTCCTCTTGGCGCCCCGCCAGCCGGGCTGGGGGGCGCATCAGTGTTGTTCTAGGAGTCGAGTTGCACAGCCAACGCCGGCGGGCGATGTGAAAACAGCTGCAGCAGCGCGCCGCCGAGGGCGCAGCCGGCCATCACGAAAAAGCACACGGTGTAGCCATGCAGCGTGGTCCAGCCGCCGCCCATGGCGATCAGGCTGCCCATCAGCACCGGCGCCAGGCCGCCACCGATAAACATCGCAGTGGTGATGATGCCATTGGCGGTGGAGGTCGCAGACGGCTCGGCAGAGTCGCAGGCCACGGCGTAGTAGATCGGCCACACCGCATTCGCCACCAGGCCGAACAGCAGTTGCACCACGATGATCAAGGTCAGCGTATTGGCGAAGTAGAACGCACCGACACTCGCCGCCATCCACAGCCCGCAGATGATCAGGGTGGTGCGCCGGCCAATGATGTCCGACAGCGACGGCCACACCAACTGCCCGAGAATGCCGGTGAGGGTGAACACCACGCTCATCCCCGCCGACTCCGCCAGCGACAGCCCGGCGATGTTGTAAAGGTAGGCCGGCAGTACAATGTTCACGCCCATGTACACCACTTGCGTGAGCATCGTATTACCGGCGGTAAGGGCGATATTGCGGTTGCGCAAGGTGGCGATAAACGTACGCCAGGCCTCGCCTTTGACTTGGCTGGCCGGTGCGCTGTCGGGCGGGGTCATGCCTTTGGCGGCGATGTCGACGTACAGCGCCGTGATGCGCTCGGCCGTCGAATAACGCGCCCAGAAAATCATCAGCGGCAGCGCCACCACGAAGGCGAAGAAGAACACGTAACGCCAGTTGTCCTCACCAAACACGGTGATGACAAAACTCGCGACAATGCCACTGAGCATGGCGCCAATCGGGTAGCCCGTATGGTGCGCGCCCAGAGCAAACCCGCGACGCTCCACCGGCCACCATTCGGCGGTGTTGCTCACCCCGACCGGCTCGCCCCAACCGGCGCCGAGGTTGACGCCGACGCGCAGGGCAATAAAGGTCGCGAGGTTACCGCTCAAGGCTTTGAAGCCGGACAGAAACGAAATCGCGGTGTAACCCAGCACCAACGGCACTTGGAAGCACGCACGTTTCCAGCCGCCGCCATAACGGTCGCTCCACATGGAGCCGGGGATATCCAACAGCGCCAGCGCGAGCATGACCACCGTGGCCACGGTGCCCCATTGGTCGGCGGACAAATCGAAATGCTTGGAGATGGTCGGCCCCAGGCGCAACACGATCTCACGGTCGTAGGCGTTGAGGATCCAGATCATCCAACAGACCAGCAGCGACACCCAGGAATGCCGGTGAATGCTGCGCAGCGACGCTTTTTTTATAGTTGCCATGGGCCTCTCCAGGCGCGCGAAGGCGCGCACTGACACAAGGTTGCGAAGGAATATGCCTTATTGAAAAAACGCGCTAGCTGGCGAACCTTCGCTCAGCTATTCCTTGCACGCCCAACCCGGTAATGGCGAACAGCGCACCGCGCTGCTGGCCGTCTGCCGGGAAACGCGGCAGCGGCGGCTTGGCCATGGAGGTCACAAACAGGGTGTCGAGATTCGGCCCGCCGAAGGTCAGGCTGGTGACCTTTTTCACTGGCATCGGGATGATGCGGTCGACCTGGCCATCGGGGGTGTAGCGCACCAGTTTTCCGGCGTAGACCAGCGCTTGCCACAGACAGCCTTCGGCATCCACGGTGCAGCCATCGGCGGCGCCACCCGTGCGGGTGTCGACGTTGGCAAAGGTGCGGCGGTTGCTCACGTTGCCGGTGGTGAGGTCGTAGTCGTAAGCCCAGATATCGCCGGACCAGGTGTCGCAGAAGTAGAAGGTTTCACCCGACGGGCTCCAGCACGGGCCGTTGGACACGATGATGCCTTCGTCCAGGGTGTGCAGGCTCAGGTCGGCATCGAGCCGGTAGAGCTTGGCACTGGCGCTGTCCTCCAGCGTGTCCATCGAACCGAAGATGAAGCGGCCCTGGCGGTCGACCTTACCGTCGTTGAGGCGGTTGTTTGGCAACTGCGGTTCCGGGTCGATGATCAGGTTGAGCTCGCCGCTGTTGAGGTCGAGGGTGTGCACGCCGTTTTGCAGGGCGACGATGGCACTCTCACCGTTGTGGCGCAGGGCCATGGAGCCGATTTTCTGGCCCACCTCCCAGGCACGCAATTCACGGCCGTCGTCGGTGCAGCGCAGGATGCGGCCGTCGGCGCTGTCGATCCAGTACAAACGTTGTTGCTCGACGTCCCACACCGGGCCTTCGCCCAGGGTGGTCTTGACGTCGACAAGCACTTCGATACGCATGGTGTGATCCCCTTATTGTTGTTGTGCGGGATACAGGCCGCGCTTTGCCGCGGCCCTGTGTGTGTGTTTAGAAGTTGACCTGGTCGCGCCCCTTGAGCCCAAGAATTTCCCGCGCTTCGTCCGGCGTGGCGACGCGATGCCCCAGGGCTTCGATCACCGTACGAATGCGCCGTACCTGGTCGGCATTCGACGCCGCCAGTTTTCCCGGACCGTCCCACAGTGAATCTTCCAGGCCAACCCGCGCATTGCTGCCCATGGACAAGCCCATGGTCGCCAACGGAATCTGCCCACGTCCGGCGCCGAGGATCGACCACACGTAGTCGTCGCCAAACAGGCGGTCGGCGGTACGTCGCATGTGCGCCAGATCTTCCGGGTGCCCGCCGATGCCACCGCGCAGGCCGAACACCGACTGGATAAACAAGGGTGGCTTGAGCAAGCCGCGCTCCAGGAAATGGGCAGCGGTGTAGAGGTGACCGATGTCGTAGCACTCGATCTCAAAACGGGTGCGGTTCTCGGCGCAGGCGTTGAGAATGTGAGTGATGTCGCGGAAGGTATTGCGGAAGATCCGGTCGTCACTTTCTTCCAGGTATGGCCTTTCCCAATCGTGCTTGAAGTCAGTAAAGCGGTTGAGCATTTCGTACAGCCCGAAGTTCATCGAGCCCATGTTCAGCGAGGCCAATTCCGGCTTGAACTGCATCACCGGTTGCAGGCGTTCTTCCACGCCCATGGTCGGTGCGCCACCCGTGGTGATGTTGATCACTACTTCGCTGGCGGCTTTGATTTGCGGCAGGAATTCGGTGAACAGTGCGGGGTCCTGGCTCGGACGGCCGTCGTTCGGGTCACGGGCATGCAGGTGAACAATCGCAGCGCCGGCTTCAGCGGCACCGATGGCGGCATCGGCAATTTCCTGCGCAGTAATCGGCAAATGCGGTGACATCGACGGCGTATGAATCGCGCCGGTGACAGCGCAGGTAATGATGACAGGACGTTTTTTGGACATGACGATTCTCCGACTTTTATTCTTATGAAAAAAATCCTGGGTAAAGCGCGAGGTGTTCTTCCGTGACTTACAGGTACTCGACGTTTCCGTCGACGCTGATCGCCTGGCCGGTCACGTTGCGCGCGGCGGGTGAACAGAGAAACAACGCCATGGCGGCCACGTCTTCGGCGGTGACCATGCGCTTGAGGGAAATCTTGTTGAGGTATTCCTGACGCATCTCGGCTTCGGGCACACCGACCTGCTCGGCACGGGCGCGGATCACGCCGTCCATGCGCGGGCCTTCGACGATGCCAGGCAGCAAGGCGTTGACGCGGATGTCGCTCTCGCCCAACTCCGAGGCCAGGGATTTCATCAAACCGACAATCGCCCATTTGGTCGCCGCATACGGGGTACGCCACGCGTAGCCCAAACGCCCCGCCACCGAGGCGATATGCAGCAGATGGCCGTGGGGCGACGCCTTGAGCATCGGTACCGCGTGGTGGGCAAAGCGGTATTGCGCGGTGAGATTGATGTTGATAGTGGCTTGCCACTCGGCGTCGCTGATGGCATCGATCCCGCCAGTAGGCCCGGCGATTCCGGCGTTGTTGACCAGCACATCGAGGCCGCCGAAATGCTCGTGCTGCACCTTGAACACCGCCTCGATCTGCGCGGCATCGCTGACGTCGGCACGGGTGCCGACCGTGCCAGGGTATTTGTCGCGAAACGCTGCCAGGGCGGGCTCGCTCACATCACACACATGCACCTGGGCACCGGCTTCGAGATAGGCCGCCGCCAGCACTTCACCAATGCCGGCAGCCCCACCGGAAATCAACACACGTAACCCAGGATAGGGCTGCAGCCGTTGTAGGACACTCATGCACGTTTACCTCCTGAAACAGACGACCGCGAACGGTCGTTCTTGACGAGCAGGCGCGCCAGGGAATCGGCGGCCTGCATGATGTCATCGGTCACCGCCGCGCGCGCGCCAGCGCCATCACGGGCAGCCAACGCTTCGACGATGCGCGTGTGCGCCTCCATCGAGCGTTGCAGGTGAGCTTTATCCGGGGCGACCAGCGCAAAGCACGGGCCCATGTGCAGCCAGAAGTTTTCCACGGCGGCCATGGTCAACTCGGCCTGGGCCACGGCATAGATACGCCGGTGAAACGCAAAGTTGGTCCACAGGTAGCGGGACACATCGACTTCGTCGGCGGCGTGCTGCATCTGTTGGCAGAGGTCGGTGATTTCGTCGAGGTCGGCTTTTTGCAGGAGCAGCACGGCCTTTTCGGCCAGTAAACCTTCAAGGGCGACCCGTGTATCACGAATTTCACGCAGACGTTCTACCGTCATCAGGCGTACGCGCAGACGGGAGGTTTCGGTGACTTCAAAGGCGTTTTCGGCGCTGAGGCGTTGCAGGGCTTCACGCACCGGCATCGGGCTGGAACCGAGGGCTTCGGCGAGGCCGCGGATGGTGAGTTTCTGGCCTGGCTGAAAACGGCCACTCATCAGTGCTTCGCGGATCTGGCGATAGACCTGGTCTTGCAAAGTATCGCGGGACACCTGGCGCAGGGTGGGCAGGAGGAGCGGACTGTCTGTCATGAGGCAAAACCTGTGTTGTCGTTCTTATGGCCCCAATATGTGATCACAAATCAAATATGTCAAATAGTTTCCCGGCTTCATAGGTGCGCTACGACATTTGGACTGCGCTGCGGATTGATAGCTAACAAACATCAATCCATCCAAATTTGTTACTTTTCATTTCTAAATGTGTCAGCCACTATCCTCGGTCATAGGCGAATCAAGCACTTTAAAAAGACCGCTGGAGACACAAAACCATGACTAGCCCTAACCGGCCCGAATCTGCCCATTCTAAAGTTGGCGCGGTTTTTCGCGTTACCTCGGGTAACTTCCTCGAACAGTTCGACTTCTTTCTGTTCGGTTTCTACGCCACTTACATTGCTGCCGCGTTCTTCCCTGCCGCTAATGAGTTTGCGTCATTAATGATGACCTTCGCCGTATTCGGCGCAGGCTTCCTGATGCGTCCGTTGGGCGCAATCATCCTGGGCGCCTACATCGATGACGTCGGGCGCCGCAAAGGGCTGATCGTGACCCTGTCGATCATGGCCAGCGGCACGCTGCTGATCGTGTTGGTGCCCGGTTATCACACCATTGGCCTGTGGGCACCTTTGTTGGTCTTGCTGGGCCGTTTGCTGCAAGGCTTCTCGGCCGGCGCGGAACTGGGCGGCGTGTCGGTGTACCTGTCCGAAATGGCAACGCCAGGACGCAAGGGCTTCTACACCAGCTGGCAGTCGGGCAGCCAACAGATCTCCATCGTGATCGCCGCCGCATTGGGTTATGGCCTGAACGTGTGGATGGAGCCCGCTGTGGTCGCCGATTGGGGCTGGCGCATTCCGTTCGCCATCGGCTGCGTGATCATCCCGTTCATCTTCATCCTGCGTCGCAACCTGCAGGAAACTGAAGAGTTCGCCAATCGCAAGCACCGTCCAACCCTGCGCGAAGTGCTGGCGACCCTGGTGAAGAACTGGACCGTGGTGATCGGTGGCATGCTGATGGTGGCCATGACCACGACGGCGTTCTACCTGATCACCGTGTACGCGCCGACGTTCGGCAAGACCGTGCTGCAACTGAGCACCTCCGACGCCCTGCTGGTGACCTTGTTGGTGGCGGTGTCGAACTTTATCTGGCTGCCGATCGGCGGCACCTTGAGCGACCGTTTCGGCCGCAAGCCGGTGCTGATCGCCATGACTGTACTGACCGTTCTGACGGCATATACAGCATTGTCCTACGTCGTGAACGCACCCAGCTTCGCGCACATGCTGGAAACCCTGCTGTGGTTCTCCTTCCTCTACGGCATGTACAACGGGGCCATGATCCCGGCCCTCACTGAAATCATGCCGGTGGAAGTGCGCGTGGCGGGTTTCTCCCTGGCCTATAGCCTGGCGACGGCGATTTTTGGTGGGTTCACCCCAGCGATCTCCACGTGGTTCATTCACATCACTGGCGATAAAGCGTCGCCCGCCTACTGGATGATGTTTGCTGCGGCGTGTGCGCTGTGCTCGACCCTGGCGCTGTATCGCCACGCCAACGCCCGAGGGCAGGTGATGCAAGAGGCTGCACAATGAAGCCACTGCTCAACACCTTGGCGGCGGTGGCTCTCAGCGCGATGGCGCTGACGGCCCAAGCCAAAGCGCTGCTTCAATATTTGTCATCGCCTCAGGCGCAACCCGTGGTGCAATCCACCGGACTGGACCCGGTGTCACGCTGACCGAAACGGCATCTCCCGCACCCACCGCTCCAACTCCAGCGCCGCTGGCGGCAAGGTCCGCCCGCGGCGTTTTATCAAGCCCATATTACGCATCACCTGCGGCAATACCAGCCCGATCATCGTGGGCGCGTGGGCGCTACGTTGCAGGGGGACCGATGACTTTGCCGCTATCACCTTGCTACAAATATAAAGTCATACATATCAGTGGGTTATTGGGTTTCTGCGGCCACGCAATCGTTGAAATGGGTCAATACTTGCGACCTGACCTACACAACGGGAGACGTACACACTCATGGAAACCCATCACTTCTGGATAGACGACGAGTCGCCGGATATCGGCATCGATCAGTTGCTTCTTGCATCACGTCAATGGTCCAGTAGGATTGAATCCTACCCAACCTCGGCGGACTTCCAAATGCGCTCGACCCAGCGTCAGCGAAAAGACACGGGGAAAACGTGAGCTACACGGTCGTCTTTTCGCCTCAAGCCTTGGCGCAACTCGACGCCCTTGAAGACTGTGTCAGCGATGCCGCGCCCCCCTCTACTGCTGCGCGCTTTATCGACAATCTCATCGGCTACTGCGAAAGGCTTTCCCTGTTTCCCTTGCGTGGCACTTGCCGTGACGACCTGCTACCCGAGTTGCGCATCACTCACTGTCGACGCACCACCGTCATCGCGTTCATGGTAGGGCCCGATTCCGAAACGGTGTCGATACCGGGTGTGTTTTACGGTGGCAAAGACTACACGGCAATGTTGCAAAGCGATTGGGGTTAGCCCCGACAACAAGGGTGATCATTGTGCCGACCGGTCGAGGGAGTTATCTGCTGGCCGAAGGCGGGAGGAACCGGGTGTTGGAATGGGTGCCCGATGCTCACACGCCTTCACCGTAAATCGCGCTATAGCTGAAAACGCGCCACCGCCTCGCTCAACGAAACTGCCAACTGCGCCAGCTCGCGACTCGCCCCATTGATCTGCCCGGCGCCGGATGAGGACTGCGCCGACAAGTCGCGAATGTTGACGATGTTGCGGTCGACTTCCTTGGCAACCTGAGCCTGCTCTTCTGCGGCGCTGGCAATGACTAGGTTACGTTGGTGAATCTGGTCGATGGAGTCGGTGATCTGACTCAACGCGCCTCCCGCACCTTCAGCCATGGTCAAGGTAGCGGCAGCGCGCTGGGTACTGGACTGCATTGATGTCAACGCATGGTCAGACCCCGTGCGCATCGCGGTCACCATCTGATCGATCTCCAGCGTCGACTGCTGCGTACGGTGTGCCAGTGCACGCACTTCGTCAGCCACGACCGCAAAGCCACGTCCGGACTCACCGGCCCGGGCAGCCTCGATGGCGGCATTGAGGGCCAATAGGTTGGTCTGTTCGGCAATGGAGCGAATCACGTCGAGCACTTTGCCGATATCACGCGATTGTTCAGCGAGGGTCTGCACCAGCGTCGAGGTTTCACCAATATTTGTGCTCAGGGCCTGAATGGCGCTGACGGTTTCGCCGACACGGTGCTGGCCTTCGCGCGCCGTTTCATTAGAGAGGCGGGTGGACTCTGAGGTGGAAACCGCATTGCGCGCTTCTTCATCCGCCGCCGAGGTCATCTCGTTGACGGCGGTGGCGGCTTGCTCTATTTCAGCGGTCTGCTTTTGCAGGCTGCGGCTGCTTTGATCAGTGATGCCATTCAGGTCGGTGGCGGATGATGCGATCTGCCCCGCCGACTGACGGATCAGTTGTAAGGTCCCGCGCAGGTTGGCTTGCATGGTCTTGAGTGCTACAAGCAGGCGGGTCACTTCGTCGTCACCGGTAACAGCCACCGTTTGGGTCAGGTCGCCATGGGCCACGTTTTCTGCAGCCCGCACCGCATGGCTCAGCGGGCCGACAATACTGCGCGTCAGCAACCACGCCAGCGCCACTGTGCTCAACGCCGCCAGGAGCACGAAGCCGAACACCATGGTGCGCGAGCGACCGTACTGCGCCTCGGCCACCTGTCCCTGCTGGTTGATCTGCGCGTTGTAGCAGTCGGCCAGGGCATTGAGCTGCGCACCGGAGCCATCAATCACCGTTTTCATGTCCACCAGCAGCAGCTTGTTGAGTTCGGCGCCCTGCTGCTTGTCGGCAAGGACGAAAGATTGGGCCAGGCCCTGCTGGTAAAGGCGCAGCGAAACCTGGAACTGGTCATAGAGCGAGCGTACCTCAGGGGTGTCGATCACCGCCTCGAGGTCAGCCAGCCTTTTGACCAGGTCCTGGCTGCGGGTGTCCATCTGGCTGCGGTATTGTGGAAGGCTTGCGGGATTCGGATCCAACGCCATGCGCAAAGAGATTGTACGAATGCGCGGACGGATCGTGGCGCCCTCTTCAAGCCCGGAAGAAGTGCGTCGGTTGGTGATTGCCGGGTTTGGCTTGGGCTGTTTGCCGATTCATGTGGTGGCAGAGGATGTGAAGAACGGGCTGCTGTGGCGGCTGCCGCCAGATGAGGGGATCGCGGACGTGGATATTCATTTGCTGTGGAATCGGGAACAGAAGATGAGTCGGGCGCAAACGGTGTTTATCGAGAGCCTGTCAGAACGGCTTGGGCGATGACTGAGGCCCGGTAGCCGATTCGACTACCGGGCCTTTCCTATCTAGCGGGGTGACTTAGCTTCCGCGCTCCTTGTTCGCTTGAGACAACCGAGGCGGCAAGCGCTTTGGTATCTTCGCTGTATTTATCGCTGCCCAGCACCTTTCCAGCTTTCTGCTCCATCTCTGCACTCGTCTGCTTGCCGGTGCCTTTTTGGGCTAAAGCTGAAGCGGCGAGGCTTTTGGCAATGGTTGAGGCGCTTTGGCTGGTGAGCACTTCCGCCGCCAACGTCGCGATCTTGCCGGTGGCTTCTTTCGTATTTTTGTTCACGATGCAGTTCCTTTGCGGTTGGAGGCGCCCGATCTCGAGCGCTACCACAAAGTAATAAGTTGCCGGGAGTACCGCAATGCGCTGCTCGTAGGCAGCATTTTGAAAGCCTGTACGAAAGGTGCATTGAACGTGTAGTGCGTGCTAGAGCGTCGTATCGATTGCACTGATGATTACTATCGAAACGAGCGCCTGCCCGATGTTCAACACTGATTCCTATAATCGCGTCCAAATTACCTCCCCCTCGCCTGGCTTCAGGCGACGCTCATCCTGGAACCCAACCATGCCAAGTGCCAGCCAGGCCCCTCGCGGCCTTCCCGAACATAATCAACAAAGTGTCAAACAGCAGTGGTTGGCAATTCTCTCGGTTGCCGTGGGCGCGTTCGCCTTGGTCACCAGTGAGTTTCTGCCCGTGGGCGTGCTCAACGACGTCGCCAGCGACCTGGGCATCACTGCCGGCCACGCAGGCCTGATGGTCACCCTGCCTGGCATCATGGCCGCCCTCGCCGCCCCCCTGCTGTCGGTGATCATTGGCACCATGGACCGTCGCTATCTGCTGATCGGCCTGACGTTGGTCATGATTATCGCCAACTCAGTCGTGGCCTTCGCCAGTGACTTCAGCCTGCTGCTGTTCGGCCGCGTCTTGCTGGGTATCAGCATCGGCGGTTTCTGGGCGACGGCCATTGCCCTCAGCGGCCGCCTGGCCCCCAAGGGTGTGGGCGTAGCGAAAGCCACATCGATCATCATGATGGGGGTGACACTGGCCACCGTACTGGGCGTGCCCGTAGGGACCTGGCTCAGCGGCCTGATGGGCTGGCGCATGACCTTCCTGGTCACCGCGCTGTTGGGCATACCGGTGGTCCTGGCGCAGGTCTTCCTGCTACCCCGGCTCAACCCGGAAAAGGCCATTCACGTCAGTGACCTGCCGGCGTTGTTTATCAACCCACGGGCTCGGGTCGGACTGATCGCCGTATTGCTGATCGGCCTGGCGCACTTTGCCGCGTATACCTATGTCGCACCTTTCTTCAAAAACAGCGCCGGCTTCGATGGCCCGACAATTGGCTCGCTGCTGCTGATGTTTGGTGTGGCAGGGGTCGCGGGTAACATTTTCGCCGGCTTCGCCGCCAACCGCAGCGTGCGCTACACCCTGCTGCTGGTCGCGCTGATGATCGGCACCAGCACCGCGCTGTTCCCCCACTTCGCCACCGGTTTGACCGGCGCAGCGATACTCATTGCGCTCTGGGGTTTCGCCTTTGGCGCCTTCCCGGCCTGCGCCAGCATCTGGATGTTTGTGGTCGCGCCCAAGGATGTGGAACGCGGCATGCCGCTGTTCGTCGCCTTGTTCCAGGTGATCATTGCCTTGGGCTCGTTCTTTGGCGGGCGGATCGTCGATCAGATGGGCAGTTCAGTGTTGTTAAGCTTGGCTACGGCGTTGGTGGGATGTGGGTTTGCCACAGTGTTGGTGCTGGGGCGTAATGTGAGTAACAGCCTCGCGGCCCAACCTGCCTGACAGACCAGTCCCCATTAAAAAGCCTGCTGAGCATTGAGTTCAGCAGGCTTTTTAAATGGTCGGGTACAAAACGAATTCAGTAACCCGCCGCATCCTCGAGCTTGCCACTGACAATGCTCACCCCCGAGCTTGTGCCTAGGCGGGTGGCGCCGGCTTCGATCATGCCCACTGCAGCCGCATAGTCGCGCACCCCACCTGACGCCTTGACCCCCATCTGCGGGCCGACGACGCGGCGCATCAGGGCGATGTCTTCAGCGGTGGCGCCACCGCGGCTGAAGCCCGTCGACGTCTTGACGAAAGCCACGCCCAGTTCACGGCAGACTTCGCAGGCCCGGATCTTTTGCTCCTCGTCCAACAGGCAGGTTTCGAGAATCACTTTCAGCGGCACCGCACCACAAGCTTGATGCACGGCGGCGATATCGTCGCGCACTGTATCCAGGCGCCCTTCGCGCAGTGCGCCGATATTGAGCACCATATCGATCTCTCCCGCGCCCACGGCAATTGCCTGTTGGGCTTCGAAGGCTTTACTCTCGCTCAGCCCCGCACCCAGTGGGAACCCGATCACTGCGCAGACTTTGACCTTCTGCCCTGCAAGCAACTGAGCGGCAAAAGGCACCTGGCCCGAGTTCACGCACACGGAATAGAACCCATATTCCTGCGCTTCTTTGCATAACGCTGCAATTTGCTCCCGCGTCGCGTCGGGCGCCAGTAAGGTGTGATCGATAAACGGTGCAAGTGCTGCGGGTGTGATTGAGGTCATGAAATCCGTTCCTGGTTAAGGAGCACGATGGGCGAATGTGTTAGAAGACGCGCCCAGCGAATGTTAATATAATACCAATAAATGATGTAATTACAACATAACTGGCCGATCGGAATACCTGTGGAAAGCAAACAATCAGAACGCATCAAACTGATCCAACAAGCCCTGCAGGACCAAAAGGCGATCCATCTGCGGGAGATGGCCGCGTTGCTGGAAGTCTCGGAAATGACCCTGCGCCGGGATCTCAACCGCTACCCGGACAAGTTCCATCTACTCGGCGGGCATATCACGCTCGCATTCGACCCGGAAGGCGCGCCCGACTACAAAGTCACGGAGCAAGGCACTCGGCATGTGGAAGAGAAACGCCGCATCGGCAAGCTCGCGGCCGCGGTTATCAAGCGCGGCGACACGGTATTCTTCGACTGCGGTACCACGGTGCCCTTTGTGATTGATTTCATCCCCGATGAACTTGAGTTCACCGCGGTTTGCAACTCGCTCAACGTGTTGCTCAAGCTGGCGCAAAAACCCAACTGCACGATCGTCCTGTGTGGCGGCACCTTCCATCGCAAGAACCAAGTGTTCGACCATGCCAACGAGAGCAGCATCCTCGACAACGTGCGCTTGACCTGGGCATTCATCTCGGCCGCAGGCGTCAGCGAAACCTTCGGCGTGACCTGCTTCAACTTCAATGAAGTGGCGGTCAAACAGAAGGTCTTGCGCCAGGCCCAGCACCGCATGCTGCTGGCCGACCACAGCAAGTTCGACGTCGTGCGCACCGCGCATTTCGCCACCCTGGAACAATTCAACGTGGTGGTCTCCGATAAGAAGTTGCCCAAACCATACCGTGAGCTGATCACGCAATACGGCGCGCAATGGGTGGTGTGAACCTCCCTCGCCACGCCTCATCAGCCGCCCAATTCATCCCGTAGGCGGCAACGTTCTTCAGCCGACAAATAACCGGTGCTCACGCTGAACAGCGCACGTTGCCCGCCGGCCAATGAGCGCACATTGCCTTTGTTTTTTTCCGCCAGGTAGCCCTCGGGTTCGCAGGTAGAGGGCAAGACGAATGCGGCGACACCTTGGTCGGCGTTATGCAGGATCCAGCGGGTGGCATGGGAGAACTGATCGGGCCGATAGCGGGTGTAAAACGCCGAACCTTCGGGATGGTCCAGTAGAAAATGCGCATGACCTGCAGCATCGCCGGGCACCTCTTCGAAGAAACAGACAATTTCCGGATCATGCAGCGCGGGGCTGTCCAGGGTGTTCAAGCGCAAGGGGTCCTGGCTCAACTCAGCCATATAGGCCGACCACTCGGGAGTTGGCTTGACGTGGGCCGGCACGCTGCTGCGAACCCGGACACGGGCGCCGGCCAAGGGCTCGACCAGGCTGGCGCCGGGAATGTAGGCGTAGTTCATGTGGGCCATATACATCAGTTCCATGGCCTTGCCCGCAAGATTGGTGACCGCCATGCCAATATCAAATACCCCCGAGCCGACACGCAGGGTCAGCGTGGGTGTGGCCCGATAGTGGTCGCCAAACCCCTGCACATACTCGTAGTCACCACCTAGGCGCAGGTAAAGGCCAGCGGCGTCTTCCCCCACTTCCAGCCAGGCGGCGTCCATCGGCGCGCAGGGCATTTCGCCGTGCAGCGGGTGGTCGTCGGCCGGGGCCGGGCAACCGTTGCGCAGCAGCCCGGCGTGGAACATAAAACAGCCGTAGGTGCCGATCACCGTCGAACTGGGCTTGGGCTGGCGAAACATATTGCGCATGGTCAGCTCGCAACCGTCGAAGGTCGCGGACCAGATCATCTGCCCCTGGTAAGGCAAGGCCACTACGCGTCCGCGGGCATTTTCCAACGCCAGCGCCTTGACCCCACTGGGGTAGGTCCAGGCCAGCACGCGAAAATCGGCCGATTGCAGCAGGGTCTTTTCGACGCCGCTGAACTGCTCGGGAGACAAGGCCAGCGTGAAGGTTTTCATGAGGCCACCACAGCGCCAGCCCGAGGCTGCGCGGCGCGACTGTGACGCATGCAGGAATAGGCGTAGGCCACAATCACCACAAAACACAGCAGGGGCACGCTGTAGGCCAACTGCATATTGCCGTGAGTGGCATCTGACAGCAGGCCTTGGAACACCGGAATCACCCCGCCGCCGACGATGCTCATCACCAGCAGAGAACCGCCGACACTGGTGTCTTCGCCCAGTCCTTCAATCGTCAGGCCATAAATGGTCGGCCAGCACGGCCCGAGGAAAATGCTCACCGCGACCGCTGCGTACACCGCGCTGATATTCGGTACCAGGATGGTGTAGGCGAGCAAGGCAATTGTCAGCACGCCGTAGATGGCGAGGACCTTGGCAGGGTGCAGCTTGCGCATCAACAGATTGGCGACCATCTTGCCGACGAAATAAGCGGCAAAGGTCGTCAGCAGGAACCATGACGCGCTGCGCTCGTTCATCCCGCCCATCTGCATCGCCAGGCGAATGGTGAAGCTCCAAACACCCACCTGGGCACCCACATACAGAAACTGCGCCAGCACGCCGAAGGTAAAGCGCGGATTACGCGACAGGCGCGCCAGGCTCTGGCCGAGGCTGGGCTTTTTCACATCAGCCTTGACGTTGCCCCGGCACGCGGGGAAGCGGGTGATGGCGATGAGGATAAACATCAGCACCAGCACCGCGATCATCCACTTGTACGGCAGCAGGGTCGACTGGATCATTTCCAACTGTTGGATAGCCGCCTGAGAGGCGCTCATCTGGGTCAGTTGTTCGTGGGTCGCATCGGTGTCCTTGAACATCACGAAGCTGCCGACATACACCCCGGCCATGGCGCCGAACGGGTGGAAGGTCTGCGAGATGTTCAGGCGGCGGGTGCCGGTCTCCCGCGGGCCCATCAAGGTCGAGTAGGTGTTGCAGGCGGTTTCGAGAAACGAAAGCCCGCACGCGATCACAAACAGCGCCATCAGGAACATGCCGTAGGTGGCGCTGGATGCGGCAGGAAAGAACAGCGCGCAGCCCGCCATGTAGAGCATCAAACCCACCAGAATCGTGCTTTTATAACCGAAGCGACGGACCACCAAGGCCGCCGGAATCGCGACGAAAAAGTAGCCCAGGTAAAACGCCGACTGCACAAACGCGGTCTGGAAATCGCTGAGCAAAAAGGCTTTCTTGAAATGCGCGATCAGCACGTCATTCATGCTGGCCGCCGCCGCCCACAGGGCGAAAATACTGCACAGCAGCAAAAAAGCGAACCAGGGCGTGCGATTGAGATAAAAACCATCGGCAGTTTGTTGGAGCGGGACTTTTGTCATTGTTATTCTCCGTGGGGTATACGGCGCGTCAGCCATACAGGGATGGCCAACATCGGTGATAGACGACTCAGGACGGGTCAAAAAACTCGGCGAACCGGGCAACGTCGGGGTAGGAACTCTGGGTGCCGAGGCCGGTGACCGAACAGGCGGAATACGCCACCGCCCGGGTCATGGCCGCACGCATATCGCCCTGCTGGGTCCAGTAGTGGGCGAAGCAACCGATAAAGGCATCACCAGCGCCGGTGGTGTCCCGGGCCTCGACCTCGCGCCCAGGCACATGGAACTCACCCTCCTCGCCCACATACAGCGCGCCATGCTCGCCGAGGGTGACGATAACGTGGCGGATACCCTGGGCGACCAACACCCGCGCGGCGAGTAACGCACTCTCAGGCCCCTCGACCGACTTGCCGGTGATCAGTGACAGTTCGCTTTCATTGGGAATGAAAAAATCCAGCTGCGCCAGATGCTCGCGGCTCAAACCCGCGACCGCAGGGGCCGGGTTGAGCAACACCGGAATGCCGTGCCGTTTGGCAAACTCGATGGCGTAGTAGACGGTTGCCAAGTCGATTTCCAACTGCAGGACGATGAGGCTGCATTCGCGTAAAGCCGCGTCCGCGGCGTCGATATCAGCCGGCTTCAAGTGCGCGTTGGCGCCTTTGACGATGAGGATGCTGTTGTGGGAATCGCTCTGCACAAAGATTGGCGCCACGCCGCTGGACACCCCCGGCACCCGCGTGACGTAGCGCGAGTCGATGGCATGGCGTTGAAAATTGGCCAGGGTGTTATCGGCAAACATGTCATCGCCCAACTTGGTCAGCATCAACACTTCGCTGCCAAGCTTGGCCGCCGCCACTGCCTGGTTCGCCCCCTTGCCGCCGCAGCCCATGGCAAAGCTCGGAGCCTCAAGTGTCTCGCCCTGACGGGGCATTCGGTCGATATAGGTAACCAAATCCACCATGTTGCTACCGATGACCGCGATCTTATTCATGGATATCTTTACCTTGTGCACGCTGTGGCAGGCACCACAGCGTTATTATTTTTGTTATTTAAATAACATTTTCTGTGACTATTCAACCTATTTTTTGTGAATGCGGAAACGTTGGGCTGATGCGCTGATGAGAGGAAGCGCGAATTAACGGAGGGGACGACGCCGTGCGAAGGCGCTCGGTTCGTTCGAAGGCTTGGCTGATGTGTAAAAAACGACAGCGAACCTGACGGTTTAACGTTGAAAAAACAGTGCCCACGCAATGGCAGGCCGAAGGCGCTTAAGCGCCCTGGGGAGTAAATCACGGGAACATTCAGAAGGGAGGAGCAACTACTAAAACGCCTGCTGAACATTGAGTTCTGCAGGCTTTCTCTTCATCTGACTCAAGTGTCTGGGGTAGCGCTTGACTGACTCGCATCCTTAATCAGGATAAATGAACTGAACGCCAAAAAATCACCCAAATGCTGAGTGATGATCGCAACGGTAATCGGCAATTGGAGGGGGTGATACTCGTGCACGGCGATATTGCGAAAACCGACCATGCTCTTCAGGTTGGTCAACAGGATGCTGCCCCATATCCAGCGCCGCTTCGCACGCACGTTGAATATTAAGAATCGCTGCGTCCTGATGGATGAAGTCAGTAGCGAAACTGGCAGGGTCCTTTGCGTACTCCTCGCGGGCGCAAGCGACACGGCGCTCAATGCTCGAGGCGTTGTTGATTAGCACATCATCGGCCATGCACTTTTCCGCCCTTCTGAATATCGGACAGCAGCCCCGCTCGTGCAGCGTCCAGCGCGGTTTTTTCACTGAGGATATAGCTCTCGAAAATACCCGCCTGACTGTCCTTGTTCCAGAGCCGTCGCCCTGTTGTTATGACTGGGTATCGCATGACGGTGTTACGGCCCATGATGCCATCTGATAAATGACCGTAGCAGGATTCATCTTGAAATTTCTGCCCCACACAAAAAACCCCCAACAACAATTAAGTTATCGGGGGTTTTCGTTATTCAATAATGGCGGAGAGATAGGGATTCGAACCCTAGGTACCGGTGAAGGTACAACGGATTTCGAATCCGTCCCATTCGGCCACTCTGGCATCTCTCCAACGGCGCGCATCATAACAGCGTGGATCAGGAAAGCAAAGCGCCGAAGCGATTTTTTTCCGTGCTATCAGATGCTTGCGTCGATTAAAGCGGTACGCCGAGACGATTGGCGACTTCTTCGTAGGCTTCGATCACATCACCGAGGCCCTGGCGGAAGCGGTCTTTGTCCATCTTCTTCTTGGTGTCCTTGTCCCACAGGCGGCAGCCGTCCGGGCTGAATTCGTCGCCCAGGACGATGGAGCCATCGTGGAACACACCGAATTCGAGCTTGAAGTCGACCAGCAGCAGACCGGCGGCGTCGAACAGCTTGCTCAGCACATCGTTGACCTTGAGGGACAATTCCTTCATGCGCGCCAGTTGCTCAGCGGTGCCCCAGCCGAACGCCACGACGTGGGATTCGTTGATGAACGGGTCGCCCTTGGCGTCGTCCTTCAGGAACAGTTCGAAGGTGTATGGATTGAGCTTGAGGCCCTCTTCCACGCCCAGGCGCTTGACCAGGCTGCCGGCGGCGTAGTTACGCACGACGCATTCCACCGGGATCATGTCGAGCTTCTTGACCAGGCACTCGTTGTCGCCCAGCAGTTTGTCGAATTGGGTCGGAATGCCGGCCTCTTCGAGTTTTTGCATGATGAAGGCGTTGAATTTGTTGTTCACCATGCCTTTGCGATCAAGTTGTTCGATGCGCTTGCCGTCGAACGCCGAGGTGTCGTTGCGAAACAGCAGGATCAGGCGGTTGGCGTCGTCGGTCTTGTACACCGACTTGGCTTTGCCGCGGTAGAGTTCTTCACGTTTTTCCATGATGGGCTCCGCTTTGAGTGAGGTGGGCTAGGCGATGTGGCGCCAGTCGAGCCCTGAATCTTGATCGGCCAGTTGCAGCCAGTCCGGGTCGCACCCAAGGGTGTCGACAAAACATTGCCGGGCAAGCGTCGGCAGGTTGTTCTTGCTGCTCAAGTGGGCCAGGACCAAGTGTTGCAGGTCTTGCCAGCCCAACTCATACACCAGGTACGCGGCCTGGTGGTTGTTCAAATGTCCCAGTTCACCGCCCACCCGCTGCTTGAGAAAGTAGGGGTAATGACCGCGAGCCAGCAGGTCTCGGCAGTGGTTGGACTCGATCATCAACGCATCGAGGTTCCGGTAACCGTCCAGCACCTTGGCGCAGTAGGAACCCAGGTCAGTGAGCACGCCGAAGCGTCGCTCTCCGTCACTGAAAACATACTGCGTCGGTTCCTGAGCGTCGTGCGCCACGGCAATCACATCGATGCTCAGGGCACCGATTTGCAGTTGCTCGCCACCGGCCAGGAAACCCGCGGGTTCAATGGGTTTGCGCATCCCGCGCAAGGTGCCGCGACTGAGGTACACCGGAAGATTGTAGCGCCGAGACAGCAAACCCACGCCATGCACGTGGTCGGCATGTTCGTGGGTCACCAGAATCGCACTCAACTGCGTGGGGTGAACCCCCAGGCGCAGCAGGCGCCGCTCGGTTTCTTTTAAGGAGAAACCACAATCCACCAGCACATACGTGTCGTCATGGGCGACCAGCGTGCCGTTCCCTTGGCTACCGCTGCCGAGAACGGCAAAACGCATCGGATCAGCCCAGGTTGTCCTGAATCACGCCCAATACTTTGCGCGCTGTTTCAGCGGGCGCAACGGTATTGATGTTTTTCTCGACGGTGACTTGCACGCTTTCGCCCACTTTGCTCAAACGAACCTGATAACGCTCGGCGCGGGTTTCGACTTCTTCCTTGGTCGGCTTGCTGCCGAACAATTTGCTGAAGAAACCTGGTTCGTCATCTTTGCGCTCGGCCTTTTCAGCCACGTTGATGTAGTACAGGCCCAGGCTGCGGTTGATGTCTTCAACACGCCAAGGGCCCTGTTCCAACGCGCGGCCAACACTGGCCCAGGCACGATTGAGGTCTTCACCCAGGTTCAGCACAACGTTGCCGCTGCCGTCTTCAGTGAGGCTGACGCGGCTCGGGGTGTCGTAATCACGTGCGGCGAGCAGCGAAACGGAACCGCCCTTCTCGGAGATACGGCTCATGCTGGCCAACATCTCGTCGACCAGTGCCGAGTCGACACCGGGGTTAACCGAACGATTGGTGAAATCAACGTTGGCGGTGCTGCCGGCAGGACGCTCGGCGCTGACCACGTAGACTTCACTGGTATTGCGTTGCACACCTGGCTCGATGCGCACACGCACTCGGGCTTCGCTGTCGGCGGCTACACCACCGGCCTGCAGGCGCTTGGCCATGGTCGCGGACAGCTCGCTGCCCTGCTGCCATGCAGTGGTGAATTCACCGGTCTGCGGGCGTTGCTGATCAATGCGAAAACCGTTGTCCTGGAAGAACTGCACCGCCACCGGCCAGACTTCGGCGGGCGGGCGCTGAGCCACGATCCAGCGGGAGTCACCGCTTTTCTGCAGGCTGTAGTCACTGGCATCCGCCACGGCCGAGATCGGCTGTGGACGCGGCACTACGTACTCACCCTTGGTGGTGTCGTCGGCAACGTTGCGCGGGATCGGCAGCAAGGGGTCAAGGCGCTTGGCGACATTGACGCCAGGCGGCAACTCCATCGGCTTGGTGGGTTGGGCTTCCAGGTAATCGCTACCGCGGTCACGGAAGTAGCCATCCGGGCCCCAGATCCAACCGCAGCCACTGGTGCTGGAGATAATCAAGGCAAGTGCGGAAAGTCCGGCCAATCGCTTCATGCGTAATGCTTCCTCAATTAAACCAGGACGCCGGACTGGCGCAGGGCCTGTCGCAGCGGTTCGTGACAGGCTTCACTAAGACGAGTGAGCGGCAGACGGATACCGTCCGGCATCATGCCCATTTCAGTCAGCGCCCATTTCACGGGAATAGGGTTGGATTCGATAAACAGTGTCTTGTTGAGCGGCATCAGCTTCTCGTGGATCGCGCGGGCGGTCAGGGCGTCGCCGGCGATGGCGGCAGCGCACATCTCGCTCATGGCACGCGGGGCCACGTTGGCGGTCACAGAGATGTTGCCTTTGCCGCCGAGCAGGATCAGCTCGACCGCAGTGGCGTCGTCACCGGAATACACCAGGAAATCGCCACTCACGCCGGCCAGGATGTCCTTGGCGCGCTGCAGGTCGCCCGTGGCTTCCTTGATACCGATGATGTTCGGCACGGTGGACAGACGGATCACGGTATCAGCCTTCATATCGCACGCGGTACGACCCGGTACGTTATAGAGGATCTGCGGGATATCGACCGTTTCGGCAATGGCGCGGAAGTGCTGGTACAGGCCTTCCTGGGTCGGTTTGTTGTAGTACGGGGTCACCAGCAGGCACGCATCGGCGCCGGCCTTCTTGGCGTTCTTGGTCAGCTCGATTGCTTCGCGTGTGGAGTTGGCGCCCGTGCCGGCGATCACGGCAATACGGCCCGCAACACGCTTGACCACGAACTCGATCACTTGGATGTGTTCTTCCACATCGAGAGTGGCCGATTCACCGGTGGTGCCGACCGCCACGATGGCGTTGGTGCCTTCTTGCAGGTGGAAGTCCACCAGTTTGCCCAGGCTGTCCCAGTCGAGACGACCTTGTGCATCCATGGGTGTGACCAGTGCCACCATACTGCCCGCAATCATGCAACCGCTCCTGCCGGAAAAAGAGAGCCGTAATGGTACTGGCGCCAAGATGCTTGCACAAGCAAAGTACCGCCTGAGGATGCGTTCTGACGTAACTAAACGACGGACAATGCCATCATCGGGCCAAAGCACACCCTGAAGCACGATGAAATAGGACCGATCACGCAATGAAAACGCCACCTCCTATCCCTTGACGACGCTTTTCGCTACCCTTCATCCTTTGATCGATACCGCCCTTACAGTATCGACCGCTCATCGTTTTAGGAAGGCTGCATGTCCACCCCCACAGTTCGCGAACAATTCCTTGTTATCAGTGCCCTCGGCGCCAACCCCATGGAGCTGACTAACGTCCTGTGCCGCGCCAGCCATGAAAACCGCTGCGCCGTCGTAACCTCCCGCCTGACTCGTCATGGCGAGTGCAGTGCGCTGGTCCTGCAGATCTCCGGCACTTGGGATGCCCTGGCTCGCCTCGAAACCGGCCTGCCGGGCCTGGCAAAGAAGCATGACTTCACCGTCAATGTGGTACGCAGCGCCGCCCTGGAAAATCGTCCGCAGGCTCTGCCTTATGTGGCGTATGTCAGTTCGGCCTATCGCTCGGACATCGTCAACGAGCTGTGCCAGTTCTTCATCGACCACAATGTCGAGCTGGAGAACCTGACCTGCGACACCTACCAGGCCCCGCAAACAGGCGGCACCATGTTGAACGCCACGTTTACCGTGACCCTGCCGGCGGGCGTGCAGATCAGTTGGCTGCGCGATCAGTTCCTGGATTTCGCCGATGCCCTGAACCTCGACGCACTGATCGAACCGTGGCGCCCACAGAACCCAATGTAAGGAAGTTTTCATGGCCGTAGTCATCGACCAACCCATAGCCGATTTCGAAGCCCAGGCCACCAGCGACCAGACCTTCAGCCTCGCAGCCCTCAAGGGCAAGCAAGTGGTGCTCTACTTCTACCCGAAGGACAGTACGCCGGGCTGCACCACTGAAGGCCAGGGTTTTCGTGACCAGTACGCAGCGTTCAAGGCGGCCAACACTGAAGTGTTTGGCGTGTCGCGCGACAGCGTGAAGTCTCACGAAAACTTCAAAGGCAAGCAGGAGTTCCCCTTCGAGCTGATCAGCGACAAGGACGAAGCGGTTTGCCAACTGTTTGACGTGATCAAGCTGAAGAAGCTGTATGGCAAGGAATACCTCGGCGTGGATCGCAGCACGTTCCTCATCGACAAGAATGGCGTGCTGCGTCAGGAATGGCGTGGTGTGAAGGTGCCAGGGCATGTGGATGCGGTTTTGGCCGCGGCGCAGGCGCTGAACAAGCCTTGAGTCTGTAGTAAGCGGGCTTGTCCCGCGCTGAGTTGCGAAGTGCCCCCAACATAGCCGCCGCGTTTTTTTCAGATAAAACGCGGCTGCAGGTTTTAGGGCTGCTTCGCACCCCAGCGCGGAGCGAGCCCGCTCACTACAAGTTTGTGTCATACCGTTACAACAACGGCGCAACCACCGGCTCTTGACGCGGCCATGCATCCAGCACCGCCTTGAACAGCGTCGCCAGGGGGATCGCAAAGAACACGCCCCAGAAGCCCCACAACCCACCAAACAACAACACTGCGCAGATGATCGCTACCGGATGCAGGTTGACGGCCTCCGAGAACAGCAGCGGCACCAGCACGTTGCCGTCCAGGGTTTGGATAATCCCGTACACCGCCATCAAGTAGATGAATTGGTCGCTCCAGCCCCACTGGAACAAGGCAATCAATGTAACCGGCACCGTCACCACCACCGCGCCTACGTAAGGCACCACCACTGAAATCCCGACCAGCAATGCCAGCAAGGCCGCGTAGTTCAGGTCCAGGGCAATAAAGGCAATGTAGGTCACGCCCCCGCAGATAATGATCTCGATCACCTTGCCGCGTATGTAGTTGGCGATCTGCCGGTTCATTTCCTCGGCAACACGGGTAATCAGCGCTCGCTCGCGCGGCAGGTAGCCACTTACCCAACGGCCGATCATGGCGCGGTCCTTGAGGAAGAAGAACACCAGAATCGGCACCAGCACCAGGTAAATCATGATATTCACCAGCAGCGGCAAGCTGGACAGGGAAAAGGTCAGCGCCCATTGGCCGAACTTTCCGATCTCGCCGCGGGCCACTTCTATAGCCTGCAACACCTGCTCATCCGACACCAGGTGCGGGTAGCGTTCCGGCAACAGCAGCAACAGTGATTGCCACTTGGCGAGCATGCCCGGCAACTCATTGAACAGAGTGATCAGTTGATGCCATAGCAACGGCAGCACTACCACGATAAACAGCACCAACACGCCCATGAACAAGGCGAACACCAGCCCCACCGACACCCCGCCCGGCAGGCGCAACCGTTCCAGAGCGGTGACCAGGCCTTGCATCAGATAGGCCAGCACCATCCCCGCCAACACCGGTGCCAACATGCCACCCAAGGTGAGCACAGCCGTAAACGCTAGAAACAACAGAACCGCCAGCACCACGGCCTCCTCATCGGAGAAGTAGCGCTGGACCCAGTCTCGTAACACTTTGAACATCAATCAACCTCAGGTGGTGGGGGCAAACAGTTCAGGCCTTGCGCAACCAGTAACGGTACACACCGGCGGCGTCTTCTTCGTGCAACAGGGTGTGGCCGGCCAGCTTGGCAAACGTACGAAAATCACGCTGAGAGCCTGCGTCCGTGGCGATTACCTTAAGTACGGCGCCACTGGCCAGACGATTGAGTTCCAGCTTGGCCTTGAGCAAGGGCAACGGGCAATTGAGGCCGCTGGCATCAAGTTCGGCATCAAAAGCTACAGCGTCGGTCATGGTTTTACTCCGGGCACGCGTTGGGCTGCTTAGAATATCTGGTCCGAAGCTCAGTGTCCGGCTACAGTAAGCTCTTTGTCGAAAGGCTATGTGCATGACTTTTTTGCGCCCCACCCTGCTGACGCTGGCTTGCCTGCTGGCCTCCCCAGGCTTCGCTGACGACCTGCCGTCACTTGGCGACGCCAGTTCTGCCATTGTCTCGCCACAACAGGAATACCAGTTGGGCCGCGCCTGGCTGGCCTATCTGCGGGGCCAGGTCTCGCAACTCAACGATCCGCAGCTCAAGGATTACGTCGAAACCAGCGTTTACAAACTGGTGGAGACCAGCCAAGTCAACGACCGTCGGCTGGAGTTCATCCTGATCAACAGCCCGCAACTGAACGCCTTTGCCGCACCCGGCGGTATTGTGGGGGTCAATGGAGGCCTGTTCCTCAACGCTCAGACCGAAGGGGAATACGCTTCGGTGCTGGCGCATGAGCTGGCGCACTTGTCCCAACGCCACTTCGCCCGTGGCGTGGAAGCGCAACAACGCATGCAGCTTCCGATGATGGCAGCGTTGCTTGGCGGCATCATTGCCGCAGCCGCTGGTGCAGGTGACGCGGGTATTGCTGCGATTGCCGGCACACAGGCTGCTGCAATCCAAGAGCAGCGTCGGTTCTCGCGGCAAAACGAACAAGAGGCGGACCGCATAGGCATCCTCAACCTGGAAAAAGCCGGTTACGACCCGCGCTCCATGCCAACCATGTTCGAGCGTCTGATGCGCCAGTACCGCTTCGATGCCAAGCCACCGGAATTCCTGCTGACACACCCGGTCACCGAATCGCGAATCGCCGACACCCGCAACCGCGCCGAGCAGTCCAAGCCTGGCGGCAAAGAAGATAGCTTGCGCTATCAACTGATCCGCGCACGGGTGCAATTGCAGTACGAAGACACCCCAGGGCTCGCCGCCAAGCGCTTCCAGGCGCAGTTGGACGAGAACCCGAAAAACGATGTAGCGCGTTATGGTTTGGCTATCGCCCAGATCAAAGGCTCCCAATTCAAGCGAGCGCGGGAAAACCTGACAGCGTTGCTGGCCAAGGCACCGAACGACATTACCTACAACCTGGCGCTGATTCAGTTGGAGATCGACAACAATCATCTGCCCGATGCCCAGCAACGTACCGATCGGATGCTAGCCCAATATCCGGGCAACTATCCGCTGAATCAGATCCGAGTAGACGTGTTGCTCAAACAGAACCGCACTGCCGATGCAGAGAAGGCCTTGGACGGTTTGCTCAAATCCAGGCCCGACGATCCCGACGTTTGGTATCAGGTTGCGGAAACCCGAGGCTTGTCAGGCAATATCATTGGCCTGCATCAGGCCCGCGCCGAATACTTCGCATTGGTAGGTGACTTCCAGCAGGCCATCCAGCAGTTGGATTTTGCAAAGCGTCGCGCTGGAAGCAATTTCCCGCTGTCGTCGCGTATCGACGCGCGTCAGCGTGAACTGATCGAACAGGAGCGCCTGGTCAAAGGAATGATGAGCTAAATCCAGCGGCCAAAAAAAAAGCCCCGCCCTCGTTAAACGAAGGCGGGGCTTTTTCTTTTTACCGGGTTACTCGGCCAACTTGAAGGTTATGAAGCTGGCACGCCCCTGACGCAGCACTCGCATCGATACCGAGCGGTTCTTCGGCAGCGCCTTGGCGATGTCAGTGAACTGCTTGGTATTGTCGATTGCCTGATTATTCAGGTGGGTGATCACGTCACCTGGCTGCAGGCCAATCAGGGACGCAGGGCCATCCTGGACTTCCTTGATCACGACGCCGCTCTTGAGGTCGTATGTCTTCTTTTGTTCAGCGGTCAGTTCGGCGACAGCAATGCCCAGGCGATTGCTGCTGCGTTCGGCACCCGGCTTAGCGTTACCCAAGGCATCCAGTGCTGCCCCTTCTTCAGGGATTGCGCCAACAGTCAGCTCAACGTTCTGGCGCTTGCCCTCGCGGATCACTTCAAGCTTGGCCTTGCTGCCTGCCTTGAGCGCGCCTACCAGGTGCGGCAGGTCGGCCGACATGACAATTGGCTGGCCGTTCATGCTAAGGATCACGTCGCCGACTTGCAGGCCACCCTTGGCAGCCGGGCCATCGTCCTGGATCTGCGCGACCAGTGCACCGGCCGGCTTGTCGAGGCCGAAGGATTCAGCCAGGTCTTTGTTCACTTCCTGAATCACCACGCCCAACCAGCCACGGCTGACCTTGCCACCGCTTTTCAGTTGGTTGGAAACGTCCATGGCTACATCGATCGGAATGGCAAACGACACCCCCATGAAGCCACCGGAACGGGTGTAGATCTGCGAGTTGATCCCCACCACTTCGCCGGCCAGGTTGAACAGCGGGCCACCGGAGTTGCCCGGGTTGATCGGCACGTCGGTCTGGATGAACGGCACGTAGTTTTCGTTCGGGAGGCTGCGGCCAATGGCGCTGACAATGCCTTGAGTCACGGTATGGTCAAAGCCAAACGGCGAACCGATAGCGACTACCCACTGCCCGGCTTTCAGGTCCTGGGATTTACCCAGTTTCAACACTGGCAGGTCTTTGCCTTCAATCTTCAGCAAGGCCACATCGGATCTTGGATCGGTGCCTACCAGCTTGGCTTTCAGCTCACTACGATCAGCCAGGCGCACGAGAATCTCGTCGGCATCGGCAATCACGTGGTTGTTAGTGAGGATGTAGCCATCCGGCGAGATGATAAAGCCCGAGCCCAGGGACTGAGCCTCACGCTGGCCGCCACCGCCGCCACGGGGCGCGCGCTGTTGCGGCATGCCGCGCTCGAAGAACTCGCGCAGCATCGGCGGCAGGCCTTCCAGGTCCGGCATCTGCTGGTTGGAGACTTTGCGATCCGGCAGTTTTTGCGTGGTACTGATGTTCACAACGGCAGGCGATGCCTGCTCAACCAATTGGGTGAAGTCAGGCAACTCGACCGCTTGCGCAGGTAAGGCCTGACCCAGCACCAATACCGTGGCGACTATGGATAGGTACGATTTCAAACGTGGTATCGACATACAGCTCCCGTTACGACGAGCAGGGTTGAGCGACAGGGTTCAAGAAACGCCGAAAACTGCGACCGACATCTTTGTTCCGCGAACAAGACAAGGCCAGAGCCGACAAGCACTGACCTATAAAAAACATGAGGGATTTTTGCAAGTGAAAATGCTGATCCAGACATTTCATGTCTCTCGGCAGCCAACCTGGCATGCAACTACAGTGAAACGTCAGGATGAACATAGAATTAACGACTCACGGCTGGGCGACTGGCTTTTTTTCACCGCGTACCGACAATGCGATACGTTCTGCGGTGCCGATTGGAATCTCACCCACTACCGTCACCATCATTTCGCCGTCCACCGTATTCAGGCGGCGCGATACTGCAACGGTGGGCCCCAGTTGAGTGCGGGTTTCAGTGACGCTCACATCGCTGATTGGCTCGAGGAACACCGAGAAACGCGCCAGCCCGTCTTCATACATCAGGCTGTCGACGGTCGCTTTGGTCTGGGTGTCTTTTCGAGCACCGCTATTGGTCAGCTGAAACCCGGGCGGCAACCATTCCAGATGCCAGGTCTCGGTAGACTGCACCTCTGGGGCTTTATCATTGGCGACCGTGATGGATGTGCATTCGCTGCTAGGCTGCAGATCGCGGTCTTCAGGGACGAGCGACGTATTCAACCGCGTGAACTGGAAACGCTCGAGCAACTGCCCCTGATCATTGAGTAACAGTGATTTGAGCGGCAGCGCGGTTTCACGGTCCAGGTGCAGCTCAAAACCATAGCGGTATTGGTCACGGGGAGTGATTGACACGATCACCGCATTGCGACCGGCCACGCGGGATTTGCCAATAACGGCCATTTCGTAGAATTGATTGAGTTTTTTCGGATCAAGTGCACGTGATGGTGCATCGCGCGAATTGCCAAGGCCTGCGACAAGAGTGCCGCTGACACATTGCGTTCGACCATCCAACCGCACGACTTCCTGGGCAGAACCATCAAGCTGCAAGAGCCGCTCACGGACCTGACCATTCTGGACGCGATGCCAGATGTCATGAGTAGAAAAACTGCCGCTACGTTCGTAGACAAACGTACCTTGAAAGCTTTGCTGCTGTTCTGCACGCCCAAGTCGAGTCAACCAGTCTTGGGCTTCATCGGCATGGCCGGGGAGTGCAAAACAACCACTGAGCAAAAGCGTAAGGAGCGGTATGGCTCGCATAGAGCTCCTTACGGATTAGCGGTTTTCCAGGCTTGCTGCGCGAGCGTATGGCAGAGCGCTCTCAGTGCCTTTCAAGGCAGATTCCTGTGCATGTTGGCGCAGGTAGCCTGGAAGACGCTGATCTTGCCAGCCGGATTGCCCTTGCAACACACCGCTGGCCATAGGACCGGTGGAGTCAGAGCTTTCCTTGTAGCCGGCCAGTACCGCTGGGCCTTTGACTTGCGGACCGGCCATGACCGGTTGCTGAGTCTGCTGGGCCAGTTCGGCACCGGCGATTTCGTCCTGATTATACAGGCGAACACCGGCCAACACTGCGACAGTCACCGAGGCAGCCACTGCGAGGCGACCCAGGCTACGCCATGGACCACGAGCAGATTTTGCCGGAACGGCTTCATCAGCAAGCGCAGCAGAAACCGCCGCAGCAATATCCAGACGAGGGATTAGAAGATCCTTGTGCATTACCGCCCGAGCGACTTGGTAACGAGACCAGGTATCACGGGTTTCGGCATCATCAAATGCATTGAGCACTCGACGAAGTTCCAGTTCATCCGCTTCGTTATCCATCACTGCGGACAGCGATTCCTGCAGGGCATCACGACTCATGGCGGTTCCTCTCTTGGCTGTAGCCGCTGTCTTTAGTTCTCTTGCAACAGCGGTTGCAAGGCTTTATCGATGGCTTCCCTGGCCCGGAAAATCCGCGACCTTACAGTCCCCACCGGACACTGCATGACACTCGCAATGTCTTCGTAACTCAGACCATCGAATTCACGTAAAGTTAACGCCGTACGCAAATCTTCTGGCAGTTGCTGAATTGTGCGATGAACGGTGCCTTCGATCTCGTCGCGCAGCAACGCACGCTCCGGCGACTCGAGATCTTTGAGGCCGTGATCACCATCGTAAAATTCTGCATCTTCTGAACTTACATCGCTATCCGGCGGGCGGCGTCCGCGAGACACCAGATAGTTCTTCGCCGTGTTAATGGCGATTCGGTATAGCCACGTGTAAAACGCACTATCACCGCGAAAATTACCAAGCGCACGGTAAGCCTTGATAAAGGCCTCCTGTGCAACGTCCTGCGCTTCATGGGTGTCGTGCACAAACCGCACGATCAACCCGAGAATTTTGTGCTGGTATTTCAGCACTAGCAGATCAAAGGCCCGCTTGTCACCGCGTTGAACGCGCTCGACCAGCTGCTGATCCTCTTCCTGGGTTAGCATGAACACTCCTCGTTGTACTTGAAGGAGGCTTGCATAACTAAACGATCAGGCTTGCAAACATAGACTCGGACTTTTCGCAAAAGTTCTCCCCCTCAAAGCAAGTTTCCGGCATGCACTGATTTGGCACACACGAAAAACGCAGCACGGGCAACGCCGGCTGCGCGAATAATCTTGTCGCCGGTTTTCTGACGCGTCCAATGCTCCCGACGGGCCAATAAACTCAACGTTTCCCAGCTTCCGGGCAACCTGCTATTGAGTCGAGGCTTATGCAAAAAGTTCCCGTCTCAATAACCCGCCGATTTTACCGAAGCCGTGCACCGTAATCTCATATTGCCACGAATGCCCGACTATTGTGCCGCTCCACCCCTCTATATACTAGTAGTCCGTGTGACCCTTTGATTCGCCGATCCAGGCGTCCTGTTTGCGCCACCCCGGATCGCTTTTTGCGGAATCCTTTAAATGAGCCAACAGTTTCAACACGATGTCCTGGTGATCGGTAGCGGCGCGGCCGGCTTGAGCCTTGCGCTGACCCTCCCCAGCCACCTGCGTATTGCGGTACTGAGCAAAGGCGACCTGGCAAACGGCTCGACGTTCTGGGCCCAGGGCGGTGTCGCCGCCGTGCTGGACGACACCGACACGGTGCAATCCCACGTCGAAGACACCCTCAATGCCGGCGGCGGCCTGTGCAATGAAGAGGCGGTGCGCTTCACTGTCGAGCACAGCCGTGAGGCGATTCAATGGCTGATCGACCAAGGCGTGCCGTTCACCCGTGACGAACACGCTGGCAGCGACGACGGCGGCTTTGAATTCCACTTGACCCGCGAAGGTGGCCACAGCCATCGCCGAATCATCCACGCTGCCGACGCCACCGGCGCAGCCATTTTCAGGACGCTGCTCGACCAGGCACGCCAGCGCCCCAATATCGAGCTGCTTGAGCAACGCGTCGCCGTCGACCTGATCACAGAGAAACGCTTGGGCCTGGACGGCGAACGCTGCCTCGGCGCCTACGTGCTCAACCGTGTCAGTGGTGAAGTCGACACTTACGGCGCGCGCTTCACCATCCTGGCCTCAGGCGGCGCAGCGAAGGTCTACCTCTATACCAGCAACCCGGATGGAGCCTGCGGCGACGGTATTGCCATGGCCTGGCGCTCCGGCTGCCGGGTGGCCAACCTGGAATTCAACCAGTTCCACCCCACCTGCCTGTATCACCCACAGGCCAAGAGTTTCCTGATTACCGAAGCCCTGCGCGGGGAAGGCGCACACTTGAAACTGCCTAACGGCGAACGCTTCATGCAGCGCTTCGACCCGCGCGCCGAGCTGGCCCCGCGCGATATCGTCGCCCGTGCCATCGACCATGAAATGAAGCGCCTGGGCATCGACTGCGTCTACCTGGATATCAGCCACAAGCCCGAAGCCTTCATCAAGACCCACTTCCCCACGGTTTATGAGCGCTGCCTGGCGTTCAACATCGATATCACCAAAGGCCCGATCCCTGTGGTGCCGGCCGCCCACTACACCTGCGGCGGCGTGATGGTCGACAGGCATGGCCGCACCGACGTACCCGGCCTGTATGCGATTGGCGAAACCAGCTTCACCGGCCTGCATGGCGCTAACCGTATGGCCAGCAATTCGTTGCTCGAATGTTTCGTCTATGCGCGCTCCGCGGCGGCGGACATCCTCGAGCAGCTGCAACGCATCCCGGTGCCTGCCGCCCTGCCCCGCTGGGACGCCAGCCAGGTCACCGACTCGGACGAAGACGTAATCATCGCGCACAACTGGGATGAGCTGCGCCGCTTCATGTGGGACTACGTGGGAATCGTGCGCACCAACAAACGCCTGCAACGCGCGCAGCACCGGGTGCGTCTGCTGCTGGATGAGATTGAGGAGTTCTACAGTAACTACAAAGTCAGCCGCGACCTGATCGAGCTGCGCAACCTGGCCCAGGTAGCAGAGTTGATGATCCGCTCGGCCATGGAGCGCAAAGAAAGCCGCGGCCTGCATTACACCCTGGACTACCCGCAGATGCTGCCCGAAGCCCGGGACACTATTCTGGTGCCAACCACCTACGGCGGCTGAACTTCAAGCGCACCCGCAGGCGCCGATGCACATCGGCGACCTGCGCATCCGACGGCACACAGATAGAACGCACCCACCACGCTCCAGGCACCCGATAGCGCAGCACCACGATTAGCGGCAGCGCCAAGCTGTCGGGACGCAACTGCACGCTGTGCCAACCTCGCTCAGCACTGAGCAACTGCCAGCCATCGGCGTCGCGGCGCAGGCCACGAATCGACGAACGGTGTGTGAGCAGGATATGACGCGGTAAAACCCAGGCGGCATGCGCCAGGCACAGCAACATGCCCAGGCTTGAACAAGACAGATCAAGAAACAAAAGCGCACCCAACGCGAACAGCTGGGCGAGGAGATACGCCGCCAGCATAAGCCGTGAGGCCTGCCAGCGGCATTCAAACGTATTACTTGGGCTGAACACGGTCCAGAATCATCCGGACCATACGCTGCAGTTCCGGGTCTTCCGATTCAGCACGCTCCATAAACCAGCCGAACATGTCCTGATCTTCGCATTCCAGCAGCCTGACATAGAGGTCGCGATCCACCTTATTGAGCGTCGCATACACATCCTTGGTGAAAGGCACCAGCAACACGTCCAACTCCAGCATGCCACGACGGCTGTGCCAGTAGAGACGATTGATTTCTACATCTTCGACCATGAAGCGCTCCTCAAATAGAGCGCAAGTATACAGGCCCGACGGCACCGGAACAGTCGGCTTTGGTCGCCCATACGGAAACTATCCATTTGCCGGGCGCCCCTCTATGATGCACCCATGACTTTTTGACCTGCGATGACCCATGGCTGACTCTGCTTTCTTCTGCCCCCTGTCCCACGAAGGCGTTCTCGCCGTCCGCGGCGCCGACGCTGCCAAATTCCTTCAGGGCCAACTGACCTGCAACCTCAATTACCTGAGCGAGACCCAGGCCAGCCTCGGCGCGCGCTGCACACAAAAAGGACGTATGCAGTCGAGCTTTCGCATCCTGCTGCAAGGTGACGGCGTGTTACTGGCAATGGCCACTGAGCTGCTGGAACCGCAGTTGGCAGACCTGAAGAAGTACGCTGTGTTCTCCAAATCCAAGCTCACCGACGAAACCGCCGCCTGGGTGCGTTTCGGCCTCGTGAGCGCGAATCAGGCGTTGGCCAGCCTAGGCCTGGAACTGCCGGCCGAGACCGATAGCGTCGCCCGCAGCGATGCATTGATTGCCATCCGCGTGTCCCCTGAGCGCGCCGAACTCTGGGTACCCACCGAACATGCTGAGGCCGTGCACGAGCAACTGGCCAAGCAATTAAAAGAAACAGATTTGAATGATTGGCTCCTGGGTCAAATCCGCGCGGGCATTGGCCAGGTCATGCCGCAGACGCGCGAGCTGTTCATCCCGCAGATGCTCAACCTGCAAGCCGTGGGCGCCGTCAGCTTCAAGAAGGGCTGCTACACCGGCCAGGAAATCGTAGCGCGCATGCAGTACCTGGGAAAACTCAAACGTCGGCTGTACCGCTTGAGTCTCAATACCGCTGAAATGCCCGAGCCAGGCACGCCGCTGTTCTCTCCCAGCCATAACAGCTCGATCGGCGAAGTGGTCATTGCCGCAAAAGCTGACCAAAACGTTGAACTTCTGGCCGTATTGCAAGCCGAAGCTGCCGATAGTGGCGATGTGCATTTAGGCACGCTAGAAGGTCCCGCCTTACAGCTGCTTGACCTGCCTTACACACTCGACCGTGATCGAGAGATCCAGCGTTAGTCGCCATACCTTTTTGCAACACGCTAGAGAGCATGAATGAACGAGCTGGCGGAAAAAGTCCAACAGGCTTTAGTGACGGCCATCGACAACGATGACCTGGTTCTGCCGACATTGCCGGAAGTAGCCCTGAATATTCGTCAGGCCGCTGAAGACCCGGAAATCAGCATCAGCCACTTGAGCAAAGTGATCGGTCGCGATACCGCGCTGTCGGCTCGCCTGATAAAAGTGGTCAACAGCCCGTTGTTGCGTGCGACCCAGGAAGTCACCGACCTGCACACCGCCATCACCCGGCTGGGCACCAACTACAGCAGCAACCTCGCAATCGGCCTGGTCATGGAGCAGATTTTTCACGCCCGCTCCGATGTGGTTGATCAGAAAATGCGTGATGTGTGGCGTCGCAGCCTCGAAGTAGCGGGCGTCAGCTATGCCTTATGCCGCAGTCACAGCCAGCTCAAGCCCGACCAGGCGGCCCTCGGCGGCCTGGTGCACCAGATCGGCGTGCTGCCGATCCTGACGTACGCAGAAGACCACTATGAGCTGCTGTCGGACTCGGTCAGCCTCAACCATGTAATCGAGAGCATCCACCCGTTACTGGGCGACAAACTGCTAAGCGGCTGGGACTTTCCGGAAATGCTGGCGAAACTGCCCGGCCAGTACCTGGACCTGGAACGCGATTCGGCCAGACTCGACTACATCGATGTGGTGCAAGTCGCCGTGCTGTATTGCCATCGCGGCACCGATCACCCCCTGGCAAGCGTATCGGCCTCTACCCTGCCGGCGATCAAGAAACTGCGCATCGACCCCTACAGCGAATCCTTGCGCGCCGAGTTGGATGAAGCCCGCTCGATGTTCTAATGATCAGCCCGCGATAAAACTCACCCGCACCTTCAACCCGGCCTGCTCGCCATCGTGCAGGCTGATCTGCGCCAGATGCGCCCGGCAGATTTCACCGACAATCGCCAACCCCAGGCCTGACCCCATGCCTTGTTGGCTACGGCGGTAGAAGCGTTCGAACACCCGGTCCCGCTCATCCTGCGGAATACCGGGGCCGTCATCCTCCACTTCCAGCACCGCCGGTGCCGTTACACGCAGGATCACGTTGCCACCCGGCGGCGTGTGAGCCAAGGCATTGTCCACTAGATTGCTCAACAGCTCATTCAACAGCGTTGGCTCACCGCGCAACCACACCGGCTCGTCGGCTTCCAACGCCAACGCCACGCCGCGTGCGTGGGCCAACGGCGCCATGGCCATGCCCAGCTCCCGAGCCAATTGGCTAAGGTCAAGTAGCTGCGCGCCGCCTTCGGCAATCGCTCGGGCACCGTTTTCGATGCGTGCCAGAGACAACAGTTGATTGGCCAGATGAGTCAGACGGTCAGTGCCCTGGGCCGCGGATTCCAAAGTACTGCGCCAGATGGCGGGGTCTTCGGCGCGCAAGCCCAGTTCCAACCGGGCCTTCAGCGCTGCCAGCGGCGTACGCAACTCATGGGCCGCATCGGCAATAAACTGCGCCTGGCGCTCGAACTGGCCGCGCAGGCGCTCGGTGAAGTGGTTGAGGGACCGCACTAACGGGCCGAACTCGTGCTGCACTTCCACCAACGGCAAAGGACGCAAGTCGTCGGACTGGCGCTCCTCCACCGCCGTGCGCAAACGCTCCAATGGGCGCAACGCCGCACTCACGGCAAACCACACCAGCAACAACGCGCCGATGCCGAGCATGCCCAGGCGCAGCAAGGTGTCGGCCATCAGGCTGCGAGCCATGCTTACGCGCGCTTCATCGGTTTCGGCGACGCGGATTTCCGCCATGCCATTCATGTTGGGTTCAGAGACAGCCTTTAGCAGGCTCACCACACGCACTTCCTGGCCCTGATACACGGCGTCATAGAAACGTGCCAGTGCCGGATAGTCATCGGTGCGCGGCGTGCCCGGCGGTGGGCCGGGAAGGTTTTCGTAGCCGGAGATCAACTGCTGGTGGATGTCATTGACCTGGTAATAAATCCGCCCGGCACTGTCGTAGGCAAAAGTGTCCAGGGCGACGTAGGGCACATTGGCGCTCAAGGTGCCATCTACTTGGGTCAAGCCAGCGGCGATAGTGCGCGCCGAGGCCAGCAGTGTGCGGTCGTAGGCGGTATCAGCGGCCTCGCGGCCATTCCAGTAGGCGCTCATGCCGCTGGCGAACATCAACAACACCAGCAGCAGCGCCAGGTTCCACAGCAGGCGCCAGCGCAAGCTGCTGGGCTTATGCATCGCGAGCTTCCAGCAAGTACCCAAGGCCACGAAAGGTCACGATAGCGATGGGCTGGCCGTCGAGTTTCTTGCGCAGGCGGTGCACGTAGATTTCGATGGCATCCGGACTAGCCTCCTCATCCAGGCCGAACACCTGGGAGGCTAACTGCTCCTTGCTCATCACCCGACCCGGGCGAGCGATCAGCGCTTCGAGCACTGCTTGCTCACGGGAAGTAAGCGTCATCAGCTCGCCACCCACGGTGAAACGCCGGGTGTCGAGGTCGTAGACCAGCACGCCGCAGGCCTGCTGACGCTCGCCACCCAACACGCTGCGCCGCAGCAACGCCTTGACCCGCGCCTCCAGCTCCGTCAATTCGAAAGGTTTGGCGAGGTAGTCGTCAGCCCCCAGGTTCAGGCCGTGTACGCGGTCCTTCACATCACTGCGTGCCGTCAACATCAGCACCGGCAGGTTTTTTCCACGGGCGCGCAAACGCGCGAGCACCTCGAAACCATCCATGCGTGGCAGCCCCACATCGAGTATCGCCGCCGCGTATTCCTCGCTGCTCAGGGCCAGGTCCGCCGCCACCCCATCGTGCAGCACGTCAACGGTCAAACCCGTGCTCTTGAGCGCTTGCGCAACACTTTCAGCGAGTTGCAGATGGTCTTCAACCAGCAAGACACGCATGGATTTCTACCTCATTCAGGCGTGGTCGGCACCACGCATTGCCGGGCAGTTTACAGGCGCCGCCTGCCCTGTGAAGCCCGAAGACATTGAAAGGTGACTGAAAGGTTAGTGAAAGCTTCGCGCTTTAGCATCCAGCTACGGCAGGTTACGCCTGCCAAGCTATTTGAGTGATAGCAACCGAAAAACGCCTCGAAGCGTTTTCGTCCCAATAAGAACAATAATGGAGACAGGCATGACCCCTTCCCTTCGTAAATTCGCACTCGCCGCCGGCTGCATGCTGTTTGCCGGCCAACTGTTAGCCGCTGATGAACCCAAGCGCCCGGAATGTATCGCCCCAGCATCGCCTGGCGGCGGCTTTGACCTTACTTGCAAACTGGCGCAAAGCGCGCTGGTCAACCAGAAGCTGCTGAGCAAGCCGATGCGCGTCACCTACATGCCTGGCGGCGTCGGTGCCGTGGCCTACAACGCGGTGGTCGCCCAACGCCCTGCGGACGGCGGCACCCTGGTTGCGTGGTCCAGCGGTTCGCTGTTGAACCTGGCCCAAGGCAAGTTCGGTCGCTTCGATGAAAGCGCCGTGCGTTGGTTGGCAGCGGTCGGCACCAGCTACGGCGCCATCGCGGTGAAAGCCGATTCGCCCTACAAGAACCTCGACGATCTCGTCAAAGCCTTGAAGAAAGATCCAGGCAGCGTAGTGATCGGTTCCGGCGGCACTGTGGGCAGCCAGGACTGGATGCAAACCGCGCTGATCGCCAGAGCCGCCGGAATCAACCCGCGCGAGCTGCGTTATGTGGCCTTGGAAGGCGGCGGTGAAATCGCCACCGCTCTGCTCGGCGGCCACATCCAAGTGGGCAGTACCGACATCTCCGACTCCATGCCGCACATCTTGAGCGGCGATATGCGTCTGCTGGCGGTGTTCTCCGAACAGCGCCTGGATGAGCCGGAAATGAAGAATATTCCGACCGCCAAAGAGCAAGGCTACGACATCGTCTGGCCGGTGGTTCGCGGTTTCTACCTGGGGCCAAAAGTCAGCGATGCCGACTACGCCTGGTGGAAGGACGCGTTCGACAAACTGCTGGCCTCTGAAGAGTTCGCCAAGCTGCGTGACCAGCGCGAGCTGTTCCCGTTTGCCATGACCGGCCCGGAGCTGGACACCTACGTGAAGAAACAGGTGGCTGACTACAAAGTGCTGGCCAAAGAGTTCGGCCTGATCCAGTAATCGCCCTTCTGTAGCGCGGCCACGCCCGTTTAAACACGCGGCGTGGCCCAGGAGTTCAACATGCTCTTACAACGCATTTTTGCCGCCGTGTTGCTGCTGGCCTGCGCCGGCCTCGCAGCGATGGCGTGGCGCTATCACGCCGCATTTTCATACGAACCAGTCGGGCCACGCGCCTTCCCGCTGCTGATGCTCGGGCTGATGAGCCTGGCGCTGATCTACATGCTGATTCGCCCGCAGCCAACTCGCCATACCGAAGAAGAACCCGCGCTGGACCGTGCCACCTTGATCAAGATCGGCGTGTGCGTCGCGCTGTTGATCGTGTTCGCAGGCACCTTCGAACCTCTGGGCTTCATCCTCAGCAGTATGCTGATCGGCATCCCGATGGCACGCCTGTACGGCGGCCGCTGGTTGCCCAGTGTGGTGATCGTCAGCCTAATGGCCGTCGGGCTTTATCTGCTGTTCGATAAAGTCATGGATGTGCCGCTGCCCCTTGGCCTGCTCGACGTTCTGGAGAACTGATATGGATACTTTCGGCTACTTGGGCCAAGGCTTCGGCGTTGCACTGTCCCCCTACAACCTGATAACCGCGCTGTGCGGCACCCTGATCGGCACCGTGGTCGGCCTGTTGCCGGGCCTTGGCCCGATCAACGGCGTGGCGCTGTTGATTCCGATCGCCTTCGCCCTCGGCCTGCCGCCGGAATCGGCGCTGATCCTGCTGGCAGCCGTGTACCTGGGCTGCGAGTACGGTGGCCGGATCAGCTCGATCCTGCTCAACATTCCGGGCGAAGCGTCCACCGTGATGACCACCCTCGACGGCTACCCGATGGCCCGCAAAGGCCTGGCGGGTGTAGCGCTGTCGTTGTCGGCCTGGAGCTCATTCATCGGTGCGTTTATCGCTACCTGCGGCATGGTGCTGTTTGCGCCGCTGCTGGCCAAATGGGCGATTGCCTTCGGCCCGGCGGAATACTTCGTACTGATGGTATTCGCGATTGTCTGTCTCGGCGGCATGGCGGGTGATAAACCCCTGAAGACGTTTGTGGCGGCGCTGATCGGCCTGTTCCTCTCGGCGGTGGGCATCGACGCCAACAGCGGTGTGTACCGTTTTACCGGCGATAACATTCACCTCACCGACGGCATCCAGTTTGTGGTGTTGGTGCTGGGCTTGTTCTCCATCAGCGAGATCCTGTTGCTGCTGGAAAAAACCCACCGTGGTCAGGAAGCTGTGAAAGCGACCGGACGGATGATGTTCAACCTGAAGGAAGCGTCTTCTGTCTTTGTAGTAAACATCCGTTGCGGACTGCTCGGTTTCATCATGGGCGTGTTGCCCGGTGCCGGTGCGACCTTGGCCTCGGCGGTTGCCTACATGACCGAAAAACGCCTGGCCGGTGCCAGCGGTACATTCGGCCAGGGCGACATGCGCGGCCTCGCCGCTCCGGAAACCGCGATCGGAGCGTCCGCCTGCGGTGCGCTGGTGCCGATGCTGACGCTTGGCGTACCCGGCTCGGGCACCACGGCGGTGATGATCGGCGCACTGTCGTTGTACAACATCACCCCTGGCCCGCTGCTGTTTCAACAGCAACCGGATATCGTCTGGGGCCTGATCGCCTCGCTGTTTATCGCCAACATCATGCTGGTGGTCCTCAACATCCCGATGATCCGCATCTTCACGCGCATCCTGGCCGTGCCAAACTGGGCGCTGGTGCCAGTGATCGCGATCATCACGGCGATTGGTGTCTACGCCGTTCACGCGACCACCTTCGACCTGTTCCTGATGGTGGGTATCGGCATCTTCGGTTACATCCTGCGCAAGCTCGACTTCCCGCTGTCGCCGGTGCTGCTGGGCTTTATCCTGGGCGGCTTGATGGAGCAGAACCTACGCCGTGCGTTGTCGATCTCCAACGGTGACCTGCAAATCCTCTGGTCGAGCCCGATCACCTTTGGTGTGTGGGTACTGACTGCGCTGATGCTGGCCCTCCCGCTGGTGCGCATCTACCGCAAACGTGCCTTGCAGCGTCGTGCCGTGGCCGATGCCTGAGACCACCTTTAAACACTGGTGGGGAACACCGCTGGTCGGGCTGGCCGGCGGTTACCTGGCCAGCCTCGTCGGCTGGCCTTTGCCGTACATGGTCGGCTCGTTGCTGGCGATCATTCTGGTGCGTTGCCTCACGCCTTGGCAGTTGGCCGAGATACCCGGCGGGCGCAAATGCGGCCAATGGGTGGTGGGCATAGGCATTGGCCTGCACTTCACACCGGTGGTGATCGAGCAGGTGATGAGCCACTTCGGGCTGATTTTTTTTGGTGCGCTGGTCACCAGCCTGTCGAGCGTGGTCGGCGTGTGGTTGATGAGGCGTAGCGGTGAAGACCGCGCCACCGCATTTTTCTCCAGCATGCCGGGTGGCTCCGGTGAGATGGTCAACCTCGGCGCACGCAATGGCGCAGTGCTCAGCCGGGTCGCGGCGGGGCAAAGTTTGCGGGTGCTGGTGGTGGTGCTGTGTGTGCCGGCGATCTTCAAGTATTTGCTTGAAAGTGGCACGCCGCAGTTTCATCCGGCACCGGTGAGTTGGCCTTGGTTGTTAGCTCTGTTTCCGATGGGTGCGCTGATGGCCTGGGGCTGGCAGCGTTTGCGTCAGCCGAACCCGTGGTTGTTCGGCCCCTTGCTGGTGAGCGCCACTGCCAGTGTGGTCTGGGACCTGCATATCGCCCTACCCGACGGCGGCAGCCAGATTGGCCAATGGCTGATCGGCAGCGGTTTGGGCTGCCACTTCAATCGCCAGTTCTTTCGACGTGCGCCATCGTTCATGGGCCGCACCCTGATAGGCACGGCCTTGACCATGGCGCTGGCGACATTCGCGGCGGTGGGTTTGAGCGCCCTGACCCATCTGGACCTGCGCTCGCTGACCCTGGGCATGATGCCCGGCGGCATTGCCGAGATGAGCCTCACTGCCGAGACCCTGCAACTGTCGGTGCCGCTGGTGACGGCGATGCAGGTGATGCGCTTATTATTCGTGTTGTTTTTGGCAGAGCCGCTGTTCAGACACTGGAACCGCCTACCCTGAGCAGAGCCGCTGTGCAAAGGTCTCCCAGGAACCATGACCGCTCATCTGAACTGTCATTTTTCACAGGTAGTCAACCTCACTCACTGAGCGCTCAATCTGTGGTGCAGATCGCGTAAGTACACGTGATGACTGCACCCTTTCCGCCTACTCGAATTGCTCATCATGACCAAACACAATGAGCCACGCCCACCGACCTCTGACGACGCCGCAAAACCTGCAGCGATTGTGGAAACCATCGCAGTACCAGGCGACCCCAATAGCCTGGTGATGAACCGTGCAGGCACACGTCTGTATGTGACAAGCGCTACAACGGGATCCATCACCGTCCTCGGCACCCAACCTCTGCGGGTGATACAGACCCTAACAGGCCTGGGTTCTCCCATAAGGATAGTAATCAGCCCGGATGACTCCCGGGTTTATGTGAGTGACAACAGTGTCGCGACTGGAACCCCCATCAACGTCATCGAAACCCTGAATAACACCGTAGTCAAAACCATCACAGGGCTCATCACGGTGAATGGCATGGCGCGGAACTCAACGGGTACAAGATTATATGTGGCTGATCACGGCGATTCGAAACTGGTTGCCTTTGATACCAGCACCTATCAACGAGTGAGTGAGACACCGGTGCATGGCCCTAAAGACGTGGTGATCGCACCGGACAACACGCGTGCTCACGTCGCCACGGATAGTCACGGCTGGGCCATCGTCGACCTCGCGAGCAATAATGTCACCGCGTATATCGGCATCGCCGCCGGCACCCCCACGGCCATCGCTTACAGCCCGCGCTATCCAAACCTCTACATCACCCACCGCGAAAGTGGAAAGGTGACCGTTGGCAATGCCTTGATCCCCGACGTCAGCAAAGAAATCAGCAACCTTGAGGGGCCTTGGGCCATTGCCTTCAATCGGCTCAGCGAAATGGCGTATATCTCTGAAACAGACGGGCGACGGATCAGTATTATTGACACGCGTCTGAACCGCGTCACCGGCACTATTGAAGGTTTCGACAAACCGCGGGGTATGGTTGTCGCCCCGGATGGCCGCAATCTATATGTCGCTGATATCGAGAATGGCTCGGTTTCGATGGTCAGGCTTTAGTACCGCGCGGATCAGACGAGCGGCAACCGCCACTCAATCGGTGCCTCGCCATTCTGCTCAAGAAACTTGTTGGTGCGGCTGAAATGCCCGCAACCCAAGAACCCGCGATACGCCGACAACGGCGACGGGTGCACCGAGGTCAACACGAGGTGCTTGGTCGCATCGACCAACTTCTGCTTGCCCTGCGCATGTGCGCCCCACAGCAAAAACACCAAATGCGGCTGATGTTCGCTGACCACTTCGATAACCCGATCGGTAAAAAACTGCCAGCCCTTGCCCGCATGGGCGTTGGCGTTGGCACGCTCCACGGTCATGGTGGTGTTGAGCATCAAAACCCCTTGGTCAGCCCAGCTTTGCAGGTAACCATGATTGGGGATGTCGATGTTCAGGTCGCGCTTGAGCTCTTTATAGATATTCACCAGCGACGGCGGCGTCGGCACGCCCGGTTGCACCGAAAAGCACAGCCCATGAGCCTGGCCGGGACCGTGGTACGGGTCCTGGCCGAGGATCACCACTTTGACCTTGTCCAACGGCGTGGAATTGAGCGCATTGAAAATCAGCGGGCCCGGCGGGTAGATTTCTTTTCCGGCGGCATGTTCCTGGCGCAGAAACTCGCGCAATTGGACCATGTAGGGCTTATCGAACTCATCGCGCAGGGCGTGTTTCCAGCTGGGTTCGAGTTTGATACGGTCGCCATCGGTCATAGTTGAATTGTCTTGTAAAAAAGAATGAGGCGAACCCTAGGAAAGCCGACTCCGCTTGTCAATTGATCTGACACCCCACCGGCACTTTCTTACTAAGCGATCATACTGATCCTTCACCTTCTCGCTTGAGGTCACGATGAACCTGCACTTCGAAGAGCTAACCGGCAGCGACGGTGCCCGCATCGGCATCGCCAGCCTCGATGCTGAACAGTCCCTCAATGCCCTCTCCTTGCCAATGATCCTCGCCCTCGGCGACCGCCTGGACACCTGGGCCAAGGACCCAAACATCGTGTGTGTGCTGTTGCGTGGCAACGGTCCCAAGGCGTTTTGCGCTGGCGGCGAAGTACGCAGCCTGGCCCAGGCCTGCCGTGAACATCCCGGCGAGGTGCCGCCATTGGCTGCGCAGTTTTTCGCGGCGGAATACCGCCTCGACTACCGCCTGCACACCTACCCCAAACCGCTGATCTGCTGGGGCCACGGTTATGTACTGGGCGGCGGCATGGGCCTGCTGCAAAGCGCGTCGGTGCGTATCGTCACCCCGAGCAGCCGGTTGGCAATGCCGGAGATCAGTATCGGCTTGTATCCGGACGTGGGCGCTAGCTGGTTCCTGTCGCGCCTGCCGGGCAAACTCGGCTTGTTCCTTGGCCTGACCGGCGCGCACATCAACGGTCGCGACGCCTTGGACCTTGGCCTGGCCGACCGCTTCCTGCGCGACGATCAACAAGACGAACTGCTGGATGGCCTGCTGCAACTGAACTGGCAGGAACAGACCTCGGTGCAACTCAATAGCCTGCTCAAAGCGCTTGGTCAGGAAGCCGTCGATCAGAAACCCGAAGCGCAATGGCTGCCGCGGCGCGCACAGATCGACGAATGGTTGGACGTGGGCGATGTGCGCTGTGCCTGGCGCGCCTTGAGCCAACTGCTTGAGCACGCCGATCCGTTGTTCAGCCGTGCCGGCAAAACGCTGACCGAGGGCTGCCCACTGACCGCCCATCTGGTATGGGAGCAGATCCAGCGCGCCCGGCATTTGTCCCTGGCCCAAGTGTTCCAGATGGAATACACCCTTAGTCTCAATTGCTGCCGCCATCCGGAGTTCAGCGAAGGCGTGCGTGCGCGACTGATCGACAAGGACCAGACGCCCCATTGGCATTGGCCCGATATCAATACCGTCCCAGAAACGGTGGTGCAGGCGCATTTCAATAAGGCGTGGGAAGGCCGCCATCCGTTGGCTGACTTGTCTGATTACTGATTATTGGCGCCCATAAAAAAGCGGCGCTTCATGCGCCGCTTGCCATGCGGGTCTGTCAACGGTGACCGCCGCGACCACCTCCGTGGTCGGAACCGCGACCATGCCCGCCATTACCCCAACGGTCGCTACCCCAGCCTTGATTCGGATAAGGCCGGTAACCGGCGCGCGGCCCGTAATAGCGCGGCGCAGGCTGGTAATAACGCGGTGCCGAGTAATAACGCGGTTGGGGCGCGTAATAGCGCGGCGAAGGGTAATAGTCACGGCGGTAAGGATACGCCGCGCCACCGCCGTAGTAGTACACCGGCGCCGGTGAGGTGTAGACCTCAGAACGGTAATAGCTCTGGCCTCCATCGTAATAAGGCACACAGGCAGAAAGGGTCAGACCGAGTAAAGCACTGAGCAGCAGTCGTCGATACATGGCGGCCTCCTGGACCGCGGAAGAGCACCTCCAGCGACGCTGAAGGGCGGCATTCAGCTTTCACTGAATGACGAAATATCTGACATCAAAAACCGAATCTGGTGCGTTTTCGCAACAGCTTGATACATCTGCGCGCACTTTAACGTTTCAGTAAATTTAGCTAGCTCGAAACTTTGCCAATTGCGATGATATTACTATGACATCGCTCGAAGCCAGGGAGGCTCTACCGTGCGCCTTTCGCGACTATGACCGGACTCGCCCCCATAAAAATATCAACCAAACTGCTGCTTTCATTCCTTCTATGTGCGCTGGTCACCCTCGGGGTCGGCCTGCTGGGCATCAAAGGGGGGGTGCGCCTCGCCACAGCATTGGAGCAGACGTTCTCCAACAATCTGGTGTCCGTCAGCAATACGGCGGCCACCCTCAATGGCTTGGTCGCGCATAACCGGGGCCTGTACCGATTGATGGATGCAAGCAAGGGCGACGTCTCCGCCCAGGACCGCGATCGCGTGCGCCAGGACATCGCCAACGAACTCAAGCACAGCCAGGCGGTTTACGCTGCCTACCGCGCAACACCGCTGGAAGATGACGAACGGGCAGCGGGAGATAAACTCGACCAGATTTGGCCCGCTTATATCAGCAGCTCCGAACGCATCATGGCGCTGCTCGACAGCGGCCAGGTCGAACAGGCCCGCACCCAGCTCAACACCGCCAACAACGAACTCTTCCGTGAGGCGCGCGAGTTAATCCGCGTGATGATCGAATCCAATAACCGCCAGATCAAGGAAGGCGTCATCGCCGCCGATGAGCTGCGCGGCAGTGCGTTGGCGTGGATGATCAGTGGCATTGTCCTGGCCTTCATCATTGCCATCACCATTGGGGTGTTGATCACCCGCCTGATCACCCGCCCTATCGCCCAGGCTGTGGAAAGCGCACAACGCATTGCCAAGGGCGACCTGACCCAGGCCATCCTCACCGAACGCACCGACGAAGCCGGGCAATTGCTGATGGCACTGGCGGATATGCAGGGCGGCTTGAAAAGCACCCTGATGGAAATCGCCAACGCTTCCGACCAGCTCGCTTCAGCCGCCGAAGAATTGAGTGCGGTCACCGATGAAAGCAGCCGTGGCCTGACCCGTCAGAATGATGAGATCCAACAGGCCGCTACGGCCGTGAACCAGATGACCGCTGCGGTAGACGAAGTGGCGAGCAACGCCGTATCGACCTCAGAGGCTTCGCGCCAGGCCACCAGCGAGGCCGAGGACGGTCGCCAGCAAGTCGAACAGGCCGTGTCCGGCATGAGTTCGATGGTGAGTGAAATCAACGATTCCACGCAATCGGTCGCAGATCTCGCCGGGCAAGTGCGGGAAATCGGCAAGGTGATCGATGTGATCCGTGGCATCGCCGACCAGACCAACCTGCTGGCCCTCAACGCCGCCATTGAAGCGGCCCGTGCGGGCGAGCAAGGTCGCGGTTTTGCAGTGGTCGCCGATGAGGTGCGTGCACTGGCGCATCGCACTCAGATCTCCACGGTCGACATCGAAAAAATGATTGGCGAAGTGCAAGTCGGCGCTGATGGTGCGGTCGCGGCAATGAACAAGAGCCTGACCTGGGCCAACAATACCCAGGCCCTTGCACAAAACGCCGGTGAAGCACTGCAACGCATCACCGCCAGTGTGGCGATGATCAATGAACGCAACCTGGTGATCGCCTCCGCGTCGGAGGAGCAGGCCCAGGTGGCACGCGAAGTAGACCGCAACCTGCTGAATATCCAGGACCTGTCCACCCAGACGGCCGCCGGTGCCAACCAGACCAATGCCGCCAGCCAGGACCTGTCGCGCCTGGCCACGTCCTTCAATGCACTGGTCAGCAAGTTCCAGCTCTAAGTAGCCTGTGCGGGGTCGGCCCTGTATCGTGCAAGGCACACCGGAATTCTCCGGAACCTTGCCTGATCCAAGCCCGAACCTGCCGATGACCACGCCAACCCTCTGCCCTGCCTGCGGCGCCCGCAACGACTGTACCCTGGCTGACCCACGTACGGTCGACCGGGCCTGCTGGTGCTACAGCGTCACCATCGACCCGGCCGTGCTCCAGGCCCTGCCCGATGAATTGCGCAACAAGGCCTGCTTGTGCCCGCGCTGTGCCAGGGTGGATGAGCAATTACGCGGGGCAGAGCCGACGTAATGCGGGTTGATCGTTTCCTCAGTAACCTGCCGCGCTTCAATCGCCAGCAAGTGCGTTTGCTCTTGGTGGAACGACGGGTGTCGGTCGATGGCGTGGCAGTCAGCGATCCTCATCATGAGGTGCGCGAATTCAGCCGCGTCTGCGTCGACGATGAAGTGTTGCAGGGGGGTAAACCCGCGCGCTACTTCATGCTGCATAAGCCTCAGGGTTGTGTGAGCGCCACGGCAGACCCGCAACACCCGACCGTCCTGGATTTATTGAATGAGCCCGACAAAGCCGACTTGCACATCGCCGGCCGCCTGGATTTCAACACGACGGGGCTGATGCTGATCACCAACGACGGCCAATGGTCGCGCCGACTGACGCAACCGCAAACCAAGTTGCCCAAGGTCTACCGGGTGGAGACCGAGCAAGACATCAGCCCTGCGTACGCGATTACCTTTGCCAAAGGCCTGTATTTCGCTTTCGAAGACCTGACCACGCAACCCGCAGGGCTGGAACTGCTTGGGCCGAGAACCGCTCGTCTCAGCATAATCGAAGGGCGCTACCACCAGGTGAAGCGCATGTTCGGGCACTTTGATAACAGGGTGATCGGCCTGCATCGCGAGCAAATGGGCCCTTTGGTGCTGGATGCTGCCCTTGCGCCAGGCGAGTATCGGGCGCTGACTGACGACGAAATCCGACAAGTCTGACGACCGTTCGGCCGGTGGTGACAAAAAATCTTCTCATCGCCTTGCGGGGTGGAACCTCTGCTGCTTGAATCAGGATCACCAGTTTAAATATGACTGGCGAGTCGCCTATAACCTCCAAGAAACACAGTGCCCCGCCCGCGCTTGATCTACGGGCCTTCCCGGCAAACAGCCCGCCATAACAACACCCGTCGGCCAGCCGTCATCGGATCGACACGGGCCTCCCACTTCAAGGCGTATGCCTACCTGTCACAAAGCTCGTGCAGAGTTACCTGCGCGCCCTACCCGCTTGCCAGGAGTCTTACGACATGAGGCCAGAAATCGCTGTGTTGGATATACAGGGTCAGTATCGGGTTTACACGGAGTTCTATCGCGCGGACGCTGCTGAAAAGACCATCATCCTGGTCAACGGCTCCATGGCCACCACGGCATCCTTCGCTCAAACCGTGAAAAGCCTGTACCCGCAATTCAATGTGGTTTTGTACGACCAGCCCTACGCTGGCCGCTCCAAAATCCATAATCGCCATGAGCAGATGCTGACAAAGGAAGTCGAAGGCCAGATTCTGCTGGAGCTTATCGACCACTTCGCCGCCGAACACGTATTGTCATTTTCCTGGGGCGGCGCCGCCGCGTTGGTTGCCCTCGCCCATCGCCCTCGTCGGGTTGAAAAGGCCGTGATCAGTTCGTTCTCGCCGGTGATCAACGCCCCCATGCGCGACTACCTTGAACGCGGCGTCGACTACCTCGGCAACCTCGACCGCGACCGCGTCGGCCATCTGGTCAACAGCACCATCGGCAAACACCTGCCGTCGCTGTTCAAACGCTTCAACTACAAACACGTCAGCAACCTGGCCGAGCATGAATACGGGCAGATGCACTTTCACATCAGCCACGTGCTGAACAGTGACCGGCTGTGTTACGTCAAAGCGGCCAGGCAAATCGCCGTTCCCGTGTTGTTTGTGAACGGCGAATGGGACGAATACACCAGCGCCCAGGATGCCAAGCTATTTGGTCAGTACGTGGCTAACAGCAGCTTCAGCACCATTCAGGCGACCGGGCATTTTCTGGATATGGAGCACAAGGCGGCGTGCCGCGACAGTCGGGATGCGGTGGTGGGCTTTCTGAAACCTGAGCGGCAGGTCAGCCGGTTGCGGTATCACCAAGGCCAGACGCAGCATGCCTTCGCGATCTGAAATGAGACCCACTGTAGGCGCGAGCTTGTATGGGAGCCGGCTTGCCTGCGATAGCATCACCGAAGTGTGACTGACACACAGAGGTGCCGGTATCGCGGGCAAGTCAGCAACTGCGCTTGTAACTCACACATTTTTGAAGAAAAACTTCAAATCCTGGCGAACATCTGGTACAAAGTCAGCCGCTCTGAGCGGGTATAGTTTAATGGTAGAACAGTAGCTTCCCAAGCTTCCGACGAGGGTTCGATTCCCTCTACCCGCTCCACACGAATTCTCGTTCCGCGTCAGGTCTTTTATTGACGGGAAAACAAAAAACCGGTCCTGTAAGGCCGGTTTTTTTATGCCTGCGATTTGAGGTATCCGTTATTCCTGTCGCGCAAACCTGTACAAATCTATATTTCTGTACAAGTATCTATTCAACACGCTGGCAATTCGCCGCGCGCGATCACGGAGCCGGGCAATGACTCGTCTACTGGTTTCATTGTTGCTGATATTGAGTTTGAGCAGTTGCGCCAACGTCGAGGTCGAGCGCTACGCTGACCAGCAGCCGCAACTGGATTTGGAGCGTTTCTTCAGCAAGCCCGTCAAGGCCTGGGGGATTTTCCAAAAGCGTTCCGGGGAGGTCGCCAAGCGCTTTGAAGTGAACATAGCCAGCCGACGCGAGGGGAACGCCCTGATTCTCGACGAACGCTTCCTGTACAGCGATGGCACACGTCAACAACGCGTGTGGACACTGACACCGGATGGCCCGGGACGCTGGAAGGGCCGAGCGGGTGATGTGGTCGGCGAGGCAATCGGCGAAGTGGCGGGTAACGCACTGCGTTGGCGCTACCGACTCAACCTGCCGGTGGACGGCTCGGTCTACGAGGTGAGTTTTGATGACTGGATGTACCTGATGGACGAGAACACCTTGATCAACCGCTCCAGCATGACCAAGTTCGGCGTCGAATGGGGCCAGGTCACGTTGTTCTTTCGTCGCCAATAAATAACTCGCAGTGAGGCTCAATCATGAATATGCACAGGCTGACTGAATTGGCGGTAAAAGGTGAAATTCGCGAGCTGGAGTTACTGTCGCTGGAGGGTGGTTTCTACATCGCGCGTGTCAGGCTGGATGACGCTGAAATGACATTGCTCGGCGATGATGCCAAGCCGCTGCGCATCGGCTCTACCACGCATTTGCGCGACCTGTTACAACGGGTTCCGCCGTTTCCCTGCGTGCTGGTGCAGCAGTGCGTGCACGATGAAATGTGCGGTGTTCGGGAAGGGCCGATTGGCGCGTTGCGCATTCCGTTTTCGCTGACCTCATCTCTTTAAAGCGCTATGCATTTTTTGGCTCCCCTCCCCCTTGGTATGGGCGGCCTGGGAAGGCAAGCCTATACAGTGCGCGAACGGCCCTGCGCACAAGCACCATTGAGCAGGGCCCCGGCAGCATCACCATCAACCCGGTCAGTGGCAAATACACGGCGGCAACGATTAGCAACGCCGTGCTGCTTTCCGTCAGCTATACCGATGCGCGCGCCAAGATCGCCGCTGAAGTTGTATTTAGACAGCGCCTGCTTGATCCAACCACCGTCCTCGTAGACGTCGCTGATCATTGAGGAGGCGAGCGGTTGTTGGGTGCTGGCGCCCAACCCACCCAACAGCAGCGCCAGCAATAACATCGCCAGTCCGCGGGCCTGGCCCACCAACAAGTAAGCCACGCCCGCAAGCACGGTGCCGCTCACCAGCATCGGTACACGCCCCAACGCTTCGCGGCGTGACTGACCATGAGCTGGGACGCCGCCATCATCCCGGAATAGGCCCCGCGTAACAGTCCGATTTACGCGTAGGAAAGCGCGAACTGCGCCTGCCAGATCGGCAGCAGCACGTAGATGACATCGGTAAGGCCGTCATGCACGGCATGCGCACCGCAGCCGGCGATCAGCGTGCGACGGCGGGTTGATGATGCGGCAGCAGGCACCTCGACGGTATCGTTCATGGTATTGGGATCGGTTCAGGTTTAAGGGGTTTCCAACCGGTCAGGGCAATCAGCAAGGTCAATACCTGGAAGGTCATAATCAGCGCCACGCACCCGGCCCAGCCCCAGCGTTCCCAGATCAACGCCGGGACAATCGCACCGCAACTTCCGCCCAGGTAATAACACGTGAGGTACACGCCCACGGCGCCCGCTTTGTTGTCACGGGCGGTAGCGGTGGTGAACGCGTTGGCGGCTGCCTGGGCGAGGAATACGCCGGTGGAGCTGAGCGCCAGGCCCACGACGATGCACCACAAGGAAGGCACTAACGTCAGCGCTGAGCCGGTGATGCCCAGCACCGCAGCCACGCTCAGCAGTTCGGCGTGAGGCCGGGCTTTACTGAGGCGACCGGCGATGGGGATCACGACCAGCGCCAGCAGGAACACGGTGTAAAGCGTGCCCAACGCCGCAGGTCCCAAGTTGAATGGCGGTAATCCGAGGTACAAACCGGCGTAGGTAAACGCTGCGACTTGGGAGAACAACACGCAAAAACCTACAGCGTAAGCAGCCAGCAAGGGCTTGCGAAAAACGGCCGAGAAAGCGGTTTTAACCTTCGCCGTTCGCACACGACTGATCGGCAACAAGAACGGGATAAACCCACCCACCATCAGGCTCAGCACCGCCAGCAACTCGAAGGCTTCGCGCCAGCCCACGTATTCAGTCATCACACCCGTGACAAAACGCCCGGCAAACCCACCCAGTACGGTGCCTGCCACATACAGGCTGGTGACCTCCGTCACCGTGCCGCCACTCCAGCGGTCGCCGATGTAAGCCACGCTGGTGGCAAACACCACCGGGATCAACATACCTTCGACAAACCGCCACACCAGCACTTCGGCAAAACTGTCGGCGTAGGCGGTCATCAGCGCCGGCACCGCCAACAGCAAAGCCGCCACGCTGATCACCGTGCGTTGCTCAAAGCGCCCGGTCAGTCGGCTGACAAACGGTGCAGTGATCGCCACGGCCAGCGTCGTCACGGTGATACTCCATCCCGCCGCCCTGGCACTGACCTGAAACTGCGCGGCAAAGGTCTGCAGGATGCTCTGGGTGGCATAGAGGTTGAGGAACGCCGCGCAGCCACACAGGAACAGGGCAAGGCGGGCACAATGCAGGCGCGGTTTCATGAAACCTCTCGTTTTATTTTGTGAGGTCTTTATAGAATGGCCGGCGGATCTTAAACCAATACCGATTACGAACCGATCGATACCCAAGGATCAGGATGCTCGATCTACGCAAGCTGCGGTACTTTCTGACGGTAGCTGAAGAATTGCACTTCGGTCGCGCGGCCATTCGCCTGCACCTGGCTCAGCCACCGCTGACCCGGCAGATCTCGGCGCTGGAAACCGAGCTGGGCTTCAAGCTGTTTGATCGCACCAGCCGCAGCGTCACCCTCACGGCTCAAGGGCGGTCATTCCTGCCCTACGCGCGCGACTTGTTGGAGCAGGTGATTGCCAGCAAGCTGGCTACGGGCACCGCCGGGCAGCTAGCCTTGGGGTACGTCAGCTCCATCGCCCTGTCGGACCTGTTCAGCCAGACGATACAGGCGTTTGCGCAGCGTTTTCCCGACGTTCAGCTGACCTTGGTGGAGTGCGCCTCCGGCAGACTGGGCGGCAGATCACCTCTATCATCGCGCTGGTGGCGGCTGGGCAAGGTGTGGCGTTGGTGCCGACGTGTACGCAGAGCCTGATGAATAAAGGCGTGACGTACAGGCCGTTGATGGAGGGGGATGCGTATGCACCGTTGTTGGTGCTGACTCGAAAGGAGAAACAGAACTTATCGATCCGAGCCTTTATGAGCGTGATTGATGAGGTGGTGCGGGCTGGATAACGCATCAACTCTCCAACGCTAATTCACTCGCCGCTATCGGAAAGTTCGTTCAAAACGAATGGGGATCGTGGCGTTGATCACCGAACGTTGGTGGTTACAGTAAGTACCCTTTTGAGGGCTAAACGATGCACTATCCCATCGCAATATCGACCGGCGATGAAAACTCCGCTTGGAGCGTGGAAGTGCTTCAGCAGAGGCATTGATTAAGCTCATTCCTACAGGGACGAGAAAGTTCGCCTATCACCATGGGAAACCTTAACCAGAATAGGACAAAGCAGGATGCTCCCGTGCGGACAAAAAACGTCAACGCAGGTGTTTAGAAAAGTCGTAGGGCTGGTGCTGATCATCCCATTGCTAGCCGCACTGATGCCTATTCCCCCGATAGGCCTGGGCCGTTTTGTATTGATAGCGGCAGTTGCCGGGTCTATCTATGGCGCGTGGTACGCAAGGCAGCACGCTGGTCGAGGCCTGGCAATCGGCGCGGCCATCATCGCGCTACTCAATCTTGGTTCACTGGTCGCACTGTCAACGCCCTCGATAGCCTGGTTTGTCTACCTGGTCTCCTGGGTCTATGGGTCGGGCAATTGGATTCACTGGCGCTTGTAGCGGGCGCAGAATTACACCGCAAGAAACAAGGTTCCCCCACGGTTAGCAAGACGGATAATGGCGCCATACAGCATCAAGGATTATGCCCATGCCTTATGAATACAAGCTCATGCCCTCCCCTGTGGGCCAACTCACCCTGGTGGCGCGCAATGGCAAACTCGGCGCCATCCTGTGGGAAACAGAGCGCGCCAACCGTGTGCGCCTGGGTGAGTTGCACGAGGCCAATGACAGCCCGGTGCTGTTGGAAGCCGAACGCCAACTCAAGGAATACTTCGCCGGTACCCGTAACCGATTCGAGCTGGAACTGGACTTCGATGGCACCGACTTCCAGAAACAAGTCTGGCAAGCGCTGCTGACCATTCCTTTCGGCGAAACCCGCAGCTACAGCCAGATTGCCCAACAGATCGGCAACCCAAAGGCAGTACGTGCGGTGGGTGCTGCCAATGGCAGGAATCCGATCTCGATCATTGCACCCTGTCATCGCGTCATCGGCGCGTCGGGCGGGCTGACCGGGTTCGCCGGGGGGCTGCAAGCCAAGCAGTATTTGCTGGCGCTGGAAGGCACGGGCCAGGCGCAATTAGCCTTCTAAAAACAGCCGCCGACAAAAACGTACAACGTTGTTCACCGGGCTAAATGTAAAAAGAAATTTCAAAGAATTCCTGCGGTCCAGTCTTTCATCACCCCCTACCAAGGAAACCGGTCATGAAATTCTCCACAGTCTCCCAATCCCTCTCCCGCTGGGCGGGCAGCCCACGCACGTTCTACGCGGCGGTGGCGTTGATCCTGGCGTGGAGCCTGAGCGGGCCGTATTTTCACTACAACGACACCTGGCAACTGATCATCAACACCTCGACCACCATCATCACGTTTTTGATGGTGTTCCTGATCCAGAACACGCAGAACCGCGACAACGACATCCTGCATATCAAGATCGATGAACTGCTACGCGTGTCCAAGGATGCTCAAAACGCTGTGCTCAGTCTGGACGGCCTGGACCGTAAAGAACTGGAAAAGCTGCGCCAGGAGTACCGCAGCCTTGGCAAGGCTGGCACCGTGAACCTGAACAGCAGTGGTGGCTATGCTGGCGACGATGCCGGGCCGAATAAAACTGATTTGAACCAGGCATGAAAACGGCGGTTGGAGAACATCCAACCGCCGTTTTTCATTTCAAGTGACGGATTCAGCCGTCGCTTTGATGACCTTTAGCATGGGTCGAAGCCAATGCACGGGCTTTCTGCAAACGCTCCTCCAACTTAGGCAGCGTCTCGTCCACCAAGGCTTTTATTTCAGGTACATCCGATGCCGCGCCTTCCCGTTTGAACAGGGCGATGGCGTCTTCGTTTTCCTTCACCTGTTGCGCGGTGTAGGCCGCATCAAAGGAGTCGCCGTCCTTGAGTTCAGGCATCAGCGTTTCGGCTTTATCGACGATTTTCTCCCGCGGGGCCACAGGCAGATCGAGCTTCTTGGCGATGGCCGCCAGATGCTGGTTGGCCAGGGTGCGCTCGTTGATCACCTCAATGGTGTAGTCCTTGATTTCCTGGGACGATGTCTTGGCGTGGGCCATGCGACTGGTTTCGATATCGGCCATACCTTTGGCCGAAGCCTGCTCAATGAATTCAGCAGGCGACTGGGCGAAAGCATTGCTGGCGCCGAGGCCCAGCAGCATCGCGAAACTGGCGGTGCGTAACCGGATAGCCATGCGGCTCATGATGGGTTCCTCCAGGGCAAGAATAGGTGCGGGAGAACACAGCCCGCCCTCAATTCGAATTTTCAGGGCAGCAAAGGTTTAGAAAAAACTTTTCAGTGCGACGAACGGTCATCTTAAAATCCGGCTGGTTTGCTGCCTGCACGACCTGCCAACACGTGCGCTTGAGCGTTTACGCACGTGCCCGCCCTACGGGTAAAACGTCATTCCGGCATAAGGCTTTTCGCGGCACGCGCGTAGCCGTGAGGCCAGGTCGCCGACATGGGCTTCGAGCTTGTGGCCATCGGGGTCGAGGAAATAGAACGAAGCGCCTTCACTGCGGTTGTCGCGCCACTCTTCAACATCAACCGTTCGCAGGCGCTCGATCAGCGCCGCGAAATCAGCCGCAGCGACGGTAAACGCATAGTGGGTGTAGTCGGCGGCTGGATTCGCGTCGCGCAATGGATCCAGCGATAAACACAGCCATGAACCCGGCAGTGAGAGGTAGGCGCCGGCGTCCCATGTGGCGTCGAGCTGAAGGTGCAACAGCTCATGGTAGAAGCGGACGCTGCGATCCAGATCGGTGACGGCCAGGGTCAGGTGGTTAAAGCCTGAGAGCATGTTGTTTTTCCTGTCAGCGGTGATCTTCGGACAATACACCCTGCACCTGCCCAATCAACCACTGCAACCCCGAATCCCCACCCCGCCGCGCATGCCACGCCAATTCAAATGCAAACGACGGAATATGAAACGGTGGCAGCACCGCCAGCAAGTGCTGATGATCGATATCGAGCAAGCCCCGGGACGACACCGTAAGGATCAGGTCCGTGCCCCGTATCAACTGCGGCGCCACGCCCCAATGCGGCAGGCTGATCGCCACATGCCGACGCTCACGAATCGCTGTCAGCGCTCGCTCGATTTCCGGCGTGCCGCTGCCGCGCATCTCCAACAACACGTGCGGACGTGACAGGTAGGCGGGCAAATCCAGCGTGCCGCGCTCCGGCAGGCTGCTGCGGTCCACCAGACAGGTGTAGTGCTCTTCGAACAACGGCGTAGTACGCAGTTCGGCGGGCATGTCGGGAAACACGCCGGCGGCCAGGTCGAGGTCGCCATTGAGCACCCCCTCCACCATGCCTTCACGGCTGGCCTGGATGATTTGCAGATCGATACCCGGCGCCTCACTGCGCAGCGTACGCACCAGATCGGGTAGGAAAATCGCCGCACTGTAGTCAGACATTGCCACACGAAACCTGCGCTTGGCCGATGCCGGCTCAAAGCGATTCGGCGCCAGCAGGGCTTGCACCTGAGCCAGGGCTTCAGCCAGTGGCGTGGCCAATTCCAGCGCGCGAGCGGTCGGCACCAAACTACCGCCCTGACGCACCAGCAGCGGATCGCCGAGCAGGTCACGCAAGCGCGCCAGCGCATGGCTGACGGCCGGTTGGCTCAGGTGCAGACGCTCGGCGGCACGGGTGACGTGTTGCTCGCTGAGCAAGGCGTCAAGGATCACCAACAGATTGAGGTCGATGCGGCGCAGATCATTCATCAACTGCATGCTCACCATAAGAAATTGGAATTTAAATTTGCGTGACGAATAACCTAGAGTCCAGCAAAACCTCTGGGAGAGTCGAAATGACAACGTTACATTGGGTAGGTTTATTGGCGCTGGCCGTGATTGCCGGGGCCGTGGTGCCGTTTCAGAGTGCGATCAACGCCACCGTCGGGCGCGGGCTCGGCCACCCGTTGTGGGCCACCCTGGCGTCGCTGCTGGTGAGCATCATCGTGTTGCTGCCGGTGATTATGGCGATGCGTCTGCCGCTGCCGAGCCTGACGTTTATCACCCAGGCGCCACTGTGGATGTGGGCGGGTGGCGCGTTCGGCGTGTGCTTTATTTCCCTGGCGTTGATGTTATTGCCTAAGCTCGGCGCCTCGGGGTTTATCGCGTTGGCCATGGCCGGGCAGATTCTTGCGTCGCTGGTCCTCGATCACTTTGGTCTGTTCGGCCTGGCTGAGCGCCAACTGACAACGCCCCGCGTGCTGGGGGCGTTGTTGTTAATCGGCGGCGTGGCGTTGATTCAGTTCAGCGCCACACCCGCCCCCGCTCTGGCAACGACGGGTTGATCAACCCTTATCGAGGGTGCGCAATTTTTGCGGCAGGCCCCACAGCAAGAGCGCCGCCGCCAACAACGCGCACACGCCGATCACATACAGCGCCGGGGTGGTGCTGCCGGTGAGGTCCTTGATGCGCCCCACCATCACCGGGCTGACAATCCCACCGAACTGCCCGAGGGTATTGATCACCGCAATACCGCCCGCCGCGCCTGCGCCGGCGCCCGCCAGCAACTTGGGTGGCAGGGTCCAGAAGGTCGGGATCGACGCGATGATGCCAGCGCCCAACATGCCCAGGGCAATGATCAGGAAGGTGGTGTGGTCGGCGAAAAACCCGGCGCTGAAAAAGCCCACCGCACCGAGTACCACCAGGCCGCAGACAAACTTGCGACGCTCGCCGGTAGCGTCCGACAGTCGCCCGATCACCACCATGCTGATGGCGCCGCAAACATAAGGAATCGCCGTGAGCAGGCCGATCATCACCGGGCTCTGGGTGCCCGCGCTGCGGATCAGTTGCGGTGCCCAGAAGTTGAGGCCGTACGACGCCAGGCGACCTTGCTGACCAGGGCTTTTTCGGCATCGATTTCAGCAGCCGGGCGCGCGCCGGCCTCCAACGTATTAGTGCTCATGGTTTCTCTCCAGCGGGCTGCTCACAGGCGCCCAATTGTTTTTGTTGTCTGGTGTAGCGTTACAACGTGGCGATGTAGGCCGGCGGCGCGTGCAGGTCGCAATTGCGCCCTGCCTTCGCCACCTGGCCAGGAAGTTCGCGGCCCAACAAGGCCGGCAAGCGGCGGGACATTTGCAGCAGGTGCGGCAGGTCGATACCGGTGTGAATGCCGACTTCCTCGCACAGGTTGACCAAATCTTCGGTGCAGATATTGCCCGATGCCCCCGGCGCAAACGGGCAACCGCCCAAGCCACCGAGCGCCGCGTCAAAACGACGGGCACCAGCCTCGTAAGCCGCCAGCACATTGCACAAACCCAGGCCGCGGGTGTTGTGAAAATGCAGGGTCAGGTCACTGGCAGCTATGCGCTGCAACACACGCTTGACCAGGCTCGCCACCTGACGCGGGTTGGCCATGCCCGTGGTATCGGCCAGGCTGATGTCCTTGATGCCCAGCGCTTGATAGGCCTCGATAATCTTCAGCACGCGGTCTTCGTCGATCTTGCCTTCGAACGGGCAACCAAAGGTGGTGGCGATGCTGGCGTTGAGCCTCACCGGGTGGTCGGCGGCAACGCTGACGATATCGCCAAACGCCGCCAACGACGCCTCGCAGCGCATGCGCATATTGGCCAGGTTGTGGGTCTGGCTGGCGGACATCACCAGGTTCAGTTCATCGGCGCTAGACGCGATAGCGCGCTGCGCCCCCTTGAGATTCGGGATCAACGCCACATAGATGACACCTGGCTTGCGCTTGATGCCCTGGAACACTTGCTCGCCATCACGCAATGCCGGGATGGCCTGGGGCGAGACAAATGAACCGGCCTCAATCCGTGAAAAGCCCGCCAGGGAAAGCTGGTCGATCAGGGCGATTTTGTCGGCCGTCTCGACCCAGGTCGGCTCGATTTGCAGGCCGTCGCGCGGGGACACTTCCTGCACAATCAGCGGGTCGGAATAATCAGAAATCATTGCACCACTCCCGTGCTTTTCAGACGTTGGATATCAGCGCCGGCCAGGCCCAGGCTGCCGAGAATTTCGTCAGTGTGTTGCCCCAGGGTCGGGCCCTGCCAGTTCACGCCGCCCGGGGTTTGCGAGAGTTTGGGCACGATGCCGGGCATCTTCACTGACACACCGCCGGGCAACTCGGCAGTGAGCAACATGTCACGCGCCTGGTAGTGTGGGTCGCTGACGATGTCCGCCACCGAATAGATACGCCCGGCCGGCACTTCGGCGGCCTCCAGGGCGCTGAGCACTTGGTCGATGGGCAGACTGCTGGTCCAGTGGGTGATCGCGGCGTCGAGCAAACTGCTCTTGGCGGCGCGGCCATCGTTGTGGGCGAATTCTGGGGCTTCAGCCAGGTCGGCGCGGCCGATGGTGGTCATCAAGCGTTTGTAGATCGGGTCGCTGTTGCCGGCAATCACCACATAGGCACCGTCGGCCGTCAGGTAGGTATTGGAAGGCGCAATGCCGGGCAAGGCGCCGCCGCTGCGTTCACACACATGGCCGAGCATGTCGTATTCCGGCACCAGGCTTTCCATCAGGTTGAACACGCTTTCGGCCAGGGACACATCGACAATCTGCCCATCGCCCTGCCCCGTCTTGACCCGCAACAACGACATCAGCGCGCCGATCACGCCGTGCAACGAGGCCAGGGAATCACCGAGGCTCACACCGACCCGCGCGGGCGGCGAATCCGGGTTGCCGGTGGTGTAGCGAATGCCGCCCATGGCCTCGCCGATGGCACCGAAGCCAGGGCGGTCGCGATAAGGGCCGGTCTGGCCATAGCCAGAAATACGCACCAGCGTCAGCTTGGGGTTGAGGGCGTGCAGTACATCCCAACCCAGGCCGAGCTTTTCCAGGCCGCCGGGGCGCAGGTTTTCGATGAGGACGTCGGCGTCGCCGAGCAGTTGCTTGATCAAGTCCAGCCCTTCTGGCGACTTGAGATCCAACGCCAGGGACTTCTTGTTACGCGACTGCAGGTACCACCACAGCGACGTGCCTTCGTGCAGCTTTCGCCATTTGCGAAGCGGATCACCCTGGCCCATGGCTTCGATCTTGATCACCTCCGCGCCAAACTCGGCCATCAGCCGGGCGGCGAACGGCGCGGCAATCAGGGTGCCGATCTCGATCACCTTGATACCGTTCAGGGGAGCCGTCATGGGGTGTACGTATTATTCTTGGAATGTGTCGCCAAGACTAGAGGGCCGGTGCAGAAAAAATCCAACCGTCAGTTGGCAAGGCGCGTTCGCGAAAGGCGAACACTGTAATTCGCTTACACCGGCATCTTGCGCAGATAGTCAAACAGCAGCCGGCTGACCGGTGACAGCTGCGCCTCATCACGCACCACCAGGATCAGGCTGCGATCCGACCAGTCATCCGTCAACGGCACAGCATGTAACCCCAATGCGCGACCGAAAAGTTCATAGGCCTTCTGCGGCAGGATGCCAATCCCCATATTCGCCTGGACCATCCGGCACATCGCATCAAACCCCGGCACATGAATGCGCAGGCGCAGCATCTTGCCCGCCTCGCGCGCGGCGGCGTGGGTGCGCATATTGATGGAGCTGGCGGCGTGCAGGCCGACGTAATCGCTGTCCAGGGTTTGGGCAAATGCCAGGGTTTCTCGGGTTGCCAGCGGATGATCCGCCGGCATCAGCACGACCAATTTGTCGTGCCGATACGTCACGCTCGGCAGGCCCTTGGTGTCGGTGTCAATGGAGCAAATCCCCAGGTCCGCCACGCCATCCAGAACGCCTTGCACCACGCCGTTGCTGGGGCGCTCTTCCAAGTCGGTTTTCACTTCGGGGTGCTGCTCGGAAAAGTCCCGCAAACCTTCAGGAAGGAACTGAATGATCGCCGACAGATTGGCCAGCATCCGCACATAGCCGCGCACGCCGTGGCTGTGTTCGCCCAATTCCAGGCCCATTTTTTTCGACGTTGAACAGCATCTGCCGTGCATGGTGCAACAGGGTTTCGCCGGCTGCGGTCAACTCCATGCCCTTGGCCCGCCACACAAACAGGCTTACGCCCAGCACCTGTTCCAGTTCCATCCAACGCTTGCTGGCAGCCGAAACGGCAATGGCTTCACGGTTGGCGGCACGGGTCAGCGTACCTTCCTCAAAGACCGCGACAAACAATTGCAGCGTGATCAGGTCCAGCCGACGCACCAGGCCTTTGTGCATCATCAGCGACGCTCGCTGGCCAACCGATTGATCTCGGCCTGCTCCACCACTTGCTGCGACGCACCATGACTCGCCACCTGCAACATAGCCCGGCCGACGGTCTCGGTGCTTACCACCCAACCCGGTTTTATCCGCCGGACAAACGACAACAACGGCCCAAGCACCGAATAGAAGGTCTGGTACAACGGCGTCTTCGAGCGCACGCCATGCAAGGGCTGGATCACCCCCGGCCGAAACAGATACACCGCCTTGAACGGCAGGCGCAGCAGGGCATTCTCGGTCTTGCCCTTGACCCGCGCCCACATCGACTTACCCGCCTCGGAACTGTCGGTACCGGCGCCGGATACATAGATAAAGGTCATCTGCGGATTGAGCCGCGCCAGGGTGCTGGCCGCGACCAGGGTGAGGTCATAGGTGAGGCGGGTGTACTTGGTTTCATTCATCCCTGCCGACGAAACGCCGAGGCAGAAGAAGCACGCATCAAAACCTTGCAGCAGGTTTTCCAAGGGCTGGAAATCCAGCATGTCGCCGTGCAACACCTGATGCAGCTTGCCGTGTTCCTGGGTCAAGGGCGTGCGGCCCACGGCGATGACTTCCTGAACGTCGGCGGCCAATAGGCACTCGCGTAACACGCCCTGACCGACCATGCCGGTGGCGCCGAATAGCAGAACTCTCATAGGGGGACCTCAGCGGCAAGCCGCAAGCTTCAAGCTCAAGTTGAATGCAGTTCAGCCTGTAGCTTACCGCTTGCAGCTCATAACTACCCCATTCAGAACGCGTTACGAAAGATCTCCTCAATCTGACGCTGATCCGCCCGCCGTGGGTTGGTCAAACCACAGGCATCCTTGAGCGCATTGGTAGCCAGCAGCGGAATGTCCTGCAACTTGGCGCCCAATTCTCGCAGGCCCGCCGGGATTTCAACGTCCGAGGCCAGGCTACGAATCGCGGCGATGGCGGCTTGTGCGCCCTCTTCGTCGGTGATGCCCTTGATGTCGGCGCCCAATGCGCGGCCCACGTCGCTCAGGCGTTTGGCGCTGACGCTGGCGTTGAAGCTTTGTACGTGGGGCAGCAACACCGCATTGCACACGCCGTGGGGCAGGTCGTAGAAACCACCCAACTGGTGCGCCATGGCGTGAACAAAACCCAGCGATGCATTGTTGAACGCCATCCCGGCGAGGAACTGCGCGTAGGCCATGTTTTCCCGTGCAGTCTTGTCGCTGCCGTCGCGTACGGCCAGGCGCAAGTTGGCGCTGATCAGTTCGATGGCCTTGATCGCGCAGGCGTCGGTGATGGGTGTGGCGGCGGTGGACACGTAGGCTTCGATGGCATGGGTCAAGGCGTCCATGCCGGTGGCAGCGGTGAGGCCCTTGGGCATGCCGACCATCAGGCTCGGGTCGTTGACCGACAGCAGCGGTGTGACGTTGCGGTCGACGATGGCCATTTTCACGTGGCGGGTTTCGTCGGTGATGATGCAGAAACGGGTCATCTCGCTGGCGGTGCCGGCGGTGGTGTTGATGGCCACCAGCGGCAGTTGCGGTTTGCTCGACTGATCGACGCCTTCGTAGTCGCCGATATGCCCGCCGTTGGTGGCGCACAGGGCGATACCCTTGGCACAGTCATGGGGCGAGCCGCCGCCCAGGGACACCACGAAGTCGCAGTCGCTCTGTTGCAACAGCGCCAGGCCTTTCTCGACGTTTTCCACGTTGGGGTTGGGCTTGGCGCCGTCGTAGATCACTGAGTCGATGTCCTGCATCGCCAGTTTCTCGGCGATCATGCTCGCGACGCCCGCCTTGGCCAGGCCGGCGTCGGTGACGATCAGTGCCTTGTGAAAGCCGTAGTTGCGGATGGCGATCATGGCTTCGTCGAGGCAGTCGGTGCCCATGATGTTGACGGCGGGAATGAAGAAGGTGCTGCTCATGGCGAATCCTCGTATGACGTTTATGCCTACAGCATCGACCTCACCTGCCTACGCCATCTTGATCAGGATCAACACCCGCTCGTGATAAAGTCACCGTCCAGCCGATTTCGAGTAGACCCGCCGCAATGAAGGATTTCCAGGATATTGACGCCCACCTTGAAGACTGGAGCGCACTGCGCAGCAGCACCGACTTCAGCGGGATTCTGATCGGCAACGGCGCAAGCCGAGCGATTTGGGAAGACTTTGCCTACGATTCGCTGTTCGAAAACGCGCGCACCATCGAAGAAAAACCCCTGAGCCCCTCCGAACTCAGTGTGTTCGATGCCCTGCACACCCGCAGTTTCGAGCAAGCGCTGGGTGCGTTGAAAACCACCAGTCGAGTCAACAAGGCCCTGGCGGTGAGCTCGGCGGCGCCGCGTAATCGCTATTACGCGATCAAGGAAGCCTTGATCAATACGATCCACACCGTGCATATCCCGTGGAGACTGGTGCAGCCGTCTACGTTGGCGACGATCAACAGCGAACTGGCCAATTACGCCACGGTGTTCACCAGTAACTACGACTTGCTCAACTATTGGGCGATCCTGCACACGCCGGGCATCGACGACTTGTTTCGCAGCGCCGACGCCAGCTTCGACCTGCGCAACACCCGCACCGACGCCACGCGCATCCTCTACCTGCATGGCGGCCTGCACCTGGTGCGCAACCTTGATGGCACCGCGCGCAAATTGCCGACCACCGAGAGCACGTTGCTCAGCAGTTTTGCCATCAACAACACGATCAAGACCCTCGATGATGTGCCGCTGTTTGTCAGCGAAGGCAAGGTTGAGGAGAAGCTCAAGACCATCCGCAGCTCGGACTATCTGTCGTTTTGCTATGAGCAGTTGCTGACGCATGAGGGCGCGCTGTGCATCTTTGGCCATGACTTGGGGTCGCAGGATAAGCATCTGGTGGATGCGATTCGCCAGGCAAAGCTGACGACTTTGGCGATCTCGGTTTCGGGGCGCAGCGATGGGTTTATCCGCCAGCAGAAACGGCGGTATTCAGCGTTGTTTGACGGGTCTGGAATTGAACTGAAGTTCTTCGCGGCGCGCACGCATCCATTGGGTAATACGGCGCTGTCAGTGCCTGTCGAACGCTGATCCCCTGAACGAAGAAGATCAACTGTGCGAGCAAGTCGAATCGTCGCACCGCCGCTCCCACATTGCACTGCATTTCAAATCAGAATCGCGTCACTCTTCGGCGCTGTGAACGACCACCAGCACTGCGCCTGCAGGCACTGGTCCAGATGCAAAACACCCTGGCGGATAATACGTGGACCGACCCTCATCAGCGTCTGCGACCTGACCACCGCGAAGGCCGTACGCCGCGCCCGCTACGCCGAAGCCAATGGCGCCGATGCAGTGATGGTGCTGTCGGCGTCTTACTGGAAGCTCAGCGAAGCGGAAATCCTCGCCCACTATGCAGCGATTGGCGACAGCATCGGCGTGCCGATCGTGTTCCCACAGGAACGTCTCCACATTTTTGACTGAGGACATCTGTTACAGAGAGACAAATAACAATAATTCTCGATATCATTCACGACCTTTTCCAAATCGTGCTTCCTCAAGAAGGATATCCATGTCTCGTCCCAAGCCCGACCCGTTGTCGGCCGATGCCTTTCGCGGATTTTATACAGATATCCTGTATTTCCTGCGCAGACGCACGGACAACGCCAGCGACGCGGCGGACATGACGCAGGATGTCTTTACCCAGTGGCTGGACTACCGCGACCGGGCCAAGGTCGAGCAGCCACGGGCGTTTCTGTTCCAGATGGCGCGCAACCTGCTGCGTGATCACTGGCGCAAACAGAAGGTGCGGCACTGCGTTCACGTTGATCAGGCCGATATGGACGCGGAACCTGTCACCGACGAGCAAAACGACCCCATGGCCGCCGCGCAACGCTTGCAACGGCTGGAACAGTTGAAAGAAGTCCTCGCCGGACTCTCGCCCCGCCGGCGAGAAGCCCTTATGCTGCACCGCTTCGAAGGCTTGAGCCAGGCGCAGATCGCCGAGCGCATGGGCATTTCCACCAGCATGGTGGAAAAACACATCGCTTTTGCCCTGCTGCATTGCAAGCGACGCCTTCAACAAGAACCCGGCACGGAGCAGCCAGAATGAATCGCCTGAGCGACACCGAGCTCTTGGACATCGAAGCCAGCGACGCCATCGATGCCCAAGCCGCCAGCTGGTTTGCCCGCAACCGCAATGATACGGGGCGCGCCGAGCGCAAAGCGTTTGCCGCCTGGCAGGCCGAGCCCGCCCATGCCCGCGCCTATGCCGAATTCGAGCAACTGTGGGCCGACCTGGAACAGTTACAGCAACTGAACAAGCCCGTGACGCTGCCCAAGCGCAAACCGTCGGTATGGCGCCCAGCCCTGGCCGTGGCCGCCGCCTTGCTGTGCGCGGTGCTGGCGCCCCACATCGGCGCGCCCCGCGAGCTGTATCACACCCAAGTGGCGGCGCACGCCAAAGGCATGCGCACCCTCAACCTGCCCGACGGCAGCACCTTGTATGTGAATGCCAACACCCGCGTACGTGTGGACTTCAGCGCGCACCAGCGCATCGTGCACCTGGACAAGGGCCAGCTGTATATCGAAGTGGCCGCCGACAAGGAACGACCGTTGTTCGTGCAAGCGGGTGAAGCGAGCGTGCGCGTGGTCGGCACCGGCTTTGACGTGCGCCGCAGCCAACAGCAACTGGTGATCAGCGTCGCCCATGGCCAGGTCGCTTTCGAGCCGGATGCAAAAAGCCCGGTCACGCTGCTTGGCGCCCAGCAACGTGCTATCTACCGCTATGCCAATGGTACGTTGCAGCAGCAAACCCTTCCCTTCGAGGAGGTCGCTGACTGGCGCAGTGGACACTTGTCGTTTCGCAACCGCGAACTTGCCAGCCTTATCGACGAGTTGAGCCTTTATCGCCCTCAGGCACCGTTGCAGGTCAGCAACGCCGTGGCGCACCTGAAGGTCTCGGGCAATCTTGATGTGAATGATCCAGACGCCCTGCTCAACGCCCTGCCCGCCCTGTTACCGGTGAAAACCGTGGCGTCGGCGGACGGCATTATCAAAATCGAACCGGGCAAATAACCGCGCAAATTCTTATTTGAGAATATTTTTCATTTGCGGGTGTGGATTTTTTTATCTGCCCCGTCTTCCTCCGGTCTGCATTCGACACGCACGCCTTTTCGGCCATTTGGCCACACCGGGGGATTTCATGTTTCGCGCGCCTTGCCACGCTTCGCACCTGTTGCTTCGACCAACCCTCATCGCCACCTGCCTGGCATTCAGCCTCAATGCCCAAGCCGAGCCATTCAAGCTGCCCGCCCAGGCGCTGGCGACATCCCTGAGCCAGGTAGCGCAGCAGGCGAAAATCCAGCTGTTGTTCGATGAAGCGCTGTTCAGGAACGTGCAAGCGCCGGCACTCGACGGTGACTTCACCGCGGAAGTGGCGCTTCGCACCTTGCTGAAAAATGGTGAATTCATGCTGATCAAAGTCGGCAACACCTATGTGGTAAGGCCCGAAGAGGCGAAAACCACCCAGAGCGGTGCGATTCAGTTGGACGCCCTGAGCGTGATCGGCACCGGTACCGAGGTCGACGCCAGCACCGTAGGCCGCTCCACCTTGAGCCAGGCCGATATTGACCGTTATCAGCCCGACAACATCCCTTCACTGCTGCAGACTTTGCCCGGTGTGTTCATGGGCGGCTCACCCAAGCCAGGTGGCCAGACCATGAACATTCGCGGCATGGGCGATGCAGAAGATGTGCCGATGAGCGTGGATGGCGCAACCAAAAGTGGCTTCGAGCGCTATCAACAAGGCACGGTCTTCATCGAGCCCGAGTTGATCAAAAGCATTGAGGTGGAGAAAGGCCCCTACTCGCCGTTCACCGGTAACGGCGGCTTCGGCGGCACGGTCAACATGACCACCAAGGATGCGCCAGACTTGCTCAAGGACGGGCGTAACGCCGGGGCGATGGCCAAGTATGGCTACTCCAGCAACACTCACGAGCAGGTGTACAGCGGCGCGGTATATGGCCGCACCGACGATGGTCGCATGGATGGCCTGATTTACCTGACCAAGCGCGACGGCGACGACTTGAAGCTCGCCGGCACGCCGCCCGACCCGCGCAATAAATACCCGATCAACCCCAAGCGCCTGCCCAACAGTGCACAGGATGTAGAGGGCAAGTTGTTCAAGGTCAATGCCCACTTTACCGACGAACACAGCATGGGCCTGTCCTACTCCCGTGCCAAAAGCGAGCGCATGGCGCCGTTCTCGGCTAAATCCTACCCGTCACCGCCAACGCAATCGGCGATCGACCGGTATGGCTACAAAGGCGCTCTGATACGTTTCCTGGCCGACCGTGAAACCGTGGACACCACCTGGTCGGGCAAATACCAGTACCAGCCGCTGAACAACCCATTGATCGACTTGAAGCTCAGCTACTCGTTCTCCAAGACCGACCAGACTGACGAACGCGCCGAAAATGCAGTGATGGGTCTGAGCACCGGTGGACGCAAGATGGAAACGTCTTACGCAGACCGCATCTTTGAGCTGCGCAATATCAGCCTGTTGACCACCGGCCCGCTGGAACACGCAGTGACCACTGGCGTGCAGATCCGCAAGCACGACCGCGAAACCGAAAGCTGGATGCCGGGCGCGACCTACAACACCGCCAGATACAACTATGGGCATTTCCAGCCGTATTTCATGCCGCACGGCAAGGTCGACACAAATTCGCTCTACCTGCAGGACGCGATCACGCTTGGGGATGTGACCCTCACCCCGTCCCTGCGCTATGACCACGTGCGTAACCGCGGCGAAGCCAACGATGCGCCGTACTACAGCAACCCGGACCCGCGCGTCGGCCATGACTACAGCGACCGCACCTACACCGGATGGTCACCGCGCCTGGCCGCGTTCTGGAACGTGACCCCGGATGTGGCCTTCTTCGCCAGTTGGAACCGCACGTGGCGTGCGCCGGTCATCGATGAACAGTATGAAGTACAAGGCGCCGCCAGCACGCGCAGCGCCACAAGCCTCAACCTCAAGCCCGAGCGCATTACGGCGATTACCGTGGGCAACGTCACCAACTTCTCGCGCATCTTCACCCGCGATGACAACCTGCAACTGCGCACCACGCTGTTTCACAACCGCATCGAAGACGAGATCATGAAGGCCACCGGCATCGGCTGCGAACGGCAAATGACCGTGCCGGGCAATATCAATTCGGTGTGCACCGACACGGCGTCCAGAACCAACTATCGCAACGTCGGCGGCATGACCATCAAGGGCGTCGAGCTCGAAAGCTACTACGACTCGACATACGTGTTCGGCTCTGTGACTTACTCCTGGGCTACAGGTAAACGCGACAACCCCTACACCAACCCTTGGGCTACCGACCGTCATGTGTGGGCACGCGATATTCCACCGGCCAAATGGGTCGTGGTGCTGGGTACCAAAATCCCGAGCTGGGACGCGCAAGTGGGCTGGCAGGGCCAGTTCGTGCGCAAGACCGATCGCGTGCCCACCGACATTTACCCAGGCGGCTTCAACTCCAGCATCGGCGACTTTATCTACGACCAAACCGAGAACGCCAGCTACGACACCCAGGGTCTGTTCGCCAATTGGAAACCGCAGCAAGCCGGCCTCAAAGGCACCGAGATCAACTTCACCGTCGACAACCTGTTCAACCGCAGCTACCAGCCGGCCCTCAGCGGCGAGGGCGTCTACAGCGAAGGGCGCAACGCCAAGATCAGCATCACGCGCTTCTTCTAAATGTGGATGCCGGGCTTGCCCGCGATGCAGACACCTCGGTGTAACAGGTAGGCCCAAGTGATGCTATCGCAGGCAAGCCAGCTCCCACTCCCCCCACCCGGGACTCAACTGTACGGATAAATCCTCACCCAGCTGTAGACCCGCAATCAGCGGGGGTTGTGGCTAGATGGGTTTCCCTTGAAACCCTCCAGTTTTCGGTTCTTCCCTATGAGCTCGCGCGAAAACACCGGCATGGCCCTCGGCCTGCTGGGCGTCATCATCTTCAGCCTGACCCTGCCCTTCACCCGCATCGTGGTGCAGGAAATGCACCCGTTGCTCAACGGCCTGGGCCGCGCGCTGTTCGCGGCGATCCCGGCGGCAGCGCTGTTGTTGTGGCGGCGCGAACGCTGGCCGAGCTGGCGTCAGGTGCGCGGGCTGTGCCTGGTGATCGCGGGCGTGATTCTGGGCTTTCCGGTGCTGTCGGCCTGGGCCATGCAAACCTTGCCAGCGTCCCATGGCGCGCTGGTCAATGGTCTGCAACCGTTGTGCGTAGCGCTGTATGCGGCGTGGCTATCCCATGAGCGGCCGTCAAAAGCCTTCTGGGCCTGCGCGGCGCTGGGCAGTGCACTGGTGTTGAGTTATGCGCTGATCACCGGGGCCGGCAGTATTCAAACGGGCGACCTGCTGATGCTTGGCGCGATTGCCGTGGGCGGCCTGGGTTATGCCGAAGGCGGGCGACTGGCCAAGCAGATGGGTGGCTGGCAGGTGATCTGCTGGGCGCTGGTACTGTCGACGCCGGTGTTGATCGGCCCGGTGTGGTACTTGGCAGCGCAGCATCAAGGGGCGATTTCCATGCGCACGTGGTGGGCGTTTGGTTATGTGTCGCTGTTCTCGCAGTTTTTGGGGTTCTTCGCCTGGTATGCCGGGTTGGCCATGGGCGGGATTGCACGGGTCAGTCAGATTCAGCTGTTGCAGATCTTCTTCACCATCGCGCTCTCGGCGCTGTTCTTTGGTGAACACATCGAGCCGATTACCTGGGTATTTGCGTGTGGGGTCATTGTGACGGTGATGCTGGGGCGCAAGACGGCGGTGCAGCCTGCGCCAGCTCCCAAGCCGAGCGCGGCCTGAATATGGGAGCCCGCATTTTGATTCGCATCGTGCTCAGGTCAGGTACCCATCCGCGCGCAGCAGGGTTTCCAGGCAGTGCTCGGTGATGTGGTAGAACGCCTTCAGTTCCTGGATTTTCTCCAGCAACTGCGCGTTGTCCATCGGCTCCGCGCGCTTCACCGCGAGGATCATCTTGTTCTTGTTGGTATGTTCCAGCGAGATGAACTCGAACACCTTCGTCTCATAACCACAGGCCTCCAGGAACAACGCGCGCAAACTGTCGGTGACCATTTCCGCCTGCTGGCCCAGGTGCAGGCCGTATTGCAGCATCGGTTTAAGCAGCGCCGGGCTCTGGATCTGCAGGCGAATCTGTTTGTGGCAGCACGGCGAGCACATGATGATCGACGCGCCGGAGCGGATGCCGGTGTGGATCGCATAGTCAGTGGCAATGTCGCAGGCATGCAGGGCGATCATCACGTCCAGCTCGCTCGGCGCCACGCTGCGCACGTCGCCACATTTGAACACCAGCCCGGGGTGTTCCAGGCGGGCGGCGGCGGTGTTGCACAGGGTCACCATGTCTGCGCGCAGCTCGACGCCCGTCACCTCACCCTCGGCCTTGAGGGTGTTGCGCAGGTAGTCGTGGATGGCGAACGTCAGGTAGCCCTTGCCCGAACCAAAGTCCGCCACGCGTACGGGCTGGTCCAGTTTCAACGGGGATGAGGTCAGCGCATGGCTGAACACTTCGATGAACTTATTGATCTGCTTCCATTTGCGCGACATAGACGGGATCAGCGCCTGCTTGGCGTCGGTCACACCCAGGTCGGCGAGAAACGGCCGGTTCAGGTCGAAGAAGCGATTTTTCTCGCGGTTATGCTCGGCCGAGGGCGCCTCACGCAGTTGCTGCGGCTTGCTTTTGAACAGCGAGCTTTTGTTCTTCTTGCTGTATTCCAACTGGGCTTCGTCGGTCAGCGACAGCAGGTGGGCGTTTTTGAACTGCGCCGGCAGCAGCTCGGCAATCGCCGCCACGGCCTCTGCCAACGGGAAGTTTTTGGTGATGTCGCGGGTCTTGTAGCGGTAGACGAAGGACAGGCATGCCTGCTCCTTGACCACTACCGGTTTGATGATCAGCCGCTGCAGCTCGGCTTCTTCACCGACGTATTTGGCCAGCACCAGCTTGATAAAGGCGTTTTGCGCGAGGCTTGCGCTGAGCAGTTCGATGAACTCGGCGTGATGGTCCGGCGCAGGGCGGGCAGGTTGAGCGGTGACAGACATGAACAAAAACGCCTCGGGCAGGGAATGCCGGGCATTTTAGGGGGGATGGCGGTTTAGGGCACGGGGTTATTTGATCAACGGTCATTGGACTGGATAACACAATCCAATGCGGGACCGGGCTTGCTCGCGAATGCGGTGTATCAGTCGACGGATGTCTTGACTGACACTGCGCGTTCGCGAACAAGTCGAAGCGTCGAACCGCCGCTCCCACATTTTTATTCGAGTACGACCAAGCGATTCGGCAGTTCATTACGGGTTTGGGTGACCGGCACATGCACCTTCAACAATTCACCACAGGCCTCAATGCAACTGATAAACCCGGCCAACGTCTGCCCCTGTTTTACCTGCTGGGTAAACGCCTTGACGATGGCGTCCCAACTGCTGTCATCCAGGTGCCTGGAAATCCCGTCATCGACCAGAATCTCCACATAGCGCTCGGCCTCGCTGACAAAAATCAGCACACCGGTGCTGCCCAGCGTGTGGTGCAGGTTCTGCTCCAGGAACTGCCGCCGCGCCAGGTTGGACGCGCGCCAGTAGCGCACCGAACGCGGAATCAAGCGCGTGGTGACCTTGGGCAAGCGGAACACCAGGCACAACACGATGAATGTCGCCCATTGCGCCAACAGCAAGGTGTACATGCTCAGGTAACCCGACACGTAATGCACCACGCCCGGCACCACCAACGCGATCAGGCTCGCCCACAACAGCGGGATATAGGCGTAGTCATCGGCGCGGGCGGCCAGCACGGTCACCAGTTCGGCGTCGGTGGTTTTTTCCACGCGGGCGATCGCTTCGGCGACTTGGCGCTGCTCGTGTTCAGTCAGTAATGCCATGGTTGTAGGTGCTCTCTCATTATTGTCATTACCAGCCGCCCGAGGCCCCGCCGCCGCCGAAGCCGCCGCCGCCGCCCCGGAAACCACCACCGCCACCGCCGCCGCGCCCGCTGCTGCTGAGAATCGACAGCAGGATCGCACCCACCGGCAGCCCCATCCGGTTGCACAGCCACAGCACGCCGATCAGCAGGACAAACAGGCCGATGGAAAGCCCGGGATTATCCTTGGCAAAGTTGCCATCCGCCACATGGGCTGGCACGGCCAAGGGTTCTCCGCCCACCACTTGCACCATCGCAGACACGCCCTCGCTGATGCCTTTGCTGTAGTTACCGGCCTTGAACGCCGGTGCAATCACCTGATTGATGATCACCCACGACTGCGCATCGGTGAGGACGCCTTCCAGGCCGTAACCGACTTCGATGCGCAATTTGCGCTCATCGCGGGCGACGATCAACAGCGCGCCGTTATCCTTGCCTTTCTGGCCGATACCCCACTGGCGAGCCAGTTGATAACCGAAGTCCTCAATCGGTACGCCCTGCAAGTCAGGCACGGTGACCACTACGATCTGGTCGCCGGACGTCTGTTCCAGCGCCTGCAGCTGCTGTGTCAGCTGCTGGCGCGTGGCCGCGTCGATCATATCGGCGTTATCCACCACCCGCCCGGTCAGCGCCGGGAAGGTCAGGGCTGCCTGGGCCACGCCCACACAGGCCAACAGCCACAGCGCCAGGCCTATCCGTAATAAACGCATCGACACCTCAATGCAGCTTTATTTGAACTTCACTTGCGGCGCTTTATCGGCATCGGCACTGGTGGCCTCAAACGTGGCGCGGACCGGCAAGTCACTGTACATCACGCTGTGCCACAGACGGCCAGGGAAGGTGCGGATCTCGGTGTTGTAGGCCTGCACGGCCTGGATAAAGTCGCGGCGAGCTACGGCAATACGGTTTTCGGTGCCTTCAAGCTGCGATTGCAGGGCCAGGAAGTTCTGGTTGGCCTTCAGGTCCGGGTAGCGCTCGGACACCACCATCAAACGGCTGAGTGCACCACTCAAGCCATCCTGTGCTTGCTGGAACTGCTTGAGTTTTTCCGGATTGTCGAGGGTGCTGGCATCCACCTGGATCGACGTGGCCTTGGCCCGCGCTTCAATCACGGCGGTGAGCGTGTCCTGTTCATGGGCAGCATAGCCCTTGACCACTTCCACCAGGTTGGGAATCAGGTCGGCGCGGCGTTGGTACTGGTTCTGCACCTGGCCCCAGGCGGCCTTGGCCTGTTCGTCCAAGGTCGGGATGTTGTTGATGCCACAACCGCTCAGCACGCTGCTGATCAATAGCAAAACCGCGGCTTTCAAGCCCCAGCGGTAACCTTGTGCTGCTTGCATGGTGTTTCTCCTGCCCAATCTTGATGGAATGTTACGACTAACCCTATGCACCACGCGCTTGGGGCATAATCCGCCACCACTGGAATGCATCGAGCCAATCAGCTACAAAGATGCCCAGCGCGAACAAGAGTTCAGAGTGTGCTGCATTTATCTGAACAACACCCGAACAACAATAGACGCTCCCCACATTTTGGCCGATCAGCATTCACCCCAATGCTGTGCAGTGAGCCGAAAAAGGATATTCATGAAAAAGCTGTGTTTGCTCGGCCTTGTTGCCACTCTGGCCAGTCACCCCGTATGGGCAGAAACAAAGCCTGCTGCGCTTAAAGACAAGGACGCCTTTGTCAGCGACCTGCTCAAGCAGATGACCCTGGACGAAAAGATCGGCCAATTGCGCCTGATCAGCATCGGCCCCGAGATGCCCCGCGAGCTGATCCGCAAGGAAATCGCCGCCGGCCGTATCGGTGGCACCTTCAACTCCATCACCCGCCCGGAAAACCGTCCGATGCAGGACGCGGCCATGCGCAGCCGGCTGAAGATCCCGATGTTCTTCGCCTACGACGTGATCCACGGCCACCGCACGATCTTCCCGATCAGCCTGGCCCTGGCGTCCAGCTGGGACATGGAGGCCATCGGCCGCTCCGGGCGCATCGCTGCCCAGGAAGCCGCCGCCGACAGCCTCGACATCACCTTCGCGCCGATGGTCGACATCTCCCGCGACCCGCGTTGGGGCCGTACCTCCGAAGGTTTCGGTGAGGACACCTACCTGGTTTCACGCATCGCCGACGTCATGGTCAAGGCGTTCCAGGGCGTGAGCCCCGCGAATGCCGACAGCATCATGGCCAGCGTCAAGCATTTCGCCCTGTATGGCGCGGTGGAAGGCGGTCGCGACTACAACGTGGTCGACATGAGCCCGGTCAAGATGTACCAGGACTACCTGCCGCCGTACCACGCGGCGATCAAGGCCGGTTCGGGCGGCGTGATGGTGGCGTTGAACTCGATCAACGGCGTGCCTGCCACCGCCAACACCTGGCTGATGAACGACCTGCTGCGCCGGGACTGGGGCTTCAAGGGCGTGGCCGTGAGCGACCATGGCGCGATCTTCGAGCTGATCAAGCACGGCGTAGCCAAGGATGGGCGCGAAGCCGCCAAGCTGGCGATCAAGGCCGGCATCGACATGAGCATGAACGACTCGTTGTATGCCAAGGAATTGCCGGGGCTGCTCAAGTCCGGCGAGATCGAACAGAGCGACATCGATAACGCCGTGCGCGAAGTGCTCGGTGCCAAATATGACATGGGCCTGTTCAAGGACCCGTACCTGCGCATCGGCAAGGCCGAGGATGACCCGGCCGACACCTACGCCGAAAGCCGCCTGCACCGTGCCGACGCACGCGACATCGCACGCCGCAGCCTGGTGTTGCTGAAAAACCAGAACAACACCCTGCCGCTGAAAAAATCCGCGACCATCGCCCTGGTCGGCCCGCTGGCCAAGGCGCCTATCGACATGATGGGCAGTTGGGCCGCCGCCGGACGGCCTGCGCAATCGGTGACGCTGCTCGACGGTTTGAACGCGGTGATCGGCGATAAAGGCAAGATCATCTATGCCCGTGGCGCCAACATCACCAACGACAAGGCCGTGGTCGACTACCTGAACTTCCTCAACTTCGATGCGCCGGAAGTGGTGGACGACACCCGCCCTGCCCACGTGATGACCGACGAGGCCGTGAAGGCCGCCAAGGATGCCGATGTGGTGGTGGCTGCCGTGGGTGAATCCCGTGGCATGTCCCACGAATCCTCGAGCCGCACCGACCTGAACATCCCGCAAAGCCAGCGCGACCTGATCAAGGCCTTGAAAGCCACCGGCAAGCCGCTGGTACTGGTGTTGATGAACGGCCGCCCGCTGTCGATTGTTGAAGAGAACCAACAGGCCGATGCGATCCTGGAAACCTGGTTCGCCGGCACCGAAGGCGGCAACGCCATCGCCGACGTGCTGTTTGGTGACTACAACCCGTCGGGGAAGCTGCCGATCACGTTCCCACGCTCGGTGGGGCAGATTCCGACCTACTACAACCACCTGACCGTCGGCCGACCGTTCACCCCAGGCAAACCGGGCAACTACACCTCGCAGTACTTCGATGACACCACCGGGCCCCTGTTCCCGTTTGGCTATGGCCTGAGCTACACCACGTTCACCCTGTCGGACATGGCGCTGTCGTCCACCACGCTGAACAAGACCGGCAAGCTCGACGCCAGTGTCACGGTGACCAACACCGGCAAGGTGGATGGCGAAACCGTGGTGCAGTTGTATATCCAGGACGTGGCCGGCTCGATGATCCGCCCGATCAAAGAGTTGAAAAACTTCCAGAAGGTCATGCTCAAGGCGGGTGAGGAGCGCACGCTGCACTTCACCATCACCGAGGAAGACTTGAAGTTCTACAACACCCAGCTCAAGTTCGCCGCGGAGCCGGGTGAGTTCAACGTGCAGATTGGCCTGGACTCCCAGGAGGTGCAGCAGCAGACGTTTGAATTGCTCTGAAGCCTGACACGGTCAAAAAATGTGGGAGCAAGCCCGCTCCCACATTTGTTTAGCGGTATTCTTCTTAACCGCGTCTATCGAGCAAATTCACCACCAACCGATCAACCCATCCCCACACCCGTTGTTTCACCCGCCGCCACAATGGCCGCGACTTCCACGCCTCCAGGCTCACCACCTGGCTCTGGGCAAAATCTCGTTCAAAACTCTCTTTAACTGCCAGCGTCAGCTCAGGGTCCAACGCCTCCAAGTTGGCCTCCAGGTTGAGACGCAGGTTCCAGTGATCGAAGTTGCACGACCCAACGCTGACCCAGTCATCCACCAGCACCATTTTGAGGTGCAGAAAGCACGGCTGGTACTCAAAGATCTGTACACCCGAGCGCAGCAAACGCGGGTAATAACGGTGCCCGGCGTAACGCACAGACGGGTGATCGGTGCGCGGGCCGGTGAGCAGCAAACGCACATCCACCCCGCGCCCGGCCGCGCGGCGCAAAGCGCGACGAACGCTCCAGGTCGGCAGAAAATAGGGCGTGGCCAGCCAGATGCGCTGGTGACTGTTATTCAGGGCGCGGATCAGCGATTGCAAAATATCGCGATGCTGACGGGCGTCGGCGTAAGCCACACGACCCAGGCCCGGCCCAGTCGCCGGCAACTTGGGCAAACGCGGCAAACCAAAGTGAGTGGAGGGCTTCCACTCCCGGCGCGCTGCGTTGGCGTGCCATTGACGGTCGAACAGCGCCTGCCAGTCCAGCACCAGCGGGCCGCTGATTTGCACCATCACTTCATGCCAGTCGGCGGTGTCTTGGCCCGGCGTCCAGAATTCATCCGTCACCCCCGTGCCGCCGACCACGGCAATGCTCTGGTCGATCAGCAACAGCTTGCGGTGATCGCGGTAAAAGTTACGCATCCAGCGACGCCAGCTCAGGCGGTTGTAGAAACGCAGCGCCACACCGGCGTCGGTCAAGCGTTTGCGCAGCCCGAGGGTGAACGCCAGGCTGCCGTAATCATCGAACAGGCAACGCACCTGCACGCCACGCTCGGTCGCCTGCACCAGCGCCTGCACCAGCGCTTCGGCGCAGGCCCCGGCTTCCACCAGATAGAGTTCAAGGTCCACTTGCCGCTCGGCGCGGGCGATGCCCACCAGCATCTGCGGGAAGAATTGCGGGCCGTCGATCAGCAACTCGAAGCGATTGGCGCTGCGCCATGGAAACACCGCGCCGCTCATGTCAGCGCGCGGTAAAGATCAGCACCGCACCCACCGGTACCGACAAACTGATCGACGCAAGCCCCGCCGCCTTGCGCAACGCCGCCACACCCGGCGCCAGATCGAAATCTTCGGCATGCAGCACCACCGGTTCCAGGGTCACCACTTGGAAACGTCGGTCGTCCAAGCGCGTGGCCAGCAACTCGGCGCTGTAGGTCTGGGTTTTGCCATGCAGGGTCACGGACAGCGGCAGGCGCAATTCCAACTGCGCTCCGGGCGCGAGATCATTGATGGGTTGCAGATTGATCTGTGCGCTGATCAACGCTTCGGGGAAGGTCTTGATCTCGAACAGCTGATTGCGCATGCGCTCATCGCGCAGCGGAATGCCGCTGTTGACCGACTCCACTTCCACTTCCAACTGCGCCGCACCTTTGCTGTCGACCTTGCCGTGCAGCACTAGGAAGCGGTGGACTTCAGCAATCTCGGTGTTTTTGGTGGTAACGAACGATAGGCGCGAGGATTCGTTATCCAGGTACCAGTCGGCGTGGGCGGGCAGCGCAAAGGCGGCCAAGAGAGCGAAGGCCAGGGGCTTGATTAAAGACGCGTTGAACATAAAGACTCGGATAAGAAAACCTGCGCGAACAGTAGCAAAGCCCTCCTGTAGGAGCGAGCTTGCTCGCGAAAAACGTTAACGATGACACGGGGAACCTGACACCCAACGGCGCTCTCGGGCTTTTCGCGAGCAAGCTCGCTCCTACAAAAAGCCATTTGCCACCGGGTTGCGACGTCGCTCGCATAGCGTTAACCTCTGCCACGTCGCTGCTCATCAGCGACCGGGCGTGGAATCCCGAGAAAGAAGACGCTACAGCGTCGTCATGCAATCAGTCGGCGCTTTTTTGTGCCCGCTGTTTGTGCTTTATGGCGGCTGTACGTGGGAGGCCTTGTGCCTGCCGAGTCGCTTCTTCTCGGATTCCAACCTGCGTACAGCTGCCACCTCCACGCTTGGAATCGTGACTGGCAGCTTTTTTGGTTGTACCAAAGGAGCAAGCTTATGCCGTACGAAATACCCTCAGCCGAAACCATCGGCGCCGCCACCTTCGCAGACTGCGGAGAAAACAAAAACCACCTGAAACTGTTCCGCGTCAACGCCGGGGTTCCTCTTGTGGAAGCCCTCGAACACGCCTCCCACGTGCTCTACTACGCCAAAATGCTCTCCCTTGAAGCCGCCATGGACCCAAGGGCCGAGAGGTTTGCGTTCGCCTCGCATTACTTGGGCGAAATGGGCAAAGCCATCATCGATGACCTGCTGCTGGCGATGCAGCCCGGCACTCCACCTGTGCAATAAGTAATACGCGCCCGATGTACGGCATCGGGCGCCGCAATCCCACCAGATTAATACGACGAAACTCACGGAATCGTCCGACTTTACCCTAAGTAAATCCCTCTCCAAAGTCTGGCTTGCCACTGACTTACTCGTTCTCGTTTACCTCGATTGAGGAAGGTGTGGCAACAACGACTTGGATGATATGGGGCAAGAAAATGAGCAAAGGGCACTATGTTGTTTTAGGGGACCAAACGACGTGCGGCGGACGAATTCTCGAGGGGGATCCAACATTCAAGTTACATGGCCTTCACCGTGCTCTGGAAGGTGCTCGGGTCACTTGCGGAAATCATGCCGGAAACTTCCGGATCCTAGGCGGCATTACCAATATGAGGCGCAAGGGAAAACGTGTTGCCGGCACGCTGGATAGCGTGAGCAGTTGCCCCTGTGGAGCCCGGTTGATTCCTTCGGTGTTAAAGGCCACCTACGAAAAGCGAGAAGCAGAACCGCCAGCGAGTCAGCGGGTTGCTCAACCGAATCATACAGCTGTAAACGGCAACCCAGAAACGCCGTCTCAATCTGCTTTCACGCCTTCCGGTCGTACAGTGCCAACGGCATTCAACGGGGCGCTGGGTCAGGAACCAGGCTTCTATATCGTGCCCAAGAGCATGTCCCGCGAAGCATTGGAGGCCACACTTTTTTCGACAATTGATCCGGCTGTGATGCGTAAGTTTCAATCACTGAATCCCAACACCGGCAACGTCAAAGCCGGCTCGATGATCGTGCTCAGCGATCCGAACAATACTTCCTGCACCTATCAGGAAGCGCAACTGATGCAGGCTGCACAACAAGTCAGCGAATCTCTGGATTCGCTGACGCCTGATGAGGCCGACTTTCTGTATCGACACGGTGCCGAAATCGCCGGTTTCATCGGGCACACCTCAACCTGGCTCGGCGTCAGCGCTGTGGTGATGGAAAAGCACATGAACAACCTGCGCGACACTCTCCAAGCTATCGAACGTTTACATCAAGAAAATTATCGCCAGCACGGCCACCTCAAGTCGTCGCAGTTCTTCACCGATCGCCAGCGTCTCATGAACCAGCTAGATGCCCATCTGCTCAACTCCACGCGCTTACGTGGCCAAACCACCCTGGGCGATCACCCCAAGTTGAAAGCGGCCCTCGGCATTTCCAGTCGTAGCTTGGTGCACCATTGGGACAAGGCCGGTGCGCCGGGGCAGATTCCGGGTTATTCCGCGCATGTGGAAGCGACCAGCCGCGCTACCAGATACATGAAGGCGGGTGGTTACATCGGGATTGGGCTTGGCGGCGTATCCTCCTTGCTGGCGATACAACAGGTTTGCAATAACGATTCCAGGGCGGATTGCGAAAAGATCAAGTTCACAGAGGGTGGACAGTTCGCAGGCTCGGTTGGCGGCGGCGCATTTGGCGGATCGGCCGGCGGTGTTGCTGGTGGCGCTATCTGTCTTGCACTTGGTGTTACGACCGGTATAGGAGGCGTTGTATGTGTCGCGACTTTAGTTGGGGCAGGCGCATGGGCGGGTACGACTATCGGCGGTATGCGTGGAGAACAGATAGGCGAAAAACTGTACGAAAAAACTTTGCCATGACAACGGATGAGTCTTGGAACGCCTGGTTAGAAATCTGGCTTTTGGCCAGCCCATTCCTTCTTGGATTTACTGGTCTCGCGCTTAATCTATATCTTACTCACCGTCACATGGATGCCATAAAAGAGGCTTTGAAAAACAGCCGTTATATCTATCTTTGGGGAGACAGCCTTGGGAAGCGCGGTTTGATTTGGTCTCTTTTGGAAATGTCACAAATTGCCGGAATGATCCTGATGCCAAAGGTGCATATCCGGCATGGCAACTTGGATCCAGTGGACTTTGAAAACTTCCCACCCTATCTAAAACGTCTTTTCATAATCGTTACAACGCTAATCTGTACGGCTCTGATTTGGTTGGCGGCTGCATACATTCTGGCAAAGCTCAGGTAACCCAAACGGGCCTCACCCGAGGCCCGACATCAGCAAAGAATCAGACGCAATACCAGCCAACACGTAAGTTGACTGACCCACCGCCTTCGCGAGCAAGCCCGCTTCCACAGGGGTAATGTGGGGCGTCAGGGCGTCAGGCGGCAACCCTGGCGGTCCCCCAACCACCGCGCACTGTGCGTACGCCCCAACCCACTCGCCGTCACTTCACTGCGCGCCGGGTTGTCGCTGAATGCGCTGGTCGGCACGTATTGCTTTACATACCCACGGCAATACTCGGCCGGGTTGTTCGCCACGTACCGACACGAGCAATACTCCTTGGCGGTGTACGCCGCGATGATGTCGGGGAAGGCTTGCAGGTTGACGCGCTCGTGCCAGATCCACCCCAGCAGGGCGAGGAGCAGCAGGAGGAACAGGCTGGCGAACGGACGACGGCGGATCATGGTTGCACCGCCGCAAGCACGCGCTTGAGCAGTTCGTTGTGGCGGTAGCTGCCGTCGCGGTCGTCGCCATAGCGCACGATCACCAGGCGTTCGTCGGGCATCACGTACAGCGCCTGGCCCCAATGGCCGAGGGCGGCGAAGGTGTCGGCGGGGGCGTCGGGCCAGGGCCGTGGAGTGCCTTGATTGAGCCACCAATGGCCGCCAGGGACGGCTTCGTCCTGGCCGGCTTTGTATTTATCGAACGGCTGGCGATTGAAGGTCACCCAATCCTTTGGCAGCAACTGTTGATCCCCCCAACGCCCATCCCGCGCCATCAGCAGGCCGACGCGCGCCAGGTCGCGGGCGGTGAGGTAGGCGTAGGACGAGGCGACAAAGGTTTCATCGGCGTCGGTTTCCCACGTGGCACTGCGGATACCCAAGGGCTTGAACAGTGCGTCCCAGGGGTAACTCATATAAGCCTTGAGGCCGAGCATGCCTTTGAGGGCGGCGGACAGGATGTTGGTGTCGCCGCTGGAGTAACGAAAGGCCTGGCCGGGTGCGCTGGCCGCCTCCGTGTCCGCTGCAAAGTCAGCCATATCGGCGCGGCCACGGGTGTAGAGCATCGCCACCACCGAAGAGTTCAGTGGCGCGTATTCGTAGTCTTCCTGCCAGTCCAGGCCCGAGGCCCAGTGCAGCAAATCGGCCATGGTCACGGTTGGGTGTTGCTTCATCGGCGGGTAGAAGCGCGCGACCGGGTCGGTCAATTTAAAGCGGTTATCGCCATAGGCCACGCCCAGCACGGTGGCCATCAGGCTTTTACTGATGGACCAGGTGAGGTGCGGCGTGCTGGCCGTGGTGGGCGCGGCGTAGCGTTCGTAGATAACCTCGCCGTCGCGGATCACCAGCAACGCGTCGGTGCGAATGCCTTGGCGAGTGGTGTCGTCTCGCGCAGGGAAAGCGTAGGCATCCAAGGCGTCGACGGCAGGACCTGCGAGCGGTGTGCCCTTGGCCCATTCTTTGTCGGGCCAGGTTTCGGCGTGGACGGTAACGGTGACGAGTAGCAAGGCAACGCACAACAGGCCTCTGACCATGGACGCAAACTCAAGGAGGGCATTCAAGCCCGCGAGCCTAGCGCAGGCCAATGACAGATTTGCTACACGGAGGCTGTCACCCAACCGTCACCGTAAGTTCATGGAGATGACACCGAGCCTACATAGCCTGACTTTGGACAACAAAGTCGACTGGCCGCAACCTGGCCGGCACCCGGAGACTCGCTATGACTCAGATCGCCCGCATCAGCGACAAAGGCAATGAACGCCGTCTGCAAGCCGAACGCCTGGTGGGCGCCAAGGCCTTGCAGGAAGCCCAGGCCCTGCGGTTCAACGTGTTCAGCGGCGAGTTCAACGCCAAGCTGAAAGGCGCGGAACTGGGCCTGGACATGGATGACTATGATGTTCACTGCAGCCACATCGGCGTGCGGGACTTGAACAGCGGTCGATTGGTCGCCACCACCCGTTTGCTCGATCACCAGGCCGCCAGCACCCTGGGACGATTCTACAGCGAAGAAGAGTTCAGCCTGCACGGTTTACTGCACTTGCAGGGCCCGATCCTGGAAATCGGCCGCACCTGCGTCGACCCCGCCTACCGTAACGGCGGCACGATCGCCGTGTTGTGGGGCGAGTTGGCCGAAGTGTTGAACCAAGGCGGCTACAGCTACCTGATGGGGTGCGCAAGCATCCCGATGCACGACGGCGGCATCCAGGCTCACGCGATCATGCAGCGTCTGCGCGAACGCTACCTGTGCAACGAACACCTGCGTGCCGAACCGAAGAAACCACTGCCGGCACTGGACCTGCCGTCCAACGTAATCGCCGAGATGCCACCGCTGCTCAAGGCCTATATGCGCCTGGGTGCGAAGATCTGCGGCGAGCCGTGCTGGGATGAAGACTTCCAAGTGGCCGACGTGTTCATCCTGCTCAAGCGCGATGAGCTATGCCCGCGTTACGCCCGCCACTTCAAGGCCGCCATGTGATGAGCCGCCTGCGGATTTACGGGCGCATTGCCCGCGTGTTGGTGGTGGTGGCGCTGGGCTTGAGCATGGCCAGCGTGTTTGGCCTGTTTGAGCGTTTGGGCGTAGCCAACTCGATGGTGCGCCGCCAGCGCTGGTCGCGGCTCTTCATGGCGCGCCTGACCAATGCCCTGCCCTTTCGCGTGACGGTGCACGGCGAGTTGCCAACGCAGCCGATGCTGTGGGTGAGCAACCACGTGTCCTGGACCGATATTCCGCTGCTGGGCGCTGTGGCACCGATGTCGTTCTTGTCCAAGGCCGAAGTGCGCACCTGGCCGGTGGCCGGCTGGTTGGCGGCTAAAGCGGGCAGCCTGTTTATCCGCAGGGGTTCGGGTGACAGCCAGTTGATCCGCAAGCAGATGACCCGTCATCTGGAGCAACAGCACCCGCTGCTGATGTTCCCGGAAGGCACCACCACCGACGGCCGCAGCCTGCGCACGTTCCACGGGCGCTTGCTGGCCAGTGCGATCGATGCGGATGTGTCGCTGCAACCGGTGGCGATCCGTTATTTGCGCGACGGCCAAGCGGACCCACTGGCACCGTTTATTGGCGATGATGATTTGCTGTCGCACCTGATGCGTCTGTTTGGCAATGACCAGGGTGATGTGGAGATTCACGTGCTCAAGCCTATTGCCTGTGCCGGGCAGGAACGTGCGGCGCTGGCTTATCAGGCGCAGCAGGCGGTGCAGATAGCGTTGTTCGGGCCGCTGCCGGAGGCAGAACAAGTGGATGCTCGACCGGCGTTCGCGGCCTGAGGCGAGCAGGGTCAAAATAATGTGGGAGCGGGCCCGCCCCCACATTTAGATCCCAATAGTCAGTTGGGCTTGTGCAAATTTCTGCAGCTCGGGGTAGAACACTCGAAAGTCTTCACTCAACGGCTCATATAACACCTGCAACTCCTGCATGGCATGTCGCAGTTCCTCGGGCTGTGTCAGCCGCCGCGAGATCCCGCGCAACACCTGCTCCATCACCGCAAACTCGCGGTAAGAACCCAACCAATCATCCGCCGCCATATACGGCGCAATCTGCGCCAGCCGCCCCGGCAACTGCGGCTCGGCCGCCAGCACGCGGTACACCTGGGACGTGAAGCGCTCCAGCGGCTGGTCAGCATACAGCGCCCAATCCCGCGCCAGGCAGTGGTCGAAAAACACATCGAGGACGATCCCGGCATAGCGCCGGCGGGTCAGGCTGAAGCGTGACAACGCCTCACCCACCAACGGGTGACTGTCGGTAAAACGATCAATCGAGCGGTGCAGCTGGATCGCCGATTCGATTTGCGGGCCGAACTGACCCTGCAGGCGCCCTTTGACGAAATCGCCATACAGGCTACCCAGCAATTGCGCAGGAAGTTGGCCGCCCAAGTGCAGATGTGCGAGATAATTCATGGCGCGCAGTCTATCACTGCCAGCAACGTATCGTTATAACCCGATATACCGATTAAGCCTAGGTTCAGATCAAAATCATATTGGTATATCGGGATAGAGCGATTTAAAGTTCGCCTCATCGCGATATAACGCTTTACGAAACCGAGCACCTGCCATGTCCATCGACCTCGACGAAATAATAAAAGCCCTGGCGCACCCAGTACGACGAGACATCCTCACTTGGCTGAAAGACCCGAAAGTGCAGTTCCCCGAGCAACTGCACAACCACGAATACGGCATCTGCGCCGGTCAGATCGATCAGCGCTGCGGCTTGTCCCAGTCGACCGTGTCGGCCCACCTGGCCACCTTGCAACGCGCAGGTTTGATCAGCAGCCAGAAGGCCGGCCAGTGGCACTTTTTCAAACGCAACGAGGAAACCATCCAGGCCTTCCTTGCGGCGCTCATCACTGAACTCAGCGCTGACGAAAACGTAGCGTTGTAACAAGGAAACGATAATGCCCCTCTCGCTACTCATACTGGCCCTCAGCGCCTTCGCCATCGGTACCACCGAGTTCGTCATCATGGGCTTGCTGCCCGATGTAGCGGCGGACCTGGGTGTGTCGATTCCCGGCGCAGGCTGGCTGGTCACCGGCTACGCCTTGGGTGTGGCCATCGGTGCACCGTTCATGGCACTGGCCACCGCCAAGCTGCCACGCAAGGCGGCACTGGTAGCGTTGATGGGTATCTTCATTATCGGCAACCTCCTCTGCGCCCTGGCCAGTGACTACAACGTGCTGATGTTTGCCCGCGTCGTCACCGCACTGTGCCACGGAGCTTTCTTTGGGATTGGTTCAGTGGTAGCGGCCAACCTGGTGCCGGCCAACAAGCGTGCCTCGGCCGTAGCCTTGATGTTCACCGGTTTGACCCTGGCCAACGTGCTTGGCGTACCACTGGGTACCGCACTGGGCCAAGAAGCCGGCTGGCGCTCGACGTTCTGGGCGGTGACGGTGATGGGTGTGGTGGCGTTGATTGGCTTGATCCGTTTCCTGCCCGCCAAGCGTGATGAAGAGAAACTCGACATGCGCGCCGAACTGGCCGCGCTCAAAGGCGCCGGCATCTGGCTGTCGCTGAGCATGACCGCGCTGTTCGCCGCGTCTATGTTCACCCTCTTCACCTACGTTGCGCCGCTGCTCGGCGATGTCACCGGCGTGTCGCCCACAGGCGTGACCTGGACCCTGCTGCTGATCGGCCTGGGCCTCACCGTGGGCAATATCATTGGCGGCAAGCTGGCGGACAAACGCCTGGCGGCCACCCTGATCGGCGTGTTCATCAGTATGGCGGTAGTTTCCACCGCGCTGACCTGGACCAGCGTCGCCATCATCCCGACTGAAATCACCTTGTTTCTGTGGGCCACCGCCTCGTTCGCCGCCGTGCCTGCGTTGCAGATCAACGTGGTGACCTTTGGCAAGGCCGCACCGAACCTGGTGTCCACCCTGAACATCGGCGCCTTCAACATCGGCAACGCCCTTGGCGCCTGGGTCGGCGGCAGTGTGATAGCCCACGGTTTCGGCCTGACCAGTGTGCCGTTAGCCGCAGCGGCCCTGGCGATCCTCGCGCTGGTGGTGACCCTGATTACTTTCCGTCAGAGCGGCGATGCCGGCCTGGCCCCTGCGACCAACTGATCCACTTCAAAGACAAAGGTATTTTCCCGATGACGACTATTTTCGATCCGATCAAACTGGGCGACCTGGAACTGTCGAACCGCATCATCATGGCGCCGCTGACCCGCTGCCGTGCAGACGACGGTCGCGTACCCAACGCGCTGATGGCCGAGTACTACGTGCAACGCGCTTCCGCCGGGCTGATCCTCAGCGAAGCCACTTCCGTGACGCCGCTGGGCGTGGGCTACCCGGATACCCCAGGCATCTGGTCCAACGACCAGGTACGCGGCTGGGCCAACGTGACCAAGGCGATTCATGGCGCAGGCGGCAAGATCTTCCTGCAGCTGTGGCATGTGGGCCGTATTTCCCACGAGTCGTACTTGAACGGCGAAACTCCGGTTGCACCGAGTGCGATCCAACCTAAAGGACACGTCAGCCTGGTGCGCCCACTGGCCGACTACCCGACCCCTCGCGCGCTGGAAACCGCTGAAATCGCCGACATCGTCGACGCATACCGCACCGGTGCCGAGAACGCCAAGGCCGCCGGTTTTGACGGCGTGGAAATCCACGGTGCCAATGGCTACCTGCTCGACCAATTCCTGCAAAGCAGCACCAACCAGCGTACCGACAACTACGGTGGCTCCCTGGAAAACCGTGCACGCCTGCTGCTGGAAGTGACTGACGCCGCCATCGAAGTCTGGGGCGCCGGTCGCGTGGGTGTGCACTTGGCACCACGCGCCGACTCCCATGACATGGGCGACGACAACCTGGCGCAGACCTTCACCTACGTCGCCAGCGAATTGGGCAAGCGTGGCATCGCCTTCATCTGCTCGCGTGAAAAGGAAGGCGCTGACAGCCTCGGCCCACAACTCAAAAAAGCCTTTGGCGGTATGTACATTGCCAACGAACGCTTCACCAAGGACAGCGCCAATGCCTGGCTGGCTGAAGGCAAGGCGGATGCGGTGGCCTGGGGCGTGCCGTTTATTGCCAACCCGGACTTGCCAGCGCGGCTGAAGGCGGATGCGCCGCTGAATGAGCCACGCCCGGACACCTTCTACAGCAAGGGCCCGGTCGGTTATATCGACTACCCGACGCTGGCGCTCTGACGTAACGTGCTGAAATGAAAAAGCCCCGGTTCGCAGGAACCGGGGCTTTTTTACTCGTACCTTGAACACACCAACGACCCCATGTGTGCGGGCTTGCCCGCGATGGCGGTGTTTCAGTAACAGGTGAAGTGACTGATCCACCGCCATCGCAGGTAAGCCAGCCCCCACATTTCGAATGTGTGCAGCCAGGGGTAACATTCCTTCACAGCCCTGCAACAAAATCGCTACAAAATACTTAGCCGGCTACCTATCAACCACCCGCCAGCCCGTATATAAAGTCATCCCACCAATCAGGCAGAAGGACGATTGACCATCCTTATGCTTTACTCGTGACACAACCTGACGCAATTACGCATGTTGTCTCAATTGCGCAGGCTGGGGCTCCAGCGCAGCATGTCCAGCCCTGCGTCCACCCAGCGCTCGGCTTCCTGATGTAGCTGGAAGCTGTCGGGGACCAGCAGCCATTGGCCGATCAGCCCGTTGATGTAGGCGTGGATACACACCGCGCCACGGGTGGTGTCGAGGTTTTCCGGCAGTTGCCCGCGATGGACCGCGTTACGCAATGTCAGGCTGATGCGCAGGTTGCATTCCAGGCTGTGGGTCTGACGCTGGCGGCGCATGTCGCACATTTCATCGGTGAATTCGCACTTATGGAACAAGATCTCGTTGATGCGCCGGGTTTTCGGGTCCAAGGCCACTTGATGGAACAAATGAATCAGCAGCTTGCGCATGCAGCCCAGCGGGTCGAGTTCGTCCTCGCTTTCACTGGCCCTGGCCAATTCGTCCAGCGGCTCATGAAGGGTATCGAGCAGCGCCTGCAGCAAATCGGATTTGTTGCTGAAATGCCAGTAGATAGCACCCCGCGTCACACCGGCCAGCGCGGCGATGTCCGCCAGCGTAGTGCGCGCAACGCCGCGCTCATAGAAGGCTTGCTCGGCGGCTTGGAGGATCTGGCTGCGCGTTTCCTGAGCTTCCTCTTTAGTGCGACGAACCATGGCAGTAAAACCTCAATCAGGACACTTGAGACTATCGTTAAGGCAGAATTAATCGCCGGTAATGATCATCTGAATATTTGTGGGACGACACCGTCATGGGTGCCGAACGTAATGGAATCGAGGCTTTGGGCGTTGCTTTGTCAACATTGCGCAAAGCCTGTCAAGAGTTTACAAACAACCATGAACGTAAGTATATTGCGTAGCAAGCTACTTATCCACTCGCCATTTGTTTTTTACCTTTCCACACTGCTGGTGCGCACTCTGCGCGCCTGACCCGAGGATCTTCATGCAACTTAAGCCAGCTGTTACCGCTCTGGTCACTGCCGTCGCCCTGGCATCGCTGCTCAGCGGATGTAAAAAGGAAGAAGCGGCTCCGCCCGCTCAAACCCCTCAGGTCGGCGTGGTCACCATTCAACCGCAAGCCTTTACCCTGACAACCGAGTTGCCAGGCCGTACTACCGCCTACCGCATCGCGGAAGTTCGCCCGCAGGTCAACGGCATCATTCTCAAGCGCCTGTTCAAGGAAGGCGCGGACGTGAAGGAAGGGCAACAGCTCTACCAGATCGACCCATCGATGTATGAAGCCACTCTGAAAAGCGCGCAAGCCACCCTGACCCAGACCAAATCCATCACCGACCGCTACAAGCAGTTGGTCGATGAGCAAGCCGTGAGCCGTCAGGAATACGACACCGCCGTCGCCAACCGCATGACCGCAGAAGCAAACGTTCAAAGCGCGCAGATCAACGTGCGTTACACCAAGGTGTACGCGCCGATCGCCGGTCGCATCGGCCGTTCTTTGGTCACCGAAGGCGCGCTGGTCAGCAACGGCCAAGCCGACTCCATGGCCGTCATCCAGCAACTCGACCCGATCTACGTCGACGTCACGCAGTCTTCGGTAGAAATGCTGAAACTGCGCCGCGACCTGGAAAGCGGCCAGCTGGAAAAAGCCGGCGCCAATGCCGCCAAGGTCAAGCTGACCCTGGAAGACGGCAGCGACTACGGCCAGGATGGCAAGCTGGAATTCTCCGAAGTGTCGGTTGACCAGACCACCGGTTCCGTGACCCTGCGCGCCGTGTTCCCCAACCCTGACCACACCCTGCTGCCTGGCATGTTCGTACACGCCCAGTTGAAAGCCGGCGTGAACAGCAAGGCGATCCTGGCTCCGCAACAAGGCGTAACCCGCGACCTCAAAGGCATCCCGACGGCCCTGATCGTCAATGCCGACAACAAAGTCGAGCAGCGCGTCCTGGTCGCCAACCGCACCGTCGGCGCCTACTGGCTGGTGGAGAAAGGCTTGAACGCCGGTGACCGTGTGATCACCGAAGGCTTGCAGTACGTCAAGCCTGGCGCCGAAGTCAAGGTTAAGGAGGCGGATAACGCCAAGCCTGCGGGAACGGTTGCTGCTCCTGCTGCCACTACGGGCAAAGGGGAGTAATTCATGTCGAAATTTTTTATCGACCGTCCCATTTTCGCCTGGGTAATTGCCCTGGTGATCATGCTGGTCGGGGCACTGTCGATCCTGAAGTTGCCCATCAACCAATACCCGGCCATCGCGCCAACCGCCATCGACATCCAGGTGACCTACCCAGGCGCGTCGGCACAAACCGTGCAGGACACCGTGGTGCAGGTGATCGAGCAACAGCTCAACGGTATCGACAACCTGCGTTATGTCGCCTCGGACAGTAACTCCGACGGCAGCATGACCATCACCGCGACGTTCAACCAGGGTACCAACCCGGACATCGCCCAGGTTCAGGTGCAGAACAAACTGAACCTGGCGACCCCACTGCTGCCGCAAGAAGTGCAGCAGCAGGGTATCCGCGTGACCAAGTCGGTGAAGAACTTCCTGATGGTGATTGGGCTGGTGTCGGAAGACGGCAGCATGAACAAGGACGACTTGTCCAACTACATCGTGTCCAACATCCAGGACCCGATCTCGCGGACCGCGGGTGTCGGTGACTTCCAGGTGTTCGGTTCGCAGTACGCCATGCGTATCTGGCTGGACCCGGCCAAGCTGAACAACTTCCAGTTGACCCCGGTCGATGTCAGCACGGCCATCTCCGCACAGAACGTCCAGGTCGCCACCGGCCAGTTGGGCGGCCTGCCTGCCCTACCCGGCAACCAGCTGAACGCAACCATCATCGGCAAGACCCGTCTGCAAACCGCAGAGCAATTCGGCAACATCCTGATGAAGGTGAACAGCGACGGCTCCCAGGTTCGCCTGCGTGATGTGGCCCGTATCGAACTGGGTGGCCAGAACTACAGCATCAGCGCGCAGTTCAACGGTAATCCGGCTTCCGGTATGGCGATCAAGCTCGCTTCGGGTGCTAACGCCCTCGACACCGCCAAGGCTATCCGCGCCACAGTGGCGTCCCTGGAACCGTTCTTCCCGCCAGGCATGAAGGCGGTGGTGCCGTATGACACCACGCCTGTAGTGACCGAATCGATCTCCGGCGTGGTGCACACCCTGGTCGAAGCGATCGTGCTGGTGTTCCTGGTGATGTTCCTGTTCCTGCAGAACTTCCGCGCCACCATCATCACCACCATGACGGTGCCGGTGGTATTGCTGGGTACCTTCGGGATCCTCGCGGCGTTCGGCTTCACCATCAACACCCTGACCATGTTCGGCATGATCCTGGCCATCGGCTTGCTGGTGGACGATGCCATCGTGGTGGTGGAAAACGTTGAGCGGGTAATGGCCGAGGAACACCTGTCGCCGAAAGAGGCGACGGTCAAGTCCATGGGCCAGATCCAGGGCGCCTTGGTGGGTATTGCCCTGGTGCTGTCGGCGGTACTGTTGCCGATGGCCTTCTTTGGCGGCTCCACCGGTGTGATCTACAAACAGTTCTCCATCACCATTGTTTCGGCCATGGCGCTGTCGGTACTGGTTGCCCTGATCTTCACCCCGGCCTTGTGCGCCACAATGCTCAAGCCGATCGACCCTGAAAAACACGGCCAACCCAAGCGCGGTTTCTTCGGCTGGTTCAACCGCACCTTCGACCGTGGCGTACTGAGCTACGAGCGCGGCGTGGGCAACATGATCAAGCACAAGATCCCGGCGTTCCTGGTGTACGCACTGATCTTCGCCGGCATGATCTGGCTGTTCATGCGCATCCCTGCCGCGTTCCTGCCCGATGAGGACCAGGGCGTGATCTTTGCCCAGGTGCAGACGCCTGTGGGTTCTTCGGCTGAACGTACGCAGAAAGTCATCGATGACATGCGTAGATACCTGCTCAATGACAAGGAAGGCGAGCCTGGCGAAGGCAAAGGCGTGAAATCGGTATTTACCGTAAACGGCTTCAACTTCGCCGGTCGTGGCCAGAGTTCGGGCCTGGCCTTCGTGATGCTCAAGCCGTGGGATGAACGTGATGCGTCCACCTCCGTGTTTGAAATCGCCAAGCGCGCCCAGGGTTACTTCATGCAGACCTTCCAGGACGCCATGGTATTCGCCATTGTGCCGCCGTCTGTTCTGGAACTGGGTAACGCCACCGGTTTCGACGTGTTCCTGCAAGACCAGGGCGGTGTCGGCCATGAGAAGTTGATGGCGGCCCGTAACCAGTTCCTGGGCATGGCTGCCCAGAGCAAGATCCTCGCAGGTGTGCGCCCCAACGGCGTGAACGATGAGCCGCAGTATGAGCTCACCGTCGATGACGAGAAGGCCAGCGCCCAGGGCATCACGTTGTCGAACATCAATCAGACCCTGGCAATTGCCTTGGGTGGCAGCTACGTCAACGACTTCATCGACCGTGGTCGGGTGAAGAAAGTCTACGTGCAAGGTGAAGCCGCCAGCCGCATGTCGCCTGAAGACCTGAACAAATGGTACGTGCGCAGCGACTCCGGGAAGATGGTGCCGCTGTCGGCCATCGCCTCGGGCAAGTGGATCTACGGCTCGCCGAAGCTCTCGCGCTATAACGGTGTGGCGGCGATGGAGATCCTCGGCACCCCGGCACCGGGCTACAGCACCGGTGACGCCATGACGGAAGTCGAACGCATCGCCAAGCAATTGCCGGCGGGTATCGGCTACGCCTGGACGGGCTTGTCGTACGAAGAACGCTTGTCCGGTTCTCAGGCACCTGCGCTGTACGCTTTGTCGCTGCTCGTGGTGTTCCTGTGCCTGGCGGCACTGTACGAAAGCTGGTCGATCCCGATTGCGGTGGTACTCGTAGTGCCGCTGGGCGTGGTGGGTGCGTTGATCGCCACCAGCATGCGCGGGTTGTCCAACGACGTGTTCTTCCAGGTGGGCCTGTTGGTGACGGTGGGCCTGGCGGCGAAAAACGCCATCCTGATCGTGGAGTTCGCCAAAGAGCTTCACGAACAGGGCAAAGGCATCGTCGAGGCGGCCATCGAGGCGTCCCGTATGCGTCTGCGTCCGATCATCATGACCTCCATGGCGTTCATCCTCGGCGTACTGCCGCTGGCGATCTCCTCAGGCGCAGGTTCAGGCAGCCAGCACGCGATCGGTACCGGTGTAATTGGCGGTATGATCACGGCCACAGTGTTGGCGATCTTCTGGGTGCCGTTGTTCTTTGCAACCGTGTCCGCCATCGGCGACCGTAAACCGAAAGAAACCAAGCAAACTCCTAAAGAGGCTGGCCAATGAGCAAGTCGCTACTTTCCCTAGCCGTCACGGCATTCGTGCTCAGTGGCTGCTCGCTGATACCTGACTATCAGCGCCCCGAAGCGCCAGTGGCCGCGCAGTTCCCGCAGGGGCCGGCGTATTCGTCGGCCCAGGCACCGAGCCAGGCCGCTGCCGAACAGGGCTGGAAGCAGTTTTTCCATGACCCTGCCCTGCAACAGTTGATCCAGACCGCGCTGGTGAACAACCGTGACCTGCGCGTTGCGGCCCTGAACATCGACGCCTACGCGGCGCAGTACCGCATCCAGCGTGCCGACCTGTTCCCGGCAGTGTCGGCTAATGGCAGCGGCAGCCGCCAGCGTGTGCCGGCCCGTGCCTCCCAGACCGGCGAAGCGAACATCACCAGCCAATACTCGGCCACCCTCGGGATCAGCTCTTATGAGCTGGACCTGTTCGGTCGCGTACGCAGCCTGAGTGAAGAAGCGCTGCAGAAGTACTTCGCCACTGAAGAAGCCCGCCGCAGCACCCAGATCAGCCTGGTGGCCAGCGTGGCCAATGCCTACCTGACCTGGCAAGCCGATAAGGAACTGCTCAAGCTGACCCAGGACACCCTGGGCGCCTTCGAGCAGAGCTTCAAGCTCACCTCGCGCAGCAACGAAGTCGGCGTGACCTCGGCCCTCGACCTGAGCCAGGCACGCACCTCGGTGGAAAACGCCCGGGTGCAGCTTGCCCGGTATACGCGCCAGGTGGCCCAGGACGAAAACAGCCTGACCCTGCTGCTGGGCACTGGCCTGCCGGCGAATATCGCCAGCAAGCCGCTGTCGGATGACCTGCTCAGCGAAGTGCCGGCCGGGTTGCCCTCGGACCTGCTGCAACGTCGTCCAGACATCCTGCAGGCCGAGTACAACCTCAAGGCGGCCAACGCCAACATCGGCGCCGCCCGTGCTGCGTTCTTCCCGAGCATCAGCTTGACGGCCAACGCCGGCACCCTGAGCCCGGACCTCGGCGGCCTGTTCAAAGGCGGCTCGGGCACCTGGTCGTTCGCTCCGCAGATCAACATCCCGATCTTCAACGCCGGCAGCTTGCGCGCCAGCCTGGACTACTCGAAGATCCAGAAAGAGATCAACGTGGCGAACTACGAGAAGGCGATCCAGACCGGCTTCCAGGAGGTCTCCGACGGCCTCGCCGCGCGTGAGACCTACAAGCAGCAACTGGAGGCCCAGCGTGGCTTTGTCGCGGCCAACCAGGATTACTACCGCCTGGCCGAGCGTCGCTACCGCATTGGTGTCGACAGCAACCTGACGTTCCTTGACGCTCAGCGCCAACTGTTCAGTGCCCAGCAGTCGCTGATCACCGACCGCCTGGCGCAGTTGAACAGCGAGGTCAACCTGTACAAGGCCCTCGGCGGCGGCTGGAACGAGCAGAGCGCGAAGAACGAGCCGTTGAAAGAAGAAGCACCGGCACTGAAGTTGTTCTGATGCGGTTGTAAAAAAGTAACGCCGCTGTAAACAAAACCGCTTCCCTCACCGGAAGCGGTTTTTTTATGCCTGATGGGTGGCCGCCGGCTTTTGTAGTGAGCGGGCTCAAACGCCCATTGCCTTGCTTTTCGCCCAACCTTTCAGGATAAAATTGGTCACAGATTCTTACAGACCACAGAGGGCGCTTGTCGTAATGATCGTAGGAATCGACCTGGGGACCACCAACAGTCTCGCCGCTGTCTGGCGCGGTGATACCGCCGAATTGGTGCCCAATGCCCTTGGCCAGTTGCTGACCCCAAGCGTGGTCGGTCTGGATGATCAAGGCCGTGTCCTGGTAGGCCAGGCTGCCAAAGAACGCCTGCACACTCACCCGCACCTGACCACGTCGTTGTTCAAACGCTACATGGGCAGTGCCACCGAAGTGCGCCTGGGCGGCCGCTCGTTCCGTCCGGAAGAACTTTGCGCATTGGTGCTCAAAAGCCTGAAGGAAGACATCGAGCGCACCTACGGCCATACCGTCACCGAAGCCGTGATCAGCGTGCCCGCCTATTTCAGCGACGGCCAACGCAAGGCCACACGCATCGCCGGTGAACTGGCAGGGCTCAACGTCGAAAAACTGATCAACGAACCCACCGCTGCCGCCCTCGCCTACGGCCTGCATCAGCGCGACAAGGAAACCTCGTTCCTGGTCTTTGACCTCGGTGGCGGTACCTTCGACGTGTCGATCATTGAGTTGTTCGACGGCGTGATGGAAGTCCGTGCCAGTGCCGGCGACAACTTCCTCGGCGGCGAAGACTTCGACACCCTGCTGCTGGAACACTTCGTCGACAGCCAGCGCAACGCCCAAGGCTTCCCGCCCACCAGCAGCGTACTGCAAGCCCTGCGCCGCGAAGCTGAACGCGTGCGCAAGGCCCTTGGGCAGGACGACAGCGCCGACTTCGCTCTGCGTGTCGATGGCCAGCAATGGGTAAAAACCATCACCCAACAGGAACTGGCCAAGCTCTACACGCCGCTGCTGGAACGCCTGCGCGCACCGATCGAACGGGCCCTGCGTGATGCGCGGATTCGTGTGGGCGACCTGGATGAAATCCTGCTGGTGGGCGGTACCACGCGCATGCCGCTGGTGCGCAAACTCGCCGCCGGGTTGTTCGGGCGTTTCCCGTCCATCAGTCTCGACCCGGACCAAGTGGTCGCCCATGGCGCTGCGATCCAGGCGGCGCTCAAAGCCCGCTCCGCCGCATTGGAAGAAGTGGTGCTGACCGACGTCTGCCCCTACACCTTGGGCATCGAAACCTCTAACCAGTACGGTAGCCATATCGAGAGCGGCCATTACCTGCCGCTGATCGAACGCAACAGCAGCGTGCCGGTGAGCAGGGTCAAAAGCGTGGTCACCCTGTCTGACGACCAGACCCGCGTACTGCTGAAGATCTACCAAGGCGAAAGCCGCCTGGTCAAAGACAACATCGAGCTGGGCCAACTGGAAATTCCCGTGCCCAAGCGCAAGGCCGGTGAAGTCTCGCTGGACGTGCGCTTCACTTACGACAACAACGGCCTGCTGGAAGCCCAGGTGAGCATTCCGCTGACCGGCGAGCAACATTCGCTGGTGATCGAGAACAACCCTGGCGTGCTCAGCCCCGAGGAGATCCAGCAACGCCTGCAAGCCCTGGCGCAGTTGAAGGTTCACCCGCGCGACCAACAGGTCAATACCGTACTCACCGCGCGGCTCGAGCGGCTCTACCAGGAAAGCCTCGGCGAACTTCGCGAGCAGCTTGGGCACTGGGCCGGGCAGTTCCAACAGGTGCTCGATTCCCAGGATGAACGCCGCATCCGTGAAGCCCGCAGCGAACTGACCCGGCAACTTGAGCAACTCGACAACGGGTTCTGGCGCTGAGGGAACACACCATGGATTGCTGGACCGTGCTGCAACTGTCGGAAGACGCTGACGAGCGCACCATCAAGCGCAGCTATGCGCGGCTGCTGAAAAGCTGCCGGCCGGATGACGATGCCGCAGGCTTCCAGCGATTGCGCGAAGCCTATGAAGAAGCACTGGCCTACGCACGCTGGCGAGCCGACTGCGAAGAACAGCCAAACATCGCCGCAACGCCCGCTGCCGAACAGGCCTACGGTAACCTCAACGACCTCGCCGAGTTGATGGACGTCAGCGTCCTGCACCCTGCCTCTTTCGAAGCGCCCAAGGCCGACCCGGCGCATGCCCTGCTCAGTGGACTCAACGTCAGCAACTTCATCGAACGCTGGAACCTGGCCAATCAGCAGGACTGCACCGACGCTTTCCAGGTTGGCTTGCTGCGCCACTGCTTTGAAGCACCGGGCGAACGCAGTCCTATCGCCCAATGGGCGGTACACAACCTGGAATGGCTGACCCCGTGGCAGCAGGTGGCAATGACCACTTGGCAATACGATGCGCTGACCAGCGAACTGCTGCAGGACTACCGCCACACCTTGCAGGAACTGCTGGAGCAAAAGGCCGAGCGCGAGTTCATCACCCAGCTCACGCAGTTCAACAACCAGCCCTGGCTGCGGGTGTTCGACCTGCAACAGCAGTGGCAACGCATCATCCTGCACCTGCTCCACGACACCACTTGGAGCGTGCCGCTGTTCGAGCGGGTGTGCCAGGTGTTTGGTTGGGACGACCAGAAAGGCGTCTACCCGGAACCGGCGTGGATGTGGCGCGAATGGGTGTCGCGTTGTGAGCAGGAAAGTTTCTATGTTCACCTGCAAGACAAAGCCCAGGACAAACGACGCACGTCCGCCGATGCCTTCGCCGCGCGCCTGCTGCTGACGCCCATGAGCGCCACCCAACAAAAACGCATGATCGACGGGTTTGGCGAAAACGAGTGGAACGCCTGCCAGCACTTGGCTCAAACCCTGACCTGGCGCTACCCGCAATTGGTTGAACGCCTGCCCCAGGCCGACCTGTTCTTCTGGCGCAAGTACGTGCCCCGCCCCATCTACACCCAGGTGTTTATCCGGCTGTGGGCCGTGTTCGCGCTGGGGTTTGGCCTGAGTATTGCGCACGACAAACCCGACAACCTTGACGGGATGTCGGTGGTCATTTTCATGCTGATGGCATTCGTACCGGCGGCCATTGGCTTCCGCGTCACCCAACTGTGGTCCGGGATGAGCTCAACCTACCGGGTTCAGGATGTGTGGCTGAGCCAGCACCTGATTCCCAAGCGGCTCAACCCCAATGACTACTGGCTGGTGATTCGCCATGGTGTACCACAGGCGATCATGCTGGTGGCCTGCGGGTTGATGCTCGGCGTGCTGGGCATGCTCACCTACGCCGGTATGGTCCTGATCAACCTGCAGCACAAAAAACGCATCGGCCACATGAGCCAGAAATTCAGCGAAGGTTACCCGTGGTTGAACGGCTTGCACTGGGCCTTCTGGAGCCCGTTGCAAGCGGTGTTCCTGGTGGTGATGGTCGCGTTAATCATTGCTGCGCAGCACTACTTGCCGCCAGTGCCCTGGACCCACTTCGATCTGCCCAAGCGATAACCGGAAATGCCGGGACTGAGCGCCCGCCAACTTGCGTTCGATCATCGCCCACAACCCGTCCTCCCCCAATTGAATCGCCCCCGCACCGCCCCGCACCATGGCCGCCACCTGCATAAACCCAATAACAACAGGCCCTTACGCCATGAGCACTTTCCACCCGCGCCAGCTCCTGCTGGCAACCGCTGTCGCCAGCCTTGCCCTGCCCGTCGTCGCCGAAGAACACGGCTTTCTCGAAGACGCCAGCGCCAACCTCAACCTGCGTAACTTCTTCTTCAACCGCAACTTCACCAACCCCACTAAAGCCCAGGGCAATGCGCAGGAGTGGACGCAGAGTTTCATCCTCGACGCCAAGTCCGGTTTCACCCAAGGCACCGTGGGTTTTGGCGTGGATGTACTGGGGCTGTATTCGTTGAAGCTGGACGGTGGGCGCGGCACCGGGGGTACCCAGTTGCTGCCGTTGGACCATGATGGCCGCCCTGCGGATGAGTTCGGACGCCTCGGTGTAGCGTTCAAGGCGCGCATCTCCAAGACCGACGTGAAGGTCGGTGAATGGATGCCGGTGCTGCCTATCCTGCGCTCGGACGATGGTCGCTCCCTGCCGCAAACCTTGCGCGGCGGGCAGATCACCTCCAGGGAAATCGACGGCCTGACCCTCTACGGCGGCCAGTTCCGCGCCAACAGCCCGCGTGACGACAGCAGCATGACCGACATGTCGATGGTCGGTAAAACCGCGTTCACTTCCGACCGCTTCAACTTCCAGGGCGGCGAGTACGCGTTCAATGACAAACGCACGCAGATCGGCCTGTGGAACGCGCAGCTCAAGGACATCTACAGCCAGCAGTTCGTTAACCTGACCCACAGCCAGCCATTGGGCGACTGGACCCTGGGCGCCAACCTTGGCTTTTTCTATGGCAAGGACGACGGCAGCGCCCGCGCAGGCGAGCTGGACAACAAGACCTGGTCCGGCCTGTTCTCGGCCAAGTACGGCGGCAACACCTTCTATGTCGGCCTGCAAAAACTCACCGGCGACAGCGCCTGGATGCGCGTCAACGGCACCAGCGGCGGCACCCTGGCCAACGACAGCTACAACTCGAGCTACGACAACGCCCAAGAGAAATCCTGGCAGGTGCGTCACGACTACAACTTCGCCACCCTCGGCGTGCCCGGGCTGACCCTGATGAATCGCTATATCAGCGGCAGCAATGTGCACACCGGGACGATCACTGATGGCAAGGAATGGGGCCGCGAAAGCGAATTGGGCTATACCGTGCAAAGCGGCGCCGCGAAAAACCTGACAGTGCGCCTGCGCAATTCGAGCATGCGGCGTGACTACAGCAACAATGAGTTTGATGAGAATCGGTTGATCATCAGCTATCCGATCAGTCTGCTGTAAACCCGAATGACATGTATCGGGGAACGATCTGACGCGTCCGACCGATTCCAAGAGACAGGGTCAGCAACTGGCTCCGCGAAAAGGACAATACATGGGCGTTTCAAAACCTGTTACACACGCTCACCCGAGCCACCCCAAAGGGGCACACAGTTCGACGACTGCGCGCCATGAGGTCTTCAGCAACAGCCAATACCTGGGCTGACGCCGATCAGCGCTCGCCTGTCAGACTGTCACCTCACACAGCCGATCTTGCTGTATCGTGCGCGCCTGCCGCTGCTGATCCCACCCAACAGCGGCCTTCTATTTGAGCCCGCGCCCGCCATGAAATCCTTCGCCATCGCATCCGCCATGCTAGCCCTGGCCCTGAGCCTCAGCGGCTGCATCGGCGCCCCCATCGCCCTGACACCGCAGACCGAACAACGCCTGCAAGCTCAGGCGCCGATCCGCTTTCTACTGACCTTCGATGACGGCCCCAGCGCATCGGGCTACAACAACCCGAGCCGTTCGGTGGTGGCCGACCTGGCGCAGAACCCGGTATTGCCGGGGATCAAGGCGGTGTTTTTCCTGCAAACCGAAGCAGCCCGCTCCGGTGGCAGTTCGCGGGGCCGCAAGACGATGGAGCGTGAATACGCGGGCGGGCATATCCTGGCCTTCCACACGGCCACGGCGTTTCATACCAACCATCGTTGGCTGAATGACGCGACACTTGAAAGCACCCTCACCCAGGGCGCCGCCGACATTGCCGCCATCACCGGTGCACCGCCCACGCTGGTACGTCCACCGTTCTGGAACTACGACCGCCGCACCTTCGCCGCCTACAAGCGCCATGGCATGCACGTGTTGTTGACCGACCTGAGCGCCAATGACGGCAAGATCTGGGGCTTCAACGGCAGCCCACGGCGCCGGGCGAATGTGTATCGGCAACTGTCGGTGGTGCGCGAGCGCATCGCATTGGGGCAACTGCCGACCGTGGACGGCGTGATACCAGTGGTGGTGACGTTCCACGACATCAACCGCTATACCGCGATCCATATGCAGGAGTACTTGCAGATCCTGCTGGACAGCGCGCGCGTCACTGGCATGAAGACGGCCGCTGCGCCGTTCTACACCGACACCGCCCAGCTTCAGCGCGCGGCGTTGGCAAGGACCGTGAAGGATGTGAGTGAAGAGGTGCATCTGCCGGGTGTGTGGCACTGGGTGTGGGATGCGGATTCCCACTGATTCCCGGTGCGATAGAGGCCAGCGCCCACATTTGATCGTATTTCAGGTTCAGTCTTGCTCGCGCGACTCCACCCCCAGCTCATCCCACACCGACTCAGCCAAATGGAACGTCGCATTCGCCGCCGGAATCCCGCAGTAGATCGCGCTCTGCATCAGCACTTCCTTGATCTCAGCACGGGTCACGCCATTGCTGGCGGCGGCGCGCAGGTGCAGCTTGAGTTCTTCGCTGCGGTTCATGCCGATCAGCATGGCGATGGTGATCAGGCTGCGGGTGTGCCGAGGCAGGCCGGGACGGGTCCAGATATCACCCCAGGCATGGCGGGTGATCATTTCCTGGAACTCACTGTTGAACTCGGTCAGGGCATTGAGGCTGCGGTCGACATGGGCATCACCCAGCACTTCGCGACGCACTTGCAGGCCTTCGGCATAACGTTGTTTCTCGTCCACAAAAAACTCCTGATTCACTAGGAAACGCGATCTGTAGTGCGTAAAAACTCGATAACGCGCTCGCTGAACGCAGCACCGGCCTGAACGTTGGACAAATGCGCTGCGTAGAACTCAGCGTACTCGGCACCCTGCACATGGTTCTGGATAAAGTGGCTGCCCGCAGGCGGTGTGACTGCGTCTTCAGTGCCGGTAATCGCCAGGGTCGGCACTTTGATAAAGGCCAGTTGGTCGCGAAAATCCGCATCCCGCACCGCTGCGCAGTTGGCGGCGTAACCCTCAGGCGAGGTCGCCGCAAGCATGTCGGTAATCTGCCGGGCCTGGTGCGGGTTGGCCGCCGCAAAGTCGGCGGTAAACCAGCGCGCAATCGACGCATCGCGCAGCGCAACCATCGCCGCTGCGCCATCGCGCAGCACCCTCTCGATGCGTGGGTTCCAAACGTCGGGCGTGCCAATCTTGGCCGCAGTGTTGCACAGCACCAGGCGATGCAGGCGGCCGCCCGCGTTGATGCCCAGCCACTGGCCGATCAAGCCCCCCATGGACAAGCCGCAGAAATGTGCGCGTTGGATGGCCAGTGCGTCGAGCAGCGCGATCACGTCGTGACCGAGTTGCTCGATGCTGTAGGGCCCAGGACTGACCAAGGATTTGCCATGGCCACGGGTGTCAAAACGCAGCACGCGAAAATGTTTGGTGAAGACCGGGATCTGGATGTCCCACATGTGCAGGTCGGTGCCCAATGAGTTGGAAAGCACCAACACTGGCGCGTCCACAGGCCCGTCCAATTTGTAATGCAGTTCGCCCTCGGCGAGTTGTAAAAATGCCACTGTGGTCTCCTCAAGCAAAGTGTTCGGCTACAGCGCGGGTGACCCAGGTGCGGGCCTGGCCCAGGTAATGGGCGGGATCAAGCAAGCGGTCCAGCTCAGCCGCTGACAGCTCGGCGGTGACTTGCGGCTCATCCGCCAATACCGCGCGCAGATTCCGGCCTTCTGCGACGGCGCGTTTGCAGCATTGCTCCAGCAGATGGTGTGCAGTTTCACGGCCCAGGCGCTGGGCGAGCACGATGCTGACGGCTTCGGCCAGCACCAGGCCTTGGGTCAGGTCGAGGTTGTGCGCCATGCGTTGCGGGTCGACTTCCAACCCTTCGCTCACCAGCAAGGCCTGTTGCAACGCGCCGGAGACCAACCGGCAAATCTCCGGCAAGGTTTCCCATTCGGCATGCCACAGGCCCAGGCTGCGCTCGTGCTCCTGGGGCATGGCACTGAACATTGTCGCCACCAACCCGGGCACACGGGTCGCGGCGCTGATCAGCACTGCGGCGCCCACCGGGTTGCGCTTGTGCGGCATGGTCGATGAGCCGCCTTTGCCCGGCGCGGAGGGCTCAAAGAGCTCCGCCGCTTCGGTTTGCATCAGCAGGCTGATATCGCGGCCCAGTTTGCCGAGGCTGCCAGCGATCAGGCCAAGCACGCTCGCGAATTCCACCAGACGATCCCGTTGGGTGTGCCAGGGCTGTTCGGGCAAGGTCAGTTGCAGCTCTGTTGCCAGCGCCTCGGCCACCGGCATGGCCTGTTCGCCCAGCGCTGCGAGGGTTCCGGAGGCACCGCCGAATTGCAGCACCAGCAAGCGCGGTTTCAGTTCGGCGAGACGTTGCCGACTGCGCGTGACTGCCCCCAGCCAACCGGCGATTTTCATCCCCAGGGTCACCGGCGTCGCATGCTGCAACCAGGTCCGCCCAGCGAGTGGCACGGTCGCATAGCGCTGGGCCTGGGTGGCAAGAATGTCGCCCAGGCGCGCCAGGTCCGTTTCGATCAATGCCACGGCCTGGCGCAGTTGCAGCACCAGCCCGGTGTCCATCACATCCTGGCTCGTCGCGCCCAGGTGCACATAACGTTCGGCGCCGGGGTCTTCAGCGGCAATCAACTTGCCCAATGCCTTCACCAACGGAATCGCCGAATTCCCCGCCGTGGCAATCGCCACGCCGAGGGCATCGACGTCATACAGCGACGCCAGGCACGCCTGGGCGATCGGTGCGACCGCGGCCTGGGGGATCAAACCGACCCGAGCCTCGGCCCGGGCCAACCCCGCCTCAAAATCCAGCATGCCCTGCAAACGTCCCCTGTCGCAGAACACCTCGGCCATGCTGTCCGCCGTGAAATAAGCGTCGAACAATTGATTGCTCGTGCGCAGCGTCATAGCTCATCCCTTAAAGATCGTGATGCAAGTACTCCGCCTGTTTAGGCAGGCGCAAGCTGAACAGGAAAGCCACTGCCATCATGCCGGTGACGTACCAGTAAAAAGTGTTTTCCATGCCCATGGATTTCAGGCCCAAGGCCACGTATTCCGCCGAACCGCCGAAGATCGCATTGGCCACCGCATAGGCCAGGCCCACACCCAATGCACGTACGTGCGGTGGGAACATTTCCGCTTTCACCAGGCCGCTGATAGAGGTATAGAAGCTGACAATGGCCAGCGCCAGGGAGATCAGCACAAAAGCCAGGAACGGGCTGGTCACGGTTTTCAGGGTCAGCAGGATCGGTACCGTGCACAGGGTGCCGAGGGCACCGAACCAGAGCATCGAGTTACGCCGGCCGATCTTGTCCGAAAGCATGCCGAACAGTGGCTGCATGCACATGTACACGAACAGCGCGCCGGTCATGATGTAGCTGGCGGTCTTGGCATGCATCCCGGCAGTGTTCACCAGGTACTTCTGCATGTAGGTGGTAAAGGTGTAGAAAATCAGCGAGCCGCCGGCGGTGTAGCCGAGCACGGTGATAAACGCCGCCTTATGGTTGCGGAACAGCGCGGCGATGCTGCCGGCGTCCTTGTCCTGGCGCATTTCCTTACTGGCGGTTTCCTTGAGGGTGCGACGCAGCAGCAGCGAGATCATCGCCGCCACCGCGCCGATCACGAACGGAATCCGCCAGCCCCAGGCGCGCAATTCGTCTTCGGTGAGGATCTGTTGCAGGATCACCACCACCAGCACAGCCAGCAATTGCCCGCCGATCAGGGTTACGTACTGGAACGAGGCGAAGAAACCGCGCTGGCCCTTGAGCGCGACTTCACTCATATAGGTCGCGGTGGTGCCGTATTCGCCACCCACTGACAAGCCTTGGAAAAGTCGTGCCGCCAACAGCAACGCCGGGGCCCAGGCGCCGATGTCTTTGTAAGTCGGCAGGAAGGCAATGACCAGCGAGCCGGCGCACATCATCAGCACCGAGATCATCATCGAGTTCTTACGGCCGTGCTTGTCGGCCACCCTACCAAACAGCCAGCCGCCGATAGGCCGCATCAGGAACCCGGCGGCGAACACACCCGCAGTGTTGAGCAGTTGGACCGTGGGGTCGTCCGACGGGAAAAACGCTGGGGCGAAGTAGATGGCGCAGAAGGCGTAGACGTAGAAGTCGAACCATTCGACGAGGTTGCCGGACGAAGCACCGACAATCGCAAAAATCCGTTTGCTGCGTTCTTCTCCGGTGTAGTGACTGGTGGTTGTTGTCATGTTTTTTTCACTCAGTGGGAACGGTTATAGCCTAGACATACTTTGCAACAACCATGTTCCGCATTTGAAGCAGTGACAAGTTTCAAGCGGCAAGCTGCAAGAGAAGAGCGACAGCGATCGCCTGCTTTTCCTTGTAGCTTGCCGCTTGAAACTTGCCGCTGCTACCGATCAATAATCGAAGAACACCGTTTCCTTATTCGTCCCCTGCAACACCACATTCCACTGATGCACACCCGCCGCATCCGGCTTGGCAATCAAGGTGCTACGCCGCTCCGCCGCCACACACGCCAACAACGGGTCATCCCCATTCATCGGCTCACCGTCAAAATAAATCCGCGTCAGCAGGTGCTTCACCAACCCTCGCGCAAACACCAGCACGACCAGATGCGGCGCCTGGGTCGTGCCCTTCAACCCCGGCACGGCGCCCGGCTTGATGGTGGTAAAGCGAAATCGCCCTTCTGCATCCACCGGCACGCGGCCGAAACCTTCGAAGTTCGGGTCCAGCGCTTTGTCCTGCTCATCTTCGGGGTGGTCATATTTACCGGCGGCGTTGGCCTGCCAGACTTCAAGCATGGCGTCGTTGACGACATCGCCGTTGCCATCCACCACTTGCCCGCTGATCGCCACACGCTCGCCAAGGGTGGCGGCCACGGTCAGGTCTTCGCGGTTCAGCCAGGTCAGGCCAATGTGGTAATAAGGCCCAACGGTGTGGGACGTGGTCGCGTTGAGTGTCATCTTATTTCTCCATCGGCGTGGCGTCGCGGCCGCGAAGGACAATGTCCCAACGGTAGCAGAGGGCGTAGTGCGGGACGGTTTTTTCCAGGTCGAAACGGGCGATCAGGCGTTCCTTGGCCGAGGTATCCGGCACGCAGTTGTAGATCGGGTCGTATTCCAACAGCGGGTCGCCGGGGAAGTACATCTGCGTGACCAGGCGCGTCAGCACACTCGGGCCAAACAGCGAAAAGTGGATATGCGCCGGGCGCCAGGCGTTGTGGTGATTGCCCCATGGGTAGGCACCGGGCTTGATGGTCTGGAACTGGTACCCGCCGTCAGCGTCGGTCACGGTGCGACCGGTGCCGGTGAAATTCGGGTCCAGCGGTGCATCGTGCAGGTCGCGTTGGTGGTTGTAGCGGCCGGCGGCGTTAGCCTGCCAGATTTCCACAAGAATGCCCGGCACCGGCAGGCCATTCTCGTCCAGCACGCGGCCGTGAATGATGATGCGCTCGCCCTGGGGTTCGCCCTCATGCTGGGCAGTGAGGTCATTGTCCTTCTCATTGATCCGTTCGGCGCCGATCGTCGGGCCGGTGATTTCCGACAAAGAGTGTGGCAAGAACACCAACGGCTGGGACGGCGAGCGCAGGTTTGTCGACTGGTAGGCCGGGTGCAGGTAATCAGGTTGGGTGCCCGCTTGCGGGCGTCGGTATCCGGGCTTGTCACTCATGGAACAATCCTCTCGTGTTAGATGCGTTCAATCGCCAGGGCCAAGCCTTGTCCGACGCCCACGCACAGGGTCGCCAGGCCTTTGCGGCCGCCGGTTTTTTCGAGTTGATGCAAGGCGGTCAGCACCAGCCGCGCGCCACTCATGCCCAACGGGTGGCCGAGGGCGATGGCACCACCATTCGGGTTGACCTGCGGCGCGTCGTCGGCGATGCCCAGTTCACGCAGCACCGCCAGGCCTTGGCTGGCGAAGGCTTCGTTGAGTTCGATCACATCAAAGTCGGTGACCGCCAGGCCCAGCCGCTCCACCAGTTTGCGCACCGCCGGCACCGGGCCGATGCCCATCACGCGCGGTGCGACGCCAGCGCTGGCCATGCCCAACACGCGGGCGCGGGCGGTCAAGCCGTGTTTCTTGACGGCGTCGGCGGAGGCCAGGATCAACGCTGCCGCACCGTCATTCACACCCGACGCATTGCCAGCGGTGACGGTTTTGTCAGGGCCGTTGACCGGTTTGAGTTTGGCCAGGGTTTCCAGCGTGGTGTCACGTGGATGTTCATCCTGCTCGACAACAGTCTCGCCTTTTTTATGGGCAACCCGCACCGGCACGATTTCTTCGGCGAAGAACCCAGCGGCTTGCGCGGCAGCGGTGCGTTGCTGACTGCGCAGGGCGAAGGCGTCCTGGTCGGCGCGGGATACGTGGTAATCGTCAGCGACGTTATCGGCGGTCTGCGGCATGGCATCCACGCCGTACTGGGCCTTCATCAACGGGTTGATAAAGCGCCAGCCGATGGTGGTGTCTTCCAGCTTCATGTTGCGCGAAAACGCCGCGTCGGCCTTGCCCATCACGAACGGCGCACGGGACATCGACTCGACGCCACCGGCAATCGCCAGCTCCATTTCACCGCTGGCAATGGCGCGGAAGGCCGTGCCGATGGCGTCCATGCCCGAGGCGCACAGGCGGTTGAGCGTCACGCCTGGAATGCTCTCCGGCAGGCCCGCCAGCAACAGCGCCATGCGTGCCACGTTACGATTGTCTTCGCCGGCCTGGTTGGCACAACCGAGGAACACCTCATCAACCGCACTCCAATCCACCGAAGGGTTGCGCTCGATCAGCGCTTTGATCGGCAACGCCGCCAAATCATCGGCACGCACGGTGGACAAGCCACCGCCGAAACGGCCGATGGGGGTACGAATGGCGTCACAGATAAATACGTCGCGCATCAGGCTTCTCCCGGCGCTTGGCCATGGGCCGCCGCGGTACGTGCTTCAAGGTCACGCAAAGCGGTCAGCTCTACATCGGTCGGTTCAGCGGTGGTGTCGACCTTGTCGGCAAATCGAATCGCCCAGCCGGTCGCCGCCACTACCTGTTCACGGGTAACACCGGGGTGCAGCGCGGTAACCACGAATTCGTGGGTGCCCTCTTCAGGCTCCATAATGCACAGGTCGGTAATAATCCCTACCGGTCCCGCGCCTGGCAGGCCCAGGCGTTTGCGCGAGTCGCCGCCTTCGCCGTGGCCGACCGAGGTGATGAAGTCCAGCTTGTCGACAAACGAACGCGCCGACTGTTTGAGGATGATCAGCACGCTCTTGGCGGAACCGGCGATCTCCGGCGCGCCACCGGCACCCGGCAGGCGCACTTTAGGCTGGTGGTAGTCACCGACCACGGTGGTATTGATATTGCCGAAACGGTCGACCTGGGCCGCACCAAGAAAGCCCACGTCAATGCGCCCGCCCTGCAGCCAATAGCGAAAGATCTCACCGGTCGGCACCACGGTGTCAGCGGTTTCCGCCAGCTCGCCGTCGCCGATGGACAGCGGCAATACGCTGGGCTTGGCGCCAATCGGGCCGGACTCGTAGATCAGCACCACATCCGGCGACGAGGTCAGGCGCGCCAGGTTGGCCGCCTTCGACGGCAGGCCGATGCCAACAAAGCAGACGGAGCCGTTCTTGAGGCGCCGCGCGGCGGCGACGGTCATCATTTCATGGGTCGAGTAAGCCATTACTTGGCCTCCTGCGCGGCGGCCAGCGTGGCCTGGAATTCAGTGAAATCGGCGGTGCCATGGATGTATTCGTCAATCCAGGCGGTAAAGGTCCCACGGTCGCGTGCGATTGGGTCCCACGCCTGATAGAAGCGGTTATCCCGCTCGTTGTAACCATGGGCGTAGGAAGGGTGGGCGCCACCGGGTACATGGCACACCGCAGTCAGGGCCCAGGTCGGCAACACGCAGCTGTTCATCGGCGCGTTGAGGTCATCGACGATTTCCTCGACGGTGACGATGCAACGCTTGGCCGCCAGTGCCGCTTCCTTCTGCACGCCAAGAATGCCCCAGAGCAACACGTTGCCCTTGCGGTCGGCTTTTTGCGCATGGATCACGGTGACATCCGGACGCACCGACGGCACCGCAGCGAGCACTTCGCCGGTGAACGGACAGGTCACGGTCTTGATCAGCGGGTTGACCTTGGGCAAGTCGGAACCGGCGTAGGCACGCAGTACCGCGAAGGGTAGGCCGGAAGCACCGGCGACGTAGGCATTGGCCAGGTCGGCGTGGCTGTGCTCTTCGATCTCCAGCGGTTGCGGCCATTGCTTCTCGACCGCATCGCGCAGGCGATGCAGGGAGCCAACGCCCGGGTTGCCGCCCCAGGAAAAAATCAACTTGCGGGCGCAACCGGCACCGATCAACTGGTCGTAGACCAGGTCAGGCGTCATACGCACCAGCGTCAGGTCTTTCTTACCCTGACGAATGATTTCATGACCCGCTGCCGTAGGGATCAGATGAGTGAAGCCTTCCAGAGCGACGGTGTCGCCGTCGTTCACAAATTGCTTCACCGCGTCACGCAGCGCGAGGATTTCAGCCATGGGGTTCGGGCTCCCAGTGTGGATCGAAAAAGGCGCTGAGGTGGCGCCGAAGTGCTTGAAGATTAAGCTGGGGAAATGGGCCAAACAATCCGATAATCGACTAAGCGTTCGATTAACGAACATATTGTTGCCTTGCTAATCATCTGAAGGGACTCGGTCAATGTGGGAGCTGGCTTGCAATACGCGTCAGGTCGCGTCGGCGTGGCTGACCATGCCTTTGATCACCACGGCGGCCGTCGCCAATGCAGCCGGAATCACCAGCGCGGTGAGCACCTGCTCGAAGTTCCAACCCAAGCCAAGCAAGGTGGCGCCCATCCAAGCGCCGAGGATCGCGCCGAAGCGGCCGATGCCGAGCATCCACGACACGCCGGTGGCGCGCCCCTGGGTCGGGTAGAAGCGTGCGGCCAGGGACGGCATTGCCGACTGCGCACCGTTGACGCACATCCCGGCGATCAGCACCAAGGTCGCCAGCACGGTGATATTGCCCAGGCTCTGCCCTACCGCGTAGGCAAACACCCCGGCCAGCAAGTAGAAAATGCCGATGACCTTGTGAGGGTTGAACCGGTCCATCGCCCACCCCACGCCCACCGCGCTCAACACACCACCAAACTGGAACAAGGCGCCGATAAACGCGGCCTGCTCCATGCTGGCGCCGCTGTCGCGCATGAGCGTCGGGAGCCAACTGGTGAGCAGGTACACGATCACCAGGCCCATGAAGTAGGTGAGCCACAGCAATAACGTACCGACGCTGTAGGTGCCGGAAAAAATCACCGCGAACACGTTGCGCGCCTTGACGGTTTTTTGTTCAGGCACGCTGAAGCGGGTGGCCTGGGCAACGATTGAAGGCTCGATGGGTGACAAGGTTTTGCGCACCTTGTCGGAGCCGCGATTGCGCACCACCAGAAAACGCGCCGACTCCGGCAGCCACACCAACAACACCACCGCCAGGATCAACGGCAGGATGCCGCCGATCAGCAGCAGGCTGTGCCAACCGAACGCCGGGATCAGCTTGGCCGAAATAAACCCGCCGCCGGCCATGCCCAGGTTGAAGCCGCAGAACATGCTGGTCACCAGCAGCGACTTAAGGCGTTCCGGGGTGTATTCGGACAGCAGCGTGGTGGCATTCGGCATGCCGGCCCCCAGGCCCAGCCCGGTGAGAAAGCGCAGCACCAGCAACTGATCAACGTTGGCGCTGTAGGCAGACGCCAGGCTGAACGCACCAAACACCAACACCGCGCCTACCAGCACCACCTTGCGCCCGAAGCGATCCGCCAGCGGGCCGGAGCCGAGCGCGCCGAAGACCATTCCGATCAACGCGGCGCTCATCACCGGGCCGAGGCTGGCGCGGTCGATGCCCCAATCCTGGGACAGCGCAGGCGCGATAAAGCCCATGGCGGCCGTGTCGAGGCCATCAAGGAAGACAATCAGGAAACACAGGATCACCACGCGCCACTGATAGCGTGACAGTGGCTGGGTGTTGATGAAGGACTGGACGTCCAGCGTGGTACCGACAGAGGGCTGAGTCATTATTGTTATTTCCACACCGATGGCGGGCTGACGACCTGGGGTCGTCGTTATTATTTGGCGCTGACAGCGCTGCCGCACCTTAATAAGCCTGAGGAAACACCGTCAATTGATCAAACCAGGATCTGTGCGGTCACCGAACAGCTTAGGCAAACAGCTGCGCACTCAGCTCGCAGCTGGCACTCAGCATGCTCGGCAAGAAGCGCTGTTCCAGCTCAGCACGGCTGACCCGTCCGGCGTGGGTGCTGACGTTCAGCGCGGCCAACACTTGGCCCGAGGCGTCATACACCGGCACGGCGATGGAACGCAGGCCCTGCTCAAGCTCTTGGTCGACGATGCACCAGCCCTGTTGACGCACTTGCTGCAGACATTCGAACAAGGCCTGCGGCGTGGTCAAGGTGCGGCTGGTCTTGGTTTGCAGGTCGGCGTGGTCGAGATAATCCTGCAGCGAGGCGTCGTCCAGCGCCGCGAGCAATATGCGGCCCATGGAGGTGCAATAGGCCGGCAACCGCCCACCCACCGACAGGTCCACGGAAATCAGGCGCTGGGTGGTGGCCGAACGGGCGATATAGAGGATGTCGTCGCCTTCGAGGGTGGCCATGTTGCAGGCTTCGTGAAGCTGCTCACTCATGCGGTCCAGGTACGGTTGGGCCGAGACCGCCAGTGGCGTGGACGACAGGTAGGCATGGCCCAGGGTCAGGACTTTGGGCAGCAGCGAATAGGTACGCCCGTCGGTGGTGGCGTAACCGAGCTTGATCAAGGTGTGCAGGCAACGGCGCACGGCGGCGCGGGGGATCTCGGTGCGATGACTGATCTGGGCGATGGTGAGATGGCGCTTGCGCTCCTGGAACGCTTGCACCACCGCCAGGCCACGGGCGAGGGAGGTCATGAAGTCCGGATCACCGGTGAACGCCTGGATACGCTTGGCCGGGGACGCAACGATCGGCGGCGCCACTGACGCGAAAGAGTTGCGCAATTGATCGTTCATGTGGGGTCCTTACTCTTATTGTCAACCGCAGGGGAGGTTTGGCTGCTATTACAAGTCGCGTCGGCCGCGTGCACAAGGCGGGGCCGAGAACATTGTGCGATTATCGGACAGTCATTCGATTATCGCAATTTGCTGGCGCCCTCCCCTGGCCAGCCAGCGGAACGCAGTAAAATGAAGTCAGACTTAATAAGGTCTGAAGTTGGGTTCATTTTATGACGCCAGAATTCACGAAATTAGCGACACACCCGTGTAACAAAATGCTCACACAAAGTTGACGCTTTTTAACTTTATGCCGATAGTGTTATTCAAATGCACCGCTATAATGCACCCTGTGTACAGGTCTGCCCGGTTTACTCTCGAAAGCAGCGCTCGCCAGGTGATGCACGCTGTGCATTGACGACCGCAACTACCTGCTTTGAATGACTGCACTAACAGTGTGGCCGCCCGTCCCTATTTCAAACTCGGACATTTTCACGGTTCAACTTGGAAGACGCCAGGAACGGCATTCAGGCATAACGCTGCAACGTATTTACACTCAACTTAATTAGGTAACGATGTGACGAAAGATGAACTGCGCGCGGAACTTGAGCGCCAGGAGCAACGTTACAAGGACGTTTACGGCGGGGAAGTCACCACCTACGCCGCCCAGCCTGAGCCTGAACGCAAACCCTGGCGCAAGCGAGCCAGTCTCCTCGACCAGGCGTTTGCCCAAGAAATCCAAAAGATTGAACAGGAACTCAAAACCGAAGAGCCATAAGCGATTCGGTTTGGCACTCAAGGTTTTGGCCTCGGTTGCTGGCATATAGCCAGCAACCGGCCACCTTGCATTGCACCACCAGCTGTAAAATTTCATACAAATGTTTCAGACGTGACGTTTTTGTGACAACCCCCTACCCCGCAACCCCTCTGCTTTATGAATCAAAGACTTGCCAAAGCCCCGAAATCCCTGGGATGCGCACCCTAGCGCCGGTTTTTTTCAAGGAAGATTGTTACCGATGAGCAGCTAGTGCATCGATTACTGAGGTTTTCTGGCATAATCGCGCCCCCTTACGACCGGGTCAGAAAACCTTCATGATCGATTTATTCAGCGGACTGGATGCTTGGGTTCTAGTGAGCCTGCTGCTCGCCCTGGCCTTTGTCCTCGCCTTCGAGTTCATCAATGGCTTTCATGACACCGCTAACGCGGTGGCCACAGTCATCTATACCAAAGCCATGCCGCCGCACCTGGCCGTGTTCTTCTCCGGGGTGTTCAACTTCCTCGGCGTGTTGCTCGGTGGTGTCGGTGTCGCCTACGCCATCGTGCATTTGCTGCCGGTGGAGTTGCTGATTAATGTGAACACCGGCCATGGATTGGCGATGGTCTTCTCTTTATTGGCTGCGGCGATCACCTGGAACCTGGGCACCTGGTACTTCGGTATTCCCGCGTCCAGCTCCCACACCCTGATCGGCTCGATCCTTGGTGTCGGCCTGGCCAATGCGCTGATCAACGACATCCCCCTGGCTGACGGTGTGAATTGGCAGAAGGCGATCGATATCGGCGCCTCCCTGGTGTTCTCGCCGATGGCCGGCTTTCTGGTCGCAGCCCTTGTGCTGATTGGCCTGAAGTGGTGGCGCCCGCTGTCGAAGATGCACAAGACCCCGGACCAGCGCCGCAAACTTGATGACAAGAAGCACCCGCCGTTCTGGAACCGCTTGGTATTGGTGATTTCTGCCATGGCGGTGAGCTTCGTGCACGGCTCCAACGACGGTCAGAAAGGTATCGGCCTGATCATGCTGGTGCTGATCGGCATCGTGCCCGCGCAGTTTGTACTCGACCTGGGCAGCACCACTTACCAGATCGAGCGTACCCGCGACGCGACCTTGCACCTGAACCAGTTCTACCAGCGCAACCACGAGACTCTGGGTGAATTCCTGGCCTTGGGTAAAAGCGTGAAGGATGACCTGCCGGGCAAGTTCCGTTGTAACCCGCAGCAGACCGAGCCGACCATCAACGCGCTGCTGGGTACTTTGAAAGGTGTCTCCGACTACCATTCGTTGACCGCCGATCACCGCATTGAAGTGCGCCGCTACCTGCTCTGCCTGGACGATACCGCAAAGAAAGTCGGCAAATTGCCAGGTCTGCCGGCGCGTGAGAAGTCCGACCTCGACAAGCTGCGCAAAGACCTGACCGCCACCACCGAATACGCGCCGTTCTGGGTCATCCTCGCCGTCGCACTGGCCTTGGGCCTGGGCACCATGGTGGGCTGGAAACGTGTGGTACTGACCATCGGCGAGAAGATCGGCAAGCAGGGTATGACCTATGCCCAAGGCATGTCGGCACAGATCACCACCGCGACCATGATTGGCTTTGCCAACATCTTCGCGCTGCCAGTGTCCACTACCCACGTGCTCTCTTCGGGCGTGGCCGGCACCATGGTCGCGAACAAAAGCGGCCTGCAAGGCGGCACCGTCAAAACCATCCTGATGGCCTGGGTATTGACGCTGCCGGCAACCGTGGGCTTGTCGGCCGGGTTGTTCTGGCTGGCCTCCTGGGCACTCGGTAGCTGATAGCCTAGCAGCCATAAAAAAGGTGCGATCCGCGAGGGTCGCACCTTTTTTTATGCCCCGACTCCATACCCAAAGTTGATCTTCAGCGATCAAATAACAGGCAAAAAAAGGGCGACCGAAGTCGCCCAAAATGCCTTGCGTGCTCATGTAACCCGGAAAAACCTATGATTTTTTACGCTTGTTCGCGTCTTTCCAGATAAAAAATCCAAACCCTACAAAAAACATCACCATGAGGCTCACTGTCAGCACTCCGGCAAACACCACATTATCGAAAAACATGACCGGCCTCCTGCACTTGCCCTGTTGCGATAGGGCTAAGTTAATGGAGAAGGCGGATTGAAAAATTGACGGGGATCAATGTCGCCCACGACGGGGCGTAAAGAAGGGAAATAACTGACCTGCATCAACGGATGCAGGCTGTTTCAACGCTTTTTGGGCTTGTTCTTAGGTTTCTTCTTCACTTTGCCGAGCGGCATTGCCTGTTCAAACGCTTGGCGTACTTCATTCAAGCGCTTGTCATTGAGGTCGTGCACCCGCTTGGCGCGTTCGGCATTCAGGTCGATCAGTTTGTCGTCTTCACTCATGGCTTGGCTTACGTGGTGGCTAGAATGGCTCAATAATGCGGCCTCCCCCGCCCAACGGCAAATCAGCGGGCGACAAAAGGCAGGCCATCCCACAAAATCGGTACTTTTCCCTATCAGGAGACGCACTCAGGTGGCACTGCACAAGGACCTTCCGCCGTTGCTGGCGCTGCGCGCCTTTGAAGCCGTGGCGCGGCATTTGAGTTTTATCAAGGCCGCGAACGAGTTGTCGGTGACCCAGAGCGCCCTGAGTCATCAAGTACAGAAACTTGAGCAACACTTGGGCAAACCGCTGTTTATCCGACGCACGCGCGCGATTGACCTGACTGCCGACGGCCAACGTTACTACGACGAAATCAGCCCGGCCCTTGGCGCCATTGCCGCCGCTACCCGTGCCCAACGCGTGCCCCCTAGCGCCACGGTATTGCGCATCGGCTTGCTGGCCTCCTTTGCCACCCTGTGGCTGGCACCACGCCTGGCCGGTTTTCTCAACCGCTACGCGCACATCCAAGTGGAGTTGTTGCCGGCGATCCAGCTGGCGAACGTCGCAGCCGCCGAGGTCGACCTGGCCATCCGCTATGGCAAGGGCGATTGGCCCGATGTACAGGCCACGCGACTGATGCCGGAAATCCTCTCCCCGGTGTGCAGCCCGGCGTTCAAGGCCCGGCATGACGGCCCGCTGCTGATGGCCACTTCGCACCGCCCGTTTGAATGGACCGATTGGTCTGAGCATTACCACGTCGACCTCGCCAACCACCCCCGTGTGATGCTGCACGACTACAACATCGTGGTTGAAGCCGCTGTGGCTGGCCAAGGCATCGCCATGGGCCGTCATCGCCTGATCGAGCGCAAGCTCCTGGACGGCAGCCTGGTACAAGCCTTCGATTGGCCGCCCTATCACAGCGACATTGGCTACTGGCTCGTCGCCCCGCAGGGCACGACGAGTGAAGCAGCCGTATGTTTCAGCCAGTGGCTGAAGGAAACCTGCGCCGACGCGTGAGTGATTTCGATACGTCGCGTGAGATCTATCCGTTTGTCGCCTATCTGAGCAACCAACATGCTGAAACCTCCTGACTCAAGAGGATTCATCATGAGCGACTCCATCCGCCAACGCGTGCAAGCGCTCGGTCTCACGCTGCCCGTCCCCAGCCAACCGGCTGCCAACTACATCAGCCACGTCATCAGCCAGAACCAGTTGTTCATCTCTGGGCAAATTCCACTGGTGGACGGTAAACCTGCCTACGTGGGCCGGCTGGGTGAATCCTTGAGTGACGAAGAAGGCGCACAAGCGGCGGAACTCGCCGTGTTGAGCCTGCTGGCTCAGTTGAACGATGCGCTGGGTGATGACCTGTCACGCCTGATGCGCACGCTGCGCCTGGGCGTTTTTATCGCCAGCCACGCTGATTTCAAGCAACAGAGCGTGGTCGCCAATGGTGCCTCCAACCTGTTGGTCAACGCCCTCGGCGAAAAAGGTCGGCATGTGCGTACCGCCGTGGGCGTTTCCAGCCTTCCGGCCGGCGTGGCGGTGGAGGTTGATGCGATTTTTGAGTTGCGCCCATGAGCCCGCGCGAAATCCAACAATTGCGGGATGCAACACCAGGCTGCCAGTCCGGCATCGTGCATTTCAACCATGCCGGCGCCTCGCTGCCCAGCCAGGCGACCCTCGACGCAATCATCGCGCAGCTGCAACGCGAAGCCCGCGACGGTCCGATGGAGGCCGGCGAACACGGCGAGGCGCTGCTAGAAAAAGCCCGCAGCGCCGCCGGGCAGTTACTCAATGCGCCGGCGTCCTCAATTGCCTTTGCCAGCAGCGGTTCGACCGCCTGGAGCATGGCCTTCCAGGCCTTGGGCCGCTGGCAGCCCGGCGACCGCATTTTGGTGGGCCGTCACGAGTGGGGCGGTAACCTGGCGAGCATGGAACTGGCCGTGCAAGCCGGAGCACGGATCGAAGTCATCCCCTGCGATGAGAGTGGAGCGGCCTGCCCAGTGGCGCTGGCATCAATGATCGATGCCCATGTGAAGTTGATCGACCTCACTTGGCTGCCGGCCAACGGTGGCCTGATCAACCCCGCCCAGGCCATCGGCGAGGTCGCCAGGCGCCACGCCATCCCTTATTTCATCGACGCCGGCCAAGCCGTCGGCCAGATGCCAGTAGATGTGCAGGCGCTGCAGTGTGATGTGCTCAAGTCGGCCGGTCGAAAACACCTGCGCGGGCCACGTGGTACAGCGCTGTTGTATGTGCGCCCGGCGTTTCTCGAGCGATTGAAGCCTGCTCAGCGTGACGTGTTTTCAGCGCCATGGACCGCCCAGGGGTTCGACCTGCGCAACGATGCCCGCCGCTTTGAAACCAGCGAGACGTCGTTTGCCTTGCTGGCCGGGCTGGGCAATGCGTTGCAGGAGATGAATCGACTGGGCATCGAGCGTGTCTGGGAGCAAGTGTCGCAGACCAGTGAGCGAATTCGCGAAGCGTTGCGTGAGATGCCGGGCATCTCCCTGCATGACTTGGGCGCCCGTCAATCAGGCTTGATCGCTTTCAACCTGGCCGGTTGGGACGCCTTCGAACTCAAACGGCGCCTGGGCTTGAAGCGCATCAATATCGGCGCTAACGGCGTGGCGTATACCCCGCTGGATATGCAAGCGCGAGGCCTGCAAAGCGTGGCGCGGATTTCAGTCAGCCCGCTCAACAACGAGGACGATATCGCGTTGCTGTCAGCGGCCTTACGCGAGTTGCGCGACTAAACCTCGACATCGACCCACAGGCCCTGGCGCGGCGCGTCTTCGATCAGTGGAATCACCGGCACGGTGTTGTCGGCGTTGAGCACATCCCCCGGAATGGCCAGGTGCTGCTCTGGATCTTCATCGGCTTCACGCCGGCGCTTCTGTTGTTCCTGCTGGCGGCGTTGTTCTTCGCGCAGCAAAAACGCCGAAGTCTCGGCGTCGCCCTTTTTCAGGTCGATGGTGCTCTCATTGGAGCTCGGCTGAACGGGCACCACGGGCGGGATATCCGGCCTCTGGCGCACCGGATCAAGTTGTGACGTCACCGGCACAACGCTGACGGGCAACATGGGTGGCAGCATAATGATTACTCTCCTGATCAACAGGCTGTCGGCGGGTTGCAGGGTGACTTGAGCAGAAGCTCGCCAGGCTGTGACCCAGTCGACACTGGCAAGTGCCCGCCACCCGTCGATTCAGCGCTGAATGCGTCCACCAAACGGAGTAGTTTTTGTCAGAGTCCTTTGGATGAGGGCCTTGTTCCGTTAAGATAGTCGGCTTTTTCACGGCGGGAGTCAGGCAGCATGGCGCAGCAGTATCAACCGGGGCAACGCTGGATTAGTGACAGCGAAGCAGAGCTGGGGTTAGGCACCGTTCTGGCACAGGACGGCCGCTTGTTGACCGTGCTCTATCCGGCCACTGGCGACACTCGCCAGTATGCGCTACGGAATGCGCCCCTCACCCGCGTAAGGTTTTCGCCGGGCGACTCCATCACCCATTTCGAAGGCTGGAAGATGACCGTGCAGGAAGTCGACGATGTCGACGGCTTGCTGGTGTACCACGGCCTCAAAGGGGAGAACGAGCAGGTCACCCTGCCGGAAACCCAACTCTCCAACTTTATCCAGTTCCGCCTGGCCAGCGACCGTCTGTTCGCCGGGCAGATCGACCCGCTGGCCTGGTTCTCGCTGCGCTACCACACCCTGGAACATACCAGCCGCCAATTGCAGTCCTCGCTGTGGGGCCTGGGCGGCGTGCGCGCGCAACCTATCGCGCACCAACTGCACATCGCCCGTGAAGTCGCTGACCGTATCGCGCCTCGGGTATTGCTGGCCGACGAAGTAGGCTTGGGCAAGACCATCGAAGCCGGCCTGGTGATCCATCGCCAACTGCTCTCGGGCCGCGCCAATCGCGTTCTGATCCTCGTCCCGGAAAACCTGCAGCACCAGTGGCTGGTGGAAATGCGCCGGCGCTTCAACCTGCAAGTCGCGCTGTTCGACGAAGAACGTTTTATCGAAAGCGATGCCGCCAACCCGTTCGAAGACACCCAACTGGCGCTGGTCGCGCTGGAATGGCTGGTGGACGACGAGAAGGCCCAGGACGCACTGTTCGCGGCTGGCTGGGACTTGCTGGTCGTCGACGAAGCCCACCACCTGGTGTGGCATGAAGAGAAAGCCAGCCCCGAATACACATTGGTCGAACAGTTGGCTGAAGTGATTCCCGGCGTGCTGCTGCTCACCGCCACCCCGGAACAACTGGGCCAGGACAGCCACTTCGCGCGCCTGCGCCTGCTGGACCCGAACCGTTTCCACGACCTGCACGCCTTCCGCGCCGAAAGCGAAAACTATCGCCCGGTGGCCGAAGCGGTACAAGAGCTGTTGGACAAAGGTCGCCTGTCGCCAAAAGCCCACAAGACCATCCAGGGTTTCCTCGGCAACGAAGGCGAAGCACTGCTCACCGCCGTCAACGATGGCGACACCGAAGCCAGCGCGCGTTTGGTGCGTGAGCTGCTCGACCGCCACGGCACCGGGCGCGTGCTGTTCCGTAACACCCGCGCCGCCGTGCAGGGCTTCCCGGAGCGTAAGCTGCACGCTTACCCGCTGCCGAACCCGGACGAATACCTTGAGCTGCCGCTGGGCGAGCACGCCGAGCTTTATCCGGAAGTCAGCTTCCAGTCGCAGCCGGACATCGAAGAAGAAAACCGCTGGTGGCGCTTCGACCCACGGGTCGAGTGGCTGATCGACCAGCTGAAAATGCTCAAGCGCACCAAGGTCCTGGTGATCTGCGCCCACGCCGAAACCGCGATGGACCTGGAAGACGCCCTGCGAGTGCGCTCCGGCATTCCGGCCACGGTGTTCCACGAGGGCATGAACATCCTCGAGCGTGACCGCGCCGCCGCTTACTTCGCCGATGAAGAGTTTGGCGCCCAGGTGCTGATCTGCTCCGAGATCGGCAGTGAAGGCCGTAACTTCCAGTTCTCCCACCATTTGGTGCTGTTCGACCTGCCGTCCCACCCTGACTTGCTGGAACAACGGATCGGCCGTCTGGACCGGATCGGCCAGAAGCATGTGATCGAACTGCACGTGCCGTACTTGGAAACCAGCCCGCAAGAGCGTCTGTTCCAGTGGTACCACGAAGCGCTGAACGCGTTTCTCAATACCTGCCCGACCGGCAACGCCTTGCAGCACCAGTTCGGCCCGCGCCTGCTGCCGCTGCTGGAAAACGGCGACGACGGCGAGTGGCAAGCCTTGATCGACGAGGCCCGCGCCGAACGCGAGCGCCTGGAGCAGGAGCTGCACACCGGTCGCGACCGCTTGCTGGAGCTCAACTCCGGCGGCGCGGGTGAAGGTGATGCACTGGTGGAAGACATCCTTGAACAAGACGACCAGTTCGCCCTGCCGATCTATATGGAAACCTTGTTCAACGCGTTTGGCATCGACAGCGAAGACCATTCGGAAAACGCGCTGATCCTCAAGCCCAGCGAAAAAATGCTCGACGCCAGCTTCCCCCTGGGCGACGACGAAGGTGTGACCATCACCTACGACCGGAACCAGGCACTGTCGCGCGAAGACATGCAGTTCATCACTTGGGAACACCCGATGGTGCAAGGCGGCATGGACCTGGTGCTGTCCGGCTCCATGGGCAACACCGCCGTGGCGCTGATCAAGAACAAGGCCCTCAAGCCGGGCACCGTGTTGCTGGAGCTGCTTTACGTCAGCGAAGTGGTAGCGCCGCGCGCGCTGCAACTGGGTCGTTACCTGCCGCCGGCGGCACTGCGCTGTCTGCTGGACGCCAATGGCAACGACCTGTCGGGCCGCGTGTCGTTCGAAACCCTCAACGACCAGTTGGAAAGCGTGCCTCGGGCCAGCGCCAACAAGTTTATCCAGGCCCAGCGCGACCATCTGACGCCACGGATCAACGCCGGCGAAGAGAAGATCACCCCGCGCCACGCCGAGCGCGTAGCCGATGCCAAACGTCGCCTGGCGGCGGACACTGACGAAGAGCTGGCGCGCCTGACCGCGTTGCAAGCGGTCAACCCGACCGTGCGTGACAGCGAGCTGGTTGCCCTGCGCAACCAGCGCGAGCAAGGCTTGGCCATGCTGGATAAAGCGGCGCTGCGACTGGAGGCGATTCGGGTGTTGGTGGCGGGTTGATTACCGCCCTACTCCGCTAACAAGAAGGCCCGCGCAATGCGGGCCTTTTTTATTCGCTTGAGCATATTGCTGCCTGTGATGGCCTCTTCGCGAGCAAGTCGAATCGTCGCACCGCCGCTCCCACAGGGGAACGCATTCCAAATGCGGGCTTGCTCGCGAAAGGGTCAACTCGGTCTCAAGCCGTAGCCACAGCAGCCGGCACCTGCACCGCCACCAACCCCTCTTTCATCCGCTTGGCATCCCGCACAAAACAGCGCGACGCCTGAAACAAAAACAACATGGTCAAGAACAGCGCCACCGGAATCAGGTACATGGCGTCATGCAAACCCACCGCTTTATAGGCCTCCGTCATCTGTTCCGCCCCCGCCGCATACATCGCAGAATGGGCAAAATGATCGGAAAGCCCACCCACGACGATCGGCCCCATCCCCCCACCCAGCAAGTACAACCCGGCAAAAAACAGCGCCATCGCCGTGGCCCGCAGGCGCGGTTCCACCACGTCCTGAATCGCCGTGTACACGCAGGTGTAGAAGTTATAGGCAAACAACCAGCCCACACTGAACAACGCCACAAATACGCCAATCTCGATGCGCCCGGCGTGCAACGCCCAGGCGGTGGTCACGGTGGAGATGATCAGGCTGAACGCGGCGAACAACAGCCGGCCATTGGCAACGCGTTGATGGATCTTGTCGGCGATCCAGCCGCCGAGGGTCAGGCCCACCAGGCCGGTCAGGCCGACGATCACCCCGGTGGCCACGGCGGCGTCTTGCAGCGGCATCAGGAAGTAACGCTGCAACATCGGCACCAGGAACGAGTTACAGGCGTAGGTGGCAAAGTTAAAGCACAGCCCGGCCAGCACCAGCCACAGGAAGGTGGGCACCGCCAGCACGCGGCGAACCGGGCGATCGATGCGTTCCTGGGAAACCTGCACGGTTTCCGCCGCGCCGCGCTTGGGCTCCTTGATATAGAACATGAACACCGCAAGGATCAGCCCCGGCACTGCCGCGATAAAGAACGGTGCGCGCCAGCTGTCAAACGCCTTGACCATCCAACCGATGGTGAAAAACGCCAGCAATAGCCCCAATGGCAAGCCCAGCATGAAAATGCCCATGGCCCGCGCGCGACGGTGCGCCGGGAACAGGTCGCCAATCAGCGAGTTGGCCGCTGGCGCATAGCTGGCTTCGCCGATGCCGATGCCCATGCGCACCAGCAAAAACGTCCAAAAACTGCCGACCAGGCCGTTGACCGCCGTCAGCCCGCTCCAGGCGAACAGGCCCCACCCCATCAGCTTGCTGCGCGAGCCGGTGTCGGCCATACGCCCCAGGGGCAAGCCGGCGATGGCGTAGACGAGGGTGAAGGCGGTGCCGATGATGCCGAGCTGGAAGTCGCTCAGGTGCCATTCCATACGGATTGGCTCAATGATGATCGCCGGAATGGTGCGGTCGAAAAAGTTGAACAGATTGGCCAGGAACAGCAGGAACAGAATGCGCCAGGCATTCGCCGCTTGGGTCGAGTTCTGCATGGGTCCGTCTCTTTTATTGTTATGAGAGCTGCGATGCCCGCTGCATCCTGCCCGGTACCTGCAACATAGTCAGGCGGGCGGCGGTTGTCTGTAATGATTCGTAAAGCTGATAGGGCATGATTTCACCCGGTGCTGCGGGACTTTGGCTACGAAAATATAAGTCCGCGCCCCCCTTCCCAACCGCCATGGCACGGATAGAATGGCGAGCCTTCCCGTAGTCCCCCCTCTCCTTATCCTATTGATGACGCCCATGTCCGAAGCCAGTCCGTGTCTGAGTTGCGGTGCCTGCTGTTCATACTTTCGTGTGTCTTTCTTCTGGGGAGAGTGCGCCTCATCGGGGGGCACGGTGCCCGACGACCTGGTGGTGCAAATCAACCCAACGCGCGTGGCGATGATCGGTACCGACAAGAAGCCCGTCCGCTGCTGCAGCCTTGAAGGTGAAGTGGGTAAAGGGACGAGTTGCTCGATCTATGAGCAACGCTCAAGCCCCTGCCGCGAGTTTGACGCGTCGTGGAGCCGGGGCCTGCAGAACGTCGATTGCGATGCCGCACGCGCCGCGTTTGGCTTGGCGCCGTTGCAAGCGCCCTTCGAATTGGCGCTGCCCATCAGCGCTTAGCATCAAACGCTATGAGCAGGATGCCAAAATAATTCAGAGCAAAGTGCTATCACCCATGGCAAATTCCGTAAGGCCTCTATACTCGACCTAATAGGTCATCGCCGTAGGCAGTGACGTGACGCTATGACAGGGCATGCTATGGAATGGCTGGGTCTGCATTTTTTCACCGGGCTTCCAGAAAGCGGGCATTTATTACTCAATTGCAGTCATAACCCCTTTTTGGTGCTATTGGCCTACCTCGTCGCTTGCGCGGCAGGCTTCGGCACGCTCGACATGGCTGAGCGCGTAGGTCATGTCGAGGACCCGACCGCGCAGCGCCATTGGCGCTGGCTCGGCGCCAGTTGCCTGGCTGGCGGGATATGGTCCACCCACTTCATCAGCATGCTGGCCTTCCAGGCGCCTATCGCGATTCACTACGACCTGTTGATGACGTTCGCGTCCTTGCTCATCGCGCTGATCGCCTCGTTGATCGCCATGCAGACCCTCAGCCATCCTCGCCTGCGGTTGCACCAGTATGGGCTGGCCTCCCTATGGATGGGCGCCAGCATCGCCTTGATGCATTACGTCGGCATGTCGGCCATGCGTTCCCAGGCCCAGCTGTATTTTGAGACAGAGTTGTTCATAGCCTCGGTGGCCATCGCCATGGGCGCAAGCCTGGCTGCGTTGTTACTGTCGAGCTACCTGCGCACCGGCACCGGCATGTTTCATCAACTGCTCAAATACACCGCCAGCCTGGTATTGGGCGCGGGAATCCTGAGCATGCATTTTACCGGCATGGCCGCGATGCAATTAATAGTGCCCACCGGGGCTGACCTCTCATTGCCTTCGGGTAACAACCCTATCCAGCTGGGCTTGTCGGTGGCGGTCATCACCCTGCTGGTGATTGGCAGCAGCATCAGTGCTGCCCTGGCCGACAAGAAACTGCAGCATAAGGAACGCGACCTGCGCCGGGTTAATGCGTTGCTCAGCGAACTGGATCAGGCGCGCGCTTCATTGCAACAAGTGGCCCATTACGACGCCCTGACCAGCCTGCTCAATCGCCGGGGTTTCAATCAGATCTTTGCAGAGAAGCTTGCCGAAAAAACCGCCTCCCACGGCATGATGGCGGTGATTTTTCTTGATATCGACCACTTCAAACGCATCAACGACAGCCTCGGGCATGACGCAGGTGACCAGTTGCTCACCGTGCTGGCCGCGCAGATCAAGGGCTCGGTGCGCAGCCATGCCGACGTGGTTGCGCGGTTCGGCGGCGATGAGTTCTGCATCCTGATCAGCATCCACCACCGCGACGAAGCCCGGCACCTGGCCCAGCGCATCATGCAACAGATGAAAGAACCCATCGAGCTGGCCGGTCGACGCATGGTAATGACCACCAGCATCGGCATCAGCCTGTTCCCCGATGACGGCCTCACCTGCGAGGAGCTGCTGAAAACTGCCGACCTGGCGCTGTATCAGTCCAAGGACACTGGGCGCAATAACCTGAACTTCTTCAGTTCCAACCTGAAAGCTCGCGCCTTTCTTGAGCTGCAATTGGAAGAGGAACTGCGCGGCGCTTTGCGCACCCACGACCAACTGGTGCTGTTCTATCAACCGATCTTTGACATGAAACTGGGCAAAGTTACGCGGCTGGAGGCCCTCGTACGCTGGCAACATCCAAAGCACGGCCTGCTGGCGCCAGATCGGTTTATCGGCATCGCCGAAAACAATGGGCTGATTGCCGAGTTGGACCACTGGGTGTTGCGCCAAGCCTGTCATGACCTAAGAATGCTTTCTGACAGAGGCTATACCGAACTGACGATGTCGGTGAACTGCTCGGCCCTGAACCTCGCCCGTGACGAGCTGGCGGATGAAATCGAAGATGCGCTGCGCTTCAGCGGCGTCGCCGCCAACCGCCTGGAGCTGGAAGTCACCGAAAATGCGCTGATGGGCAATATCAGCAGCACCCTGACGCTGCTGCGGCAAATTCGCGCGCTGGGCGTGTCACTGGCCATCGACGACTTTGGCACCGGCTACTCGTCCCTCGCCTACCTCAAGCGCCTGCCGCTCAATACCTTGAAGATCGACCGCTCGTTTATCCAGGATATTCCCAAGTCCACCACGGATATCGAGATCGTTCAGGCAATTATCGGCATGGCCCACACCCTGCACTTGCAGGTAATCACTGAAGGCGTCGAAACCCAGGCGCAATTCGAGCTGCTGCTCAAGCATGACTGCGATTTCGTCCAGGGTTACCTGCTGAGCCCAGCAGTGGCGGCCAGTGACATCATTGGCGTGATCCAGAGCATCAACATGCGTAACCCGATCTACCCGCGCAGCGTGGTGGGCACCAAAGACAAAGGCTCGCCGAAAGAAACGTCCTCAAGCCGCGGCGGCTCAAAGTCCATCGTCAGGCCAATTCGCTGACGCCCAATATTTGGCATTTCGCCATCATTCGCCTAAAGAACGCCGACAAACGGCCGATTCATCAGAGTCCGGCCAGGTTTTCCCTGGAGAAACCAGGGTTATCCCCCTTCGCCCAAGACAAGGACGCACTGCAAAGTCGCGAACACCCATTCCGTGATGGCCCTTTGATTTGTTTCAGCCATCCGTCCAGGCACATGGCGCAAAATGACCTCTAAAAATAGCTCTGCCACCGTGGTATCCGACGTGTTGCTCCCAGCTCCTGCGGACAAACCCTCAGGTTCAAAGTCATTGAGCACCGCCCGGCCGCTGGCCACCCAGCAATACCTGTACTTCACCGAAACCAATACCGACCGCATCCTCGACAACCTCGATGGCCTGCGTGACATGGTGTTCCCGCGCCCGCCCCACCAGGAAGGCGACAGCGATCCGCGCAATGAGCAGGAATTCCCCTCGGTGTGCCTGATCGGCCTGGGCCGCTGCGGTTCGAACATTGCGCTGGACGTGGCGGAGTTGGTGTACAACGCGCGCAAGTTCTATTTGAACGAGTTCAGCAACGAAGACAAGTCGCAGGACAAGGGCTACAGCCCGGCCCAGTGGATCCGCAACAACCTGCGCCTGGGCAGCGGCAAGGCGAGCAAACCGGTGTTCCTGGTGGAACCACTGGTGATGCTCGGCGACCTGGACAAGGACATCGCAGGGCGCATCCGCTTCTCGCGCAAGGGCGAAAAAAGCGGCTTCCTGCGCGACTACAGCAAGATGAAAATCATGGACCTCTCGGAAGTCCATGCCGGTGGCGCCGGTAACGCGCCGATCCTCGGCCAGTACCTGGCCAAGATCATCCTCAATAAAGACACCCAGCGTTTTTCCAGCCCCGACTGGAAGATGATCCACTCGTACCTGATCGACTCCTGCGGCATCAAGGCCAACCAGTCGCGCCTGTACTTCTCGATCTTCAGCGCCGGCGGCGGCACCGGCTCGGGCATGGCCTCGGAATTCGGTCTGGCCCAGCAACACTCGTACATGAACAAGACATTCGACACCAAGCCCGCCGACGAGCACGACAGCAAAAGCGGCCACGCGTTTGTGTTCGAGCCGATCTTCACCAGCGGCATCTGCGTGCTGCCGAATATCTCCGACCACCGCAGCGAAATGTCCGAAGCGCTGCACATCAACGCCGGGCGACTGCTGTGCAAATACCTGTCGGAAGAATGGGACTTCTCTTACAACTTCGACAACGAAGACAGCAGCGAAGCCAGTGTGAAGGGCCGCATCCGGCCGTGGAACGCGATGATGCTGATCTCCAACGACATCATGCGCTACGCCGAAGAGAGCGATGACGGCAATATTCAGAACATTGACGTCAATGCCATGGAAAAACACGCCAACCAGTACATTTCCCAGCAGATCTTCAACATCCTCACGGCCCAGGCCGTCACCACCGACTACGACCAGAACTACTTCCGCCGCGCCGGCATCGACATCGGCGAAACCATTCGCCTGGATGCCAACGACCTGTTCATGAGCCTGGCCGGCCCGGTGGCGATTGCCTACGCCGAGTCCGTGGTTCCGGAAACGCCGGCACCGTCGAATGACAAATTCAAGGTATTCGAGAAAGAGCCACAGCGCCTGAACATCGACGACCTGTTCTTCCGTTCCATCGACCTGCCGCACTTCAACAAGGTCACCCAGGCCATCGAAGGCATCAGCCTGTTGCCGATCGAATCCAAACGCTACAAGGCCTCCCTGGAGCAGTACAAGAACTCCGGCTACGACGCGGCAGCGCTGCATGACCTGCACTTCTTCAAGAACTGCTCGTCAGTGGTCTCGATCGTGTCCCTGCCCAAGGACTACAAGCTGTCCTACATGGACCTGAACCGGCTCAAGACTCACCTCAACAGCCTGTTCCCCAACACCACGCTCAAGCGCTACGCCTTGGTGATCGGTGCCTCAGCCAACTTGTCGCTGACCACCCTGATCGCGAAAAGCCCGTGCCTGTCGGATGACTTCCTGACGCTGATCGTGGCGTTTATCAAACGCTGCTTTGCGCGCAACCCGTACCGTTTCGATGACACCCTGGACAACTCGATCCTGGACTTCATCATCCACGAGGACTTCGACGAAGACCGTATCGACGAGCTACTCAACGAGTTCGAGAACCCGGCGAAGATCCTCGACACCAACTGGTACGCGATCAAGCCGATGTATGAGAAGAAGTACCGCGAGTTGATCAACGACAAAGACAAGTTTGTGTCGATCAATGACATCCGCCTGTCGCGGGACTGCGTGAAGAAGGCCATCAAGTACTTGCGTGAGATTTATCGTCACCGGATCGGGAAGACCAAGGTTATTTCGCTGAATAACCACACCGGTAAGACCGGCTGAGGCATTGCGACGGCGCCGCTGGGCGCCGTCGCTGTCTAACTAGGCTCTTCGTTGTTGCAGGTAATCGACGATCGCTTGTTCGTCTGCAGCCTTGGCAGGTCGTGGCAGTTGCTTCGGCCAACCGGTGTCGTGCGTCCCGAAAAACTTCTTCTGCTCAGCCTCATCCCAACCGCGAATTTCACGCGAAGCCGACTCCCACCAGCCCTGCCGGCACACCTCGTAATACGGATGCTCAGGTGCCGCGCTGCCGTAGAGTAAGTCGCGACCGACCCTTTTCAAATGTTTGCGGTGATTGCGCAGCTTCCATTTAATCAGCAGCCGCTGCCAGGCTGATGGCACGGGCTTGACCTGTGGCACGTCCAGGCAACGCGCGACCAGTTCAGGCCCGAAGGTCTCGCCATGAAGGCTGAAAAAGTGCGCTTGCATGGCATGGAAGAAGCGCTTTTCGGCGTAGTAGTGATAGACCAGCTTCTTGGACTCACGCACCGTCTTGCCACGCATCGCAAAGGAAATCGCGACTTGCTCGATGGTGTGGATGTCGAAGGATCCCTGGGTCCACTCGTCGATCCAGCGTATCGCGGCTTCGAGCAGCGGCGCATCGGTGTCACATACACCGCACAGGCCACTGTTGTAAAGCTTGAAGCTGTTGCTGGCAGACACACCATGGGCATGCAGGTGCTTGCCCAGCTTGAGGTAGTCCGGGCGCTTGCAGACGTAGCTCCAGTCGTATTCAAACTCGTCCATCACATACTGGCCAGGCTCGATGAGTTCGAACACACGGTGAGGCGACTTCAGGAACAGCGTATCGGTATCGACGAACAAGGTTTTGTCCGCCAACGTCAACCCTTGGGCGATCGCACACGCCTTGCGTCGATGGAGGTAGCAGTTGTGGCCCTGCCATTGGCTCAGGGTCTGCTCGTCCAACTCGAGGGTCTCCACCGGCCAGCCGGTGAAGTCCTGCGGCCGATCAGTCATGACCCGGATGCACAGCGGCTCGCCAGGCTTGAGCTGCGCCAGGGCAGTAAGAATGCTGAACTTGGCCTCTCGCCGGTAAACCTCTTGTTTACCGTAGATAAGGTATAGCAACTGGTGCGAAGGTTTCGCTGAAGGGGGCAGCGCTGACGGCATGACTAGCTCCGAATAACAAGCGGCGAACTCTACCGGATTTCACCCTTTTCTACCCTGCGATCTCACCGCTACCGGGTACTTGTTCACACCGAGAAACAATTCTGCAGCCGTTTCGGCCTTTGGAAAACTGTTCCCATGACGTGCGCGTCATCCTGGGCTGTGACCTTTCTTCACGGCAAGATGCCATCACGACGCCAGCGGTTACCCCGCTACACACTTTTAAACGGGCAAAACGCGCACCGTTTTAGTGCTCACCTCCTAGGCGCTGCCCTTTCCTGGATCAGGATCCAAGGCGAAACCACCACCGCCCACAAGCCTGGATCACGCTCCACCAGGTCCAGCGCCCGCGTCGCAGACACTTCGCCAAGGCTCCCGGCAGCCAGCCAGGCAGAGACTTTGTCGCGGTTATCTTCGGCCATGCCTTCGGCGGCCTCGATCAAATCCAGGCCGGCATCGACCCACAATAGGGCACCCTTGGCAAAGAACGGTTCAAGCTCCTTCCAGGATATTTCGGCGGTTTCGCCGAGCAGCTTGGCATAGAGGGTGCTAGGTTCTTGCGTCATGGGACTTCACCTGAAGAAAAAATCGGCGCAATCATAACGTCACGCATCAGGTAGAAAAACCCAGTTGCAAATGAGTTACCGATTGAAAGTGTCAGGAAAGCCAAGGATTGCCCGGAACTCTGGCATCACCCCGCCGCAATTCTGTCTTTTTCTTTCATTTATGCGACACACCCGGGTTTTGCCCCCAGCAGCCAGCTTTTCAAGCGATCAACCGGCGCTCTACACTGTACCGGTACAGTTGCCAGGGCACTGCCGGGGGGATATCCGAGATATCTGATCCGGTTCTGCAGCTCACAAGGCCGCTAGAACTATAAAAAATACAACAGTAAGAGTGGAGCACTATGAATAAGGCTACTAAGCAGATTTCCAAACTGTTTGCCGCTATGGTCCTGGCTGGGGTTGCCGGCCATTCGTTCGCAGCCGATACCATCAAGATCGGTATTGCGGGCCCTAAAACCGGCCCAGTGACGCAATACGGCGACATGCAATTCATGGGTGCCAAGCAAGCCATCGCCGACATCAACGCCAAAGGCGGCGTAGATGGCAAAATGCTCGAAGCCAAGGAATACGACGACGCTTGCGATCCTAAACAAGCCGTTGCCGTAGCCAACAAAGTGGTCAACGACGGCGTCAAGTTCGTGGTCGGCCACCTCTGCTCCAGCTCCACTCAGCCCGCCTCCGACATCTATGAAGACGAAGGCGTGATCATGATTACCCCGGCGGCTACCAGCCCGGAAATCACTGCCCGTGGCTACAAGCTGATCTTCCGCACTATCGGCCTGGACAGCGCTCAGGGGCCTGCGGCTGGCAACTACATTGCCGACCACGTGAAGCCGAAAGTCGTTGCTGTGATTCACGACAAACAGCAATACGGTGAAGGCATCGCTACCGCCGTTAAACAGACTCTCGAGAAAAAAGGCGTCAAGGTTGCCCTCTTTGAAGGCATCAACGCTGGCGACAAAGACTTCGGTTCCCTCATCCAGAAGCTCAAGCAAGCCAACGTCGACTTCGTCTACTACGGCGGTTACCACCCTGAGCTGGGCCTGATCCTTCGCCAAGCCAAGGAAAAAGGCGTAAACGCCAAGTTCATGGGCCCTGAAGGTGTCGGTAACGACTCCATCTCGCAAATCGCCCAGGGCGCTTCCGAAGGCCTGCTGGTCACCCTGCCGAAGTCTTTCGACACCGATCCGGCCAACAAGGCAATCGTTGAAGAGTTCGCCAAGAACAAGCAGGACCCAACCGGTCCGTTCGTGTTCCCGGCCTACTCGGCTGTTGAAGTCATCGCCGGCGGTATCGCTGCCGCGAAGTCTGAAGACACCGCCAAAGTGGCTGCAGCCATCCACGCAGGCACGTTCAAGACCCCTACCGGCGAGCTGACGTTTGACGCCAAGGGCGACCTGAAGGACTTCAAATTCGTGGTCTACGAATGGCACTTCGGTAAACCAAAAACCGAAGTTTCCCCTCAGTAAGCCAGGCGTTACTGGTCCAACAAGCCCACTGTGAGAGCAGTGGGCTTTGTTTTACGAGGTTTATGGGCCTGTCACTCGCGATCCGGGTGCTGGCTCACCTGAAAATCTTAAAACCGTCACCAGCGGTTCGCTGGCAAACGCTTTGTGCAACCTGCTCACAGAACAGGGCACGGGCCGGAAATGACTCCACCAGTGAAATGCGTATCGGGTTTTTAGGAGCGCTGTAATGCCTGAGATCTATCATTTTTTCCAAACGCTGGTTAACGGCATGACCGTTGGCAGCACCTATGCCTTGATAGCCATTGGCTACACAATGGTTTACGGCATCATTGGAATGATTAACTTCGCCCATGGCGAGGTCTACATGATTGGTTCCTACGTGGCCTTCATCGCCCTTGCCGGGCTGGCCATGCTGGGTATCCACTCCCTGCCGCTGTTGATGACCGCCGCGTTCCTGGCGTCGATCGTCGTGACCAGTGCCTATGGCTACAGTATCGAGCGCGTTGCCTACCGTCCCTTGCGTGGCAGCAACCGTTTGATCCCGCTGATTTCTGCTATCGGCATGTCGATTTTCCTGCAGAACACCGTATTGCTGTCCCAGGACTCCAAGGACAAGTCCATTCCCAACCTGATCCCGGGGAGCTTCTCCTTCGGCCCAGGCGGCGCACAAGAAGTGCTGATTTCGTACATGCAGGTCCTGGTCTTCGTCGTTACCCTGGTGGCCATGCTGGGCCTGACCCTGTTCATCTCCCGTTCCCGTCTGGGGCGCGCCTGCCGGGCCTGTGCCGAAGACATCAAGATGGCCAACCTGTTGGGCATCAACACCAACAACATCATCGCCCTGACCTTCGTGATCGGCGCCGCATTGGCGGCCGTCGCGGCCGTGCTGCTGAGCATGCAGTACGGCGTGATCAACCCCAACGCCGGTTTCCTGGTAGGTCTCAAAGCCTTTACCGCAGCGGTATTGGGCGGCATCGGCAGCATTCCGGGCGCCATGCTCGGTGGCCTGGTGCTGGGTGTGGCCGAAGCCTTTGGTGCCGATATCTTCGGCGACCAGTACAAGGACGTCGTAGCGTTCAGCCTGTTGGTTCTGGTCCTGTTGTTCCGTCCGACCGGCATCCTGGGCCGTCCGGAGGTTGAGAAAGTATGAGCAAATATCTTAAATCGGCGTTTTTCAGCGCCTTGCTGGTATGGGCAGTGGCCTTCCCGGTACTCGGCCTCAAGCTGAGCATTGTCGGCATCAACCTGGAAGTGCATGGTACCGGTCCCGTGACCCTCACCATCATCGCCCTGTGTTCGGTACTGTTGTTCCTGCGCGTGCTGTTCACCCAGCAGGTCAGCGCCTTGCTCAAGGGCAACCGTGGTCCGTTGGTGTCGCCTAAGGTCAGTCAATTCCTGACCCTTCCACGCACCCAGCGCTACATCATCATCGGCCTGATCGTGGCCGCGTTGATCTGGCCGTTCTTTGGCTCGCGCGGCGCGGTCGACATCGCCACCCTGATCCTGATCTACGTGTTGCTGGGCCTTGGCCTGAACATCGTGGTGGGCCTGGCCGGCCTGCTCGACCTGGGTTATGTGGGCTTTTACGCAGTGGGTGCCTACACCTACGCGCTGCTCTCGCACTACCTGGGTTGGGGCTTCTGGATCTGCCTGCCGTTGGCGGGCATGGCGGCGGCGACGTTCGGCTTCCTGCTGGGCTTCCCGGTGCTGCGTTTGCGCGGTGACTACCTGGCGATCGTGACCCTGGGCTTCGGTGAAATCATCCGTCTGTTCCTGCGTAACCTCACCGATATTACCGGCGGCCCCAACGGCATCAGCAGCATCCCCAAGCCCACCTTCTTCGGGCTGTCGTTCGACCGCACCGCAGCAGAGGGCATGCAGACCTTCCACGAATACTTCGGGATCGACTACAACCCGGTGAGCAAAGTGGTGTTCCTGTACCTGGTGGCGCTGTTGCTGGCACTGGCCGCACTGTTCGTGATCAACCGCCTGCTGCGCATGCCGATCGGCCGCGCGTGGGAAGCACTGCGCGAAGATGAAATTGCCTGCCGTGCACTGGGCATGAACCCGACAATCATCAAGCTTTCGGCCTTCACCCTCGGGGCAACATTCGCCGGTTTCGCCGGCAGCTTCTTCGCCGCTCGCCAAGGTCTGGTGACGCCGGAGTCGTTCACCTTTATCGAGTCGGCGATCATCCTCGCCATCGTGGTACTGGGTGGCATGGGCTCGCAACTGGGCGTGATCCTGGCGGCGATCGTGATGATCCTGCTGCCGGAAATGATGCGTGAGTTCAGCGAATACCGCATGTTGATGTTCGGCGCCATGATGGTGCTGATGATGATCTGGCGTCCTCAAGGCCTGCTGCCCATGCAACGTCCACACATGGAGCTGCGCAAATGAGCCGCGAGATCCTGAAAGTCGAAAATCTGAGCATGCGCTTCGGCGGCTTGCTGGCGGTCAACGGCGTGGCCCTGACCGTGAAAGAGAAACAGGTTGTGGCGCTGATTGGCCCGAACGGCGCCGGCAAGACCACGGTGTTCAACTGCCTCACCGGTTTCTACAAGCCGAGTGGTGGCAGCATCCTGCTGGATGGCCAGCCGATCCAGGGTTTGGCCGGTCACGAGATCGCCCGCAAGGGCGTGGTGCGGACCTTCCAGAACGTGCGGTTGTTCAAGGACATGACGGCGGTCGAAAACCTGCTGATTGCCCAGCACCGTCACCTGAACACCAACTTCTTCGCAGGCTTGTTCAAGACCCCGGCGTTCCGCAAAAGCGAGAGCGAGGCCATGGAATACGCGGAGTACTGGCTGGACAAGGTCAACCTCACCGAGTTTGCCAACCGCCCTGCCGGCACCTTGGCTTATGGCCAGCAACGTCGCCTGGAAATCGCCCGCTGCATGATGACCCGCCCGCGGATCCTGATGCTCGACGAACCGGCCGCGGGTCTGAACCCCAAGGAAACCGAAGACCTCAAGGCGCTGATCAGCGTGTTGCGTGAAGAAAACAACGCCACCGTGCTGTTGATCGAACACGACATGAAACTGGTCATGAGCATTTCCGACCACATCGTGGTGATCAACCAGGGCACGCCGTTGGCCAACGGCACGCCGGAGCAGATCCGCGACAATCCTGAAGTGATCAAAGCCTATTTGGGGGAAGCGTAAAATGCTGCAATTCGAAAACGTTTCCACTTTCTACGGCAAGATCCAGGCCCTGCACAGCGTCAACGTGGAAGTGCGCCAAGGCGAGATCGTTACGCTGATCGGCGCCAACGGTGCCGGTAAATCCACGCTGCTGATGACCCTGTGCGGTTCGCCCCAGGCTCACAGCGGCAGCATCCGCTACATGGGTGAGGAACTGGTGGGCCAGGCCTCTTCCGAGATCATGCGCAAGAGCATTGCCGTGGTGCCGGAAGGCCGTCGGGTGTTTGCCCGCCTGACCGTGGAAGAGAACCTCGCGATGGGCGGGTTCTTCACCGACAAGGGCGACTACCAGGAGCAGATGGACAAGGTGCTGCACCTGTTCCCACGACTCAAGGAACGCTTCAGCCAGCGCGGCGGCACCATGTCCGGCGGCGAGCAGCAAATGCTCGCCATCGGCCGGGCGCTGATGAGCAAGCCCAAGCTGTTGCTGCTGGACGAACCTTCGCTTGGCCTGGCGCCGATCATCATCCAGCAGATCTTCGACATCATCGAACAACTGCGCAAGGACGGTGTGACGGTGTTCCTGGTGGAGCAGAACGCCAACCAGGCCCTGAAGATTGCTGACCGGGCCTACGTGCTGGAAAACGGCCGGGTGGTGATGCAGGGTACGGGCGAGCAGTTGTTGACCGATCCGAAGGTGCGCGAGGCCTACCTCGGCGGTTAAAAAACGGTTGCTGGATGAACCGGATCAAAAACGTGGGAGCGGCGGTGCGAGCAAGTCGCACCGCCGCTCCCACATTTGCTTTGTGTGATCCCTGGAATTACGTTGTTTGAAACTATTTTCGGCTGATTTGTAACGAACCCCACGCCCCTCTCTCTAGTGCTACAAGCAGGCATTCAAGCCCGCCAACCCACCCCACTAGGAGATACACCATGACCACCAAACTGTCCGCTGCCACCCTCGTCCTGGCCCTCGGTTCCGCGCTGAGCCTGTCTGCCCTGACCACCACCGCCCACGCCGCCGACGACATGCAAAAGTGCTTCGGTGTCGCCGAAGCCGGCAAGAACGATTGCGCCGCAGGCGCTGGCACTTCCTGCGCCGGCACCTCGAAAACCAAGGACCAGGCCAACGCCTGGCAACTGGTTCCAACCGGCACCTGCCTCCAAACCCCAAGCTCCACCTCGCCGACCGGTTTCGGCCAGGAAGCGGCCTTCACCGCCAAGTCCTGAACCTCATAAAACCTGAGTACTGATGATGACTCTTTCATCCCTGCAAGCCGTCTCCCAGGCTCAGGCGCCCGGCCTCCCACGCCGGGTCGGGCTGGGGCTCAAGCATGAGCACTTCACTGCAGTGCTGGAGACCTCACCCGACATCGGTTTTTTTGAAGTGCACGCCGAAAACTACATGGTGGACGGCGGCCCGTTTCATCACTACCTTGGGTTGATCCGCGAACAGTACCCGCTGTCATTGCACGGCGTAGGCCTGTCCATCGGCGGAGAAGGCCCGCCGGACCGTGAGCACCTGGCGCGGTTGGCAACGCTGATCGAACGCTATCAACCCCACTCTTTTTCTGAACACCTGGCCTGGTCAAGCCACGGCCCGGTGTTTCTCAATGACCTGCTGCCCCTGGCCTATGACAGCGCGACCCTGCAACGGGTGTGCGAACACATTGACCACGTGCAAAATACCCTCAAGCGGCCAATGCTGCTGGAGAACCCGTCGACTTACCTGCAATTCCAGCGCTCAACCCTGGATGAGACCGACTTCATCAGTGAGATCATCCGCCGTACGGGCTGCGGTTTGCTGCTGGACGTGAATAACGTCTATGTGTCGTGCATCAACCATCAACGCGATCCGGTTGCCTACATCGACGGCCTGCCGATGCATGCGGTGGGCGAGATTCATCTGGCCGGTTTTGCCGAAGACACTGACAGCCTCGGTGATCGCTTGTTGATCGACGATCACGGCGCACCTATCGACAACGCCGTGTGGCAGCTCTACGAAAAAGTATTGGCGCACGTAGGCCCGATAGCCACGCTGATCGAACGGGACAACCAAGTGCCGGCGTTCAGCGTATTGCTGGCTGAGGCTCAACAGGCCGAACTGCGTCTGTCGCAGGTGAGCCCATGAGCCTTCATGACGAGTTTGCCGCAGCGCTGCTGGCGCCGGACCAGGCATGCCCCAATGGCCTGTTCAGCAGCAACGGTGCCGACCCGGCCAGCCGTTTTGCGGTGTATCGCAACAATGTGCACAGTTCGTTGATCAACGCACTCGCAACGGCCTACCCCGTGACATTGCAATTGGTGGGCGAGGACTTCTTCCGTGCGATGGCCGGCCTGTTTATCCGGGCTTGCCCACCCACCAGCCCGCTGATCAGCGAGTACGGCAGTGCGCTCGCCGCATTTATCCAGGACTTTGAGCCAGCCGCCAGCGTGCCCTACCTGGCCGATATGGCGCGTTTGGAACGACTGCGTGTGCGCGCCTATCACGCGGCGGACACCCAGCCACTCGACCAACCGACTGTTCTTCAAGCACTGCAAGGCCAAACAGACCTGGGGAAATTGCGCCTGCAACTGCATCCATCCCTTGCCACCTTGAATTCTGCCTACGCGGTGGTGGCGGTATGGGCCGCGCACCAGACCGAAGGCGGCCTGGCCACCCTGAATCCCTGGCACGCCCAGAGTGCGCTGGTAGTACGTCAGGGGCTGGAGGTCAGGGTATTTGCTACCGACAGTGGCTCAGTGGCGTTTATCAACAGCCTGGCCCATGGCAATGCCTTGGAAAAAGCCGTGGAGCATGCGCTTGACGCAGCGGCCGAGTTCGACCTGCACCAATGCCTCACGCTGCTGATCAGCCACAACGCCATTACTCATTTGCATCTAGAACAAAAGGTATCGCCATGAACACTCGTCCATCAGGCCTGATCAATCGGGTCATCGCGCTTTTCGAACAAATCCCTTACAGCCTGATTGCCTTTGTCGCGCGTTTTTCGATTGCCGCAGTGTTCTGGAAATCCGGGCAAACCAAGGTCGAAGGATTCGTTATTGATTTGGTCAGCGGCACCTTCCAACTGGGCGAACCGAAACTGGCCGCCTCGACATTGCCGTTGTTTCGCAGCGAATACCACGTGCCGCTGCTATCACCGGAGGTGGCGGCGCATATGGCGGCGTTTGCCGAGCACTTCTTCCCGGTGTTGATCCTGGTAGGCTTCGCTACGCGCTTCTCGGCCTTGGCCCTGATCGGCATGACCCTGGTGATTCAGCTGTTCGTCTACCCGGACGCCTACCCGACCCATGGCACCTGGATTGCGCTGCTGTTGATACTCGTAGCCAAAGGACCGGGGCGCCTGTCCATCGATCACTTGATCGCGCGTCGCTACGCTTAGAGTCGGTCGAGGGCCTTGCCGCTGCGCTTGAACCCGTCCACCAAGTAGTCAGCCAGCACCTGGGTGCGACGCGGCAGACCGCCCTGATAGGGATGCACGAGGTACATCGGCATGCTTCGCGTCTGATAATCACGCAGGAGCCAGCGCAAGCGGCCGTCAGCCAATTCTGCGGGCAGAACGTAGGACGGCAAGCGTGCGATACCTGCGCCCACTAACGCAGCCTTTTTCAACAAGTTGTAGTGATTGGAGGCAAAGGTACCGCTCACCCGCACCCGCAGCAGTTCGTGCTGCTGGTGGTACAACCACTCTTCACGGCCGCTGTAGTGGCTGTTGAGCAGGCAGGTGTGGGCGGCCAAGTCGGCCGGTGTCTCCGGTTCGCCATGCTTCTCAAGGTACGCCGGGCTGGCGCAGGTCATTTCATGCCAGGCCAGCAGAGGCTTGACCACCAGGCGCTCGTTTTCAATCGCGCCTGAGCGTACCCCCAAGTCAAAACCATCCCGCGCCAGGTCCCGGTAACTGTTGTTGAGCTCCAGCTCGATCTGCACCTGCGGGTACTGTTTGGAAAACTCCAGCAACAAGCCATCAAAGAAGGTTTCGCCCAAGGAGACCGGAACCGTCATACGCACCGGCCCGGCCAGATCGTCCTTTAGCCGGGCCAACGCCTGACGGGCGCGATCCACCTGCACCACCAATGCCTGAGCCTGGGGCAGCAATGCCGCACCGGCTGCAGTCAGGCTGAGCTTGCGCGTCGTGCGGTGCAGCAGCACCACACAATGCTGTGCTTCCAACTGGCTGATTCGCTTGGACAACTGCCCTTTGCTACAGCCCAGTTTCTCCGCGGCCACGGTAAAACTGCCGGCGTCGATCAGCACGGCGAAGGCCGCCAAGTCATCCATTTCGCTCATGGATTGTTTCCATTTGAAAACCAAAGGTTGCCCATTAGTGCGTTTATCCGCTTAAAAAGCCACTCTACACTGAACCTTCACTTACCCTTGGAGGAACAGCACCATGAAAATCCTATTGATTGGCGCCAGTGGCACCGTCGGCTCGGCAGTCAAGGCGGAACTGGCTCAGCGCCACGAAGTGATCAGCATCGGCCGCAGCAGCGGCGACTTCCAGGTGGATATCAGCGACAGCGCGTCAATCCGCAAACTGTTCGAGCAGACCGGCACATTCGATGCCCTGGTCTGCGCAGCCGGCAGCGTGAACTTCGTCGCGCTGGGCGACATGAGCGAAAGCGATTTCGAGCTGGGCCTGCGTGACAAGCTGATGGGCCAGGTCAACCTGCTGTTGATCGGTCGTGAATACGCCAACGATGGCGCCTCGTTTACCTTCACCAGTGGCATTCTGAATCGCGACCCCATCCCCACCGGCGCCTCGGCTGCGCTGGTCAACGGCGCCATTGACGCCTTTGTCAAAGCGACGGCAATTGAATTGCCGCGCGGCCTGCGTATCAACGCCGTGAGCCCGACGGTCCTGCTCGAAGCCATGGACAGTTACGCGCCATATTTTCGCGGCTACAAACCAGCTCCAGCCGCCGACGTAGCGCTGGCCTACGCAAAAAGTGTTGAAGGTTTACAGACAGGTCAGACCTTTATGGTGGGTTGAATCGGATACCTGTCAGATTTGACTGAATCTGGCAGCCGGGGTTGTGGTGCAACGCCGGCGTGCGTAACGTGGCGGCACTTGTCTGGAGACCGATAATGCGCGCCGCCCACACCCTAACTCTACTTGCCTTGCTTCCCCTGTTCGCCGCCTGCCAGATGTTCGACAGCGACCCGGCCAAGCCGTCTCTCGCCGGGCTGACCCGTATGCAGGGCGAACTCACGGCAGTCGGCGACAAACTGCTGTTCCAGCCGTGCAACGACAAACGCAACTACGTGGTCAACGACACCGGCGGCACCAGCATCCTGCAGGAAGCGGCCTCCCTGGCCGGCCAGCAAGGCGCGTTGTTTGCCGACCTGCGCGGCAAGTTCTCGGGGGTTGCCAGCGGCACCCAAGGCAGCGTGGACCTGCAACAACTGTATCGTGTTGAACGTTCGACCTCGGCCTGCGACGATCCGGACTTCAAGCGCATGATCCTGCGCGCCAACGGCCACAAACCGGCCTGGGCAATGAACGTGACGGCCAAGGGCATGGTGCTGGAACGTGAAGGCCAGCCGCCACTGGCAGTGCCTTATGTGGAAGAGCAGATCGGTGACGGCCGCTTCAACCTGATGACTGAAGCCAACAACCAGCACGTCGAACTGTGGGTGGCCCCGCAACGTTGCATCGACAGCGTGAGCGGCAGCCTGCAACACATGACCGCCGAGTTGCGCGTCAACGGTCAGGTACAGCGCGGTTGCGCCTCGTTTGGCGGCTCGCGCGACGACTGACTCGGCACTGCGTTGTTTTAACATGACGGGAATCGGCCATTGGGGCTTATAATCGCCGGTTTGCAAAACAGCCGGCCAATCAGCCAGCCGCCTACCGGATCCTGTCATGTTACGAATCACCGAACTCAAGCTGCCTATCGACCATCCCGAAGAAGACCTGCGGCCCGCCATCGTGCAGCGCCTGGGCATCGCCAGTGATGACCTGCTCGATTTCACCCTGTTCAAGCGCAGCTACGACGCCCGCAAGAAATCGTCGGAGCTGTGTTTCATCTACACCATCGACTTGAACGTGAAGGGCGAAGCGGCGCTGTTGCTCAAGTTCGCCGATGACCGCAACGTCAACCCGGCGCCGGATGTCAGCTACACAGTGGTCGGCCAGGCGCCGGAAGGCCTGACAGAACGTCCAATCGTCGTCGGCTTTGGCCCGTGCGGCATTTTCGCCGGGCTGTTGCTGGCGCAGATGGGCTTCAAGCCGATCATCCTCGAACGCGGCAAGGAAGTGCGCCAGCGCACCAAGGACACCTGGGGCCTGTGGCGCAAAAATGTGCTCAACCCCGAATCCAACGTGCAATTCGGTGAAGGCGGCGCCGGGACCTTTTCCGATGGCAAGCTATACAGCCAGATCAAGGACTCGAAATTCCACGGCCGCAAAGTCCTGCACGAGTTCGTCAAGGCCGGTGCGCCGGCAGAAATTCTCTACGTCAGCAAGCCGCATATCGGTACGTTCCGCCTGACCGGCGTGGTGGAGAACATGCGCGAGCAGATCATCGCCCTGGGCGGTGAAGTGCGCTTCGAGCAGCGGGTTACCGACGTGCTGATCGAAGACGGCCAGTTGAACGGCGTGGTCGTCGATGGCGGCGAGCAGATCCCGTCCAGGCATGTGATCCTGGCCCTCGGCCACAGCGCCCGCGATACCTTCCGCATGCTCCACAGCCGTGGGGTTTACATGGAAGCCAAGCCGTTCTCGGTGGGATTCCGTATTGAACACCCGCAGTCGCTGATCGACGCTGCGCGCCTGGGCAAATACGCCGGGCACCCAAAACTCGGCGCCGCCGACTACAAGCTGGTGTACCACGCCAAGAACGGCCGCTCGGTCTACAGCTTCTGCATGTGTCCAGGCGGTACCGTGGTTGCTGCGACCTCCGAGCCGGGCCGCGTCGTCACCAACGGCATGAGCCAGTACTCGCGTAACGAACGTAATGCCAACTCCGGCATCGTGGTCGGCATCACGCCTGAAGTGGATTACCCAGGTGGCCCGCTGGCGGGTATCGAGTTGCAGGAACGTCTGGAGTCCCACGCCTACATCCTCGGCGGCAGCAACTACGAGGCCCCGGCGCAATTGGTGGGCGATTTCATCGCCGGCAAGCCGTCTACCGCTATCGGCAGTGTGCAACCTTCCTACAAGCCTGGCGTTGCTCTCGGTGACCTGGCCCTGGCGTTGCCGGACTTCGCCATCGAGGCGATCCGCGAAGCGTTGCCAGCGTTCGAGAAACAGATCAAGGGCTATTCGCTGCACGACGCGGTGTTGACCGGTATCGAGACGCGCACCTCGTCGCCGCTGCGGATAACCCGTAACGAATCGATGCAGAGCTTGAACGTAAAAGGCCTGTTCCCGGCCGGTGAAGGCGCCGGTTATGCCGGGGGGATTCTGTCGGCGGGTGTGGATGGGATTCGGATTGCTGAGGCGTTGGCGCGGGATATGTTGGGCAGCCAGGGCTGAAGCTTCGCGTTGTAAGCCTCAAGCTGCAAGCTAAAAGCGGATAGGTAACCTGCTTTTTCTTGTAGCTTGGCGCTTACAACTTGCCGCTGCGACTTAGATATTTGCGCGCAGGATGCTGTCCGGTAACGGCTCACCCCGCTCCACACTGGCCGCAACGGCCGCAATCAGCCCGCCCAATTCATAGCCCTGCCCCGCCAGCCACGCTTGATCGTAATAGGTGGTGGCATACCGCTCACCCCCATCACACAAGATCGCCACGATCGAGCCCGACTCCCCCGACGCTTTCATCTGCTGGGCCGCCACCAGCGCGCCAATCAGGTTGGTCCCGCTGGAACCGCCGACCCGCCGTCCAAGCCGTGCAGCAAGGTAATGCATGGCCGCCAGCGAGAGCGCATCCGGCACCTTGACCATCGCATCAATCACCTTTGGCAAAAAGGATGCCTCGACCCGAGGCCGACCAATCCCTTCGATGCGCGAGCCACAGTCCAGGCGCAAACTCGCGTCGCCACTCTGATAGAAATCAAAGAACACGGAGCGCTCGGCATCAGCACACAACACACGGGTGCAATGCTGGCGATAGCGCACATAACGGCCGAGAGTTGCTGTGGTGCCACCAGTGCCGGGGCTGGAGATCAGCCAGTTCGGTTCCGGATGCTGCTCGAAACGCATCTGCTGGAAGATCGATTCGGCGATGTTGTTGTTCGCACGCCAGTCGGTGGCGCGCTCGGCGTAGGTGAACTGGTCCATGAAATGGCCACCGCTTTCCAGTGCCAGGCGCTCGGACTCCGCGTAGATCTGCGTCGGGTCCTGTACCAGGTGGCTTTTACCGCCGTAGAAAGCAATCTGCGCGATTTTTTCCTGGGAGGTGGTGGCCGGCATCACCGCAATAAATGGCAAGCCGAGCAGACGGGCGAAGTAAGCTTCGGAAATCGCCGTCGACCCGCTGGACGCTTCGATCACCGGCGCGCCAGGCTTGAGCCAACCGTTGCACAGCGCATACAGGAACAGCGAGCGAGCCAGCCGATGCTTGAGGCTGCCCGTGGGGTGGCTGGACTCGTCCTTGAAGTACAACTCGATACCCGGCAACCCCGGCAATGGCAAGGGAATCAGGTGCGTGTCGGCGCTGCGCTGGAAGTCTGCTTCAATGATACGAATGGCTTCGCGGGCCCAGGGACGTTGGTCGCTCATGGAGAGTTTCTCTGATGGTGTAAGCCCTGATTTTATGGGGTTTCCTACACACCACACAGATACAGTACCGGCTCAATTGAGGACACAATTGCGAGGGTTCGACGTAACGTCATCGCGAACCACCGTTTATAACAAATAAGAATATAAATTTTGTTTTAACAGCTAACGGTACGGGTTAGGGTACCCACCTATTGAACTTGGATTGGAGAGCGTCCCTTGCCTCTGCGTAGCACTTTCACCCGTTTCTTCCAGCTGGAAGCCGCCAGCGGTCTGATGTTGATCGCGGCAGCCGCCCTGGCCCTGATCATCAATAATTCGCCTTTGTCGCACCTGTACAGCGCGTTTCTCGACGTACCGGTAGTGGCGCAGATTGGCGCGTTGAAAATCGCCAAGCCCGCCTTGCTTTGGATCAACGATGGCCTGATGGCCTTGTTCTTCCTGCTGATCGGCCTTGAGGTCAAGCGCGAGCTGCTCGACGGCCACCTGTCCAAGCCCTCGCAAGTGGTGCTGCCCGGCGCAGCGGCCATCGGCGGCATGGTGGTGCCAGCGCTGATCTACTGGGCGATCAACAAGGACTATCCCGCGGCCCTTTCGGGTTGGGCGATCCCGATGGCCACCGACATTGCCTTCGCCCTCGGCGTGCTGGCCCTGCTGGGCAAACGTGTGCCGGTGTCGCTGAAGCTGTTCCTGATGACCCTGGCGATTATTGACGACCTGGGCGCGATCATCGTGATCGCCATTTTCTATTCCGCCGACCTGTCCGGCGCCGCCCTGGCAGGTGCAGGTGCCTGCTTGATCGCCTTGGTTGCGATGAACCGCTTGGGTGTTATCAAACTCGGACCGTATCTGATTATTGGCCTGATCCTGTGGGTGTGTGTACTCAAGAGCGGCGTGCACGCGACGCTCGCCGGTGTAACGTTGGCATTCTGCATCCCGATGCGCACCAAGTACGCCGAGTCGTCGCCATTGCTCACGCTGGAGCACGCCCTGCACCCGTGGGTGGCCTACGCCATCCTGCCGCTGTTCGCCTTCGCCAACGCCGGGGTCTCGCTGACGGGTGTCAGCCTGGAAAGCTTCACTCACCATGTGCCTATGGGCATCGCCACGGGCCTGTTGATCGGCAAGACCGTTGGTGTGTTCGGGCTCACTTGGCTGGCCATCAAGACCGGCATCGCTGCCCTGCCCAACGGCGCAAACTGGGGTCAGGTGTTTGGTGTGTCGATCCTGTGCGGCATCGGCTTCACCATGAGTTTGTTTGTGGGCTCGCTGGCATTCGTGCCGGGTGCCAGTGAGTTCGCGGGTGAGGACCGCATGGGGATTTTGACCGGTTCGATATTGGCGGCGTGTATTGGTTATGCGGTGACAGCGATGGCGAGTCGCAAGAAGGCCGTAACGTCAGGTTTGAACTGACAGCCCTGAAAACCAAAAAGCCGCCTCGGCTTAAACCGAGGCGGCGCCACTTCTCAGACCTACAGGTCATCGAAGCTGTCCCGCAGAAATACCCACACGTGGTAGAAACGCAGGATATTCACTACGAGGTTCCACGTACGTTGTGCAAACATCGACAGACTCGGCCCTCCTAAAGTCAGGCCTTTCCTCCAGCGCACTTAACGGAACACGTGGGCCTTTGAATGCAGGTCAATGCATCTTTGAAGTCGCAGCCCAGTCGATAATTGGGTTTGCAATAAAAAACCGCCCTACTAAGGCGGTTTTTTATTGCCTGCATTTTTTGCAGTTCAAACCGGCCACCCCCCATAAAACCAAAAAACCCCAACCGGTCACGCGGCTGGGGTTTTGTATTTCTACAACCAGCGCTTAGCGCGTAACGCGGCTAGTACCATCAACGGTCATGATGCGTACACGGTCGCCAATGCGGAAGATTTCATTCTCCTGCACAGCCTGCACATAGGCGCGCATGCTGCCGTCGTCTTCGCGTACGGTGATTTCCACACCCTGGGTGCGGGTCAGGCCTTCTTCGGTGGCCGAGCCCAGCAACCCACCAGCAACGGCACCGATCACGGCAGTCACGATGCTGCCACGACCGCCACCGATAGCGCTGCCGCCAACGCCGCCGATGACTGCGCCAGCAGCGCCGCCGATTGGGGTCTTGGTGCCTTCGATTTTCACGGGGCGCAGGGATTCGATGGTCCCCATGCGCACGGTCTGAACACGACGCGCTTCGTCGCGGGAGTACGAGTCACCGGTCAGACTCGAGGCGCAGCCACCCAGCAGCAACGACAGGGTGGTAAAGCAGGCAACCAGTAAAACGGACTTACGCATAGCATCAACTCCAAAGGACAGGTGTTCATTAAACGCTGCAGCTTGACGCCTGTCACGGCAAGCGCCGCAGAAAATTGCTTTCATTCAGCCTGAGTACAGACAGCCCGTACCAGAAAACTCGACGAACGGTAGCACTCCACGCCTAGCCAGGACCTCCATGGATTACTTCATCATTGTAGTCACAACGCTTGCCGGCCTGTATTTTCACGGCTGGCTGTACCTGCGTATCAGGCGCTGGATCGACCGTGACCTGGCGCTATCACTGGCGGGCAATGATCTGCACAAGCGCGCATTTATGCTGCGACAGCTGGAACAGGCTCGCGCGCTGAAAATCAGGCGGTCCGATTGTAAGCGATCCACCATGTACACATTCAAAACTGCCCGTTGAAGCCTGATGCTGTGCTCCCGATTCCCATCAGGAGCCCGCAGTTATGATGCGCCCCGACGCCAAAGTTGAAAAAGTCTACCTCTACCCCAAGCCTGTCGACTTCCGAAAATCCATCGACGGCCTCGCCGCCTTGGTCGAATTGGATATCAAAGTGGCGGTGTTCGACCCCGTGCTTTTTGTTTTTCTGAATCGCCCCCGTAATCGGGTGAAAATACTTTATTGGGAGCGC